>NZ_CP080414.1:4197500-4472500 GCF_019457615.1 Shewanella zhangzhouensis
CCCAACCTCAACCACAACCTGTGACCAATACACCCGAAGAAGCAATACCTGAAGTCACTGTGGATCCCATTCCTGAGCTGGCAGAAAGCGATACTTTTGCTACCCAAAAAGCCATTGCATTGGCTGGTAGTCTGCCGGTCGAACCCATCATTGCCCAGCAGGATCTGGTACGCCACTTCGTGGTTTTTATGGATAATCTGGCCGAAGGCCAGCTGGCGCGTAAACAAAGCCCACTAAAGGGCCCCGAAGCGAAATTCACCGTCAGCGAAATCACCGCCAAGACCTATTTAAATCCCGACAGCTACAAGCGCTACGATTTGTATGCCAATTACATTGCCAATTTAAACGAGGAGAAGCTGCTGGAAACCTATGCCCAGATGACACCCATGCTGGAGCAGGCCTTCGATGAATTGGGTTACGGCAATGTCAGTTTCAAAGAACGCAGCCTCAAGGCTATCGACCAGCTGCTGGCAGCGCCCATCATCGAATCACCCATTGAGCTTGTCACCTTCAGCGTCAACTACAAGTTTGCCGACCCCGAGCTGGAAGCTCTGCCACCTGCGCAGAAACTCATGATACGTATGGGCCCGACAAACAGCCGCAAGGTAAAAGCCGCGCTTAAGAAACTGCGACCATTGTTGCAATAAATCCCCGTCATTTAACAACTTGCCCCCGGATACCATGCGGTCTCCGGGGGCTTCTGTTATCAGGGTGTTTTGATATAGAATATTCAGTCCAAAATAGACGGACTTAACAGTAAGCAGTCCGCAAAATCGAGCAATAACGATTCATGCCCAATGCGGCTCAAGTGATGGATAACTTACGGCGCCTGGCAACAGCGTCAGAGGCAATGCAGTGCATTTAACTTTCAGCGTGATGGCGTGGGGGGGATGGTCCCCGGCTTATCAAGACAGGGATAGCTGGGCCGCTTGGCAAAAATCGCTCTCAGACCCGAGCAGCACTGTTGCGCCTGCGCTGCCTCAGGTGCCGGCAATGCAGCGTCGTCGCTTCAGCCGTTTAAGCCGCATGATGCTCGATGTGGCCTTCCAGTGTGAACCCGTATCCCAGTGCCGCAGTGTGTTTGCCTCACGTCACGGCGAGCTGAATCGCACCATCGACCTGCTCCACAGTGTCATTGTCCGCGAGCCTTTATCCCCCATGGGTTTCAGCCAGTCGGTACACAACACCGCCAGCGGCCTGTTTGGCATTCTCAGCGAAAACCGCGCTGCCTCGACTTCAGTCGCCGCCGGCACCGAGAGCCTGTCGCAGGCGATGGTGGAAGCCTACGCCCAGCTGTGCGAAGACCCAAGCCCGCTGCTGCTGGTATTTGGTGATGATCCTGTGCCGCCCGTCTATAACGACTACACAGAAGAATTTGAACTGCCCTTGGCGCTGGGCATGATGCTGGCGCCAGAGTCTTGCGGCAAGCCGCAACTGACCTTGTCCAAAGGAGCCGAGCTCGAACCCATGAGCTACGGCCAGTTGCTGGCAAGCCTTGCCAAAGGTGAAAACTGCCGTGGCCACCTGTCCGGTTTCGACTGGAGCCTGAGTCATGACTGAGCACACCCAGAAGCTTGCGCGCCGCTCGCCCTGTCAGCACCGACTGACCGGGCTTGCCTATGTGCCGCGCTGGCTGGGTGGCATGCTGTGCTACATCTGTTTTGGCCTCGGCGGCCTGTTAAGCTCGCTGACCATCTTACCGCTGCTGAAATACTGGCCCGGCAAACCCGAGGTTCGCATCAAGCGAGTACAAAAAGCCGTGCACCTGATGTTTCGCGGTTTTGTGCACATGTTGTCGGCGGCGGGTGTGATAAAACTGGAAACCAAAGAGGTGGAGCGCCTCGCCAATGCCGAAGCCATGCTGGTGATTGCCAACCACCCCACCCTGATTGATGTGGTGGTGCTGATAAGCCTGATGCCCAACGCGGGCTGCATCGTAAAGCAGGGGCTTTGGCGCAACCCTTTTATGCGCGGCGTGGTGTCGGCGGCGGGTTATATTCCCAACCGCGGCGCCGAACTGCTGCTGGATGACTGCCGCGACGTACTTGGCCGCGGCACCAATCTGATTATCTTCCCCGAAGGCACCCGCACCGTGCTTGGCGAGCAGATAAACCCTTTTGCGCGCGGCGCGGCCAATATCGCCCTGCGTACCGGCAGCGACATACTTCCTGTGTTGCTGCACACCAAGCCCCCTGGCCTGACCAAACAGGACCCCTGGTGGGAAATTCCCCGGCGCACCATTGGCATGACGGTAGAGGTAGGAACGCCCATCTCCGCCATGGACTATAAGGCCGAGGAAGGAGGAGATGCCAGGATGGCGCGAATACTGACCAGGGATATGGAAAACTATTATAAACAAAGACTTGAAATAGAATTATGACATTACATGACCAAATCAAACAGCTGATCATCGACTGCCTCGACCTGGAAGATGTGACCATTGCTGATATAGAAACCGATGCGCCTCTGTTTGGCGACGGCCTGGGACTGGACTCCATCGATGCGCTCGAACTGGGTCTGGCCATTAAAAAGCAATTCGATGTGAAGATTGAAGCCAACTCAGACGCGACCAAGGCTCACTTCTACAGCGTGGCAACCCTTGCCAGCTTTATCGAATCTCAGCGTGGTCAGGAGTAAGGCTATGGACAATCGCGAGCAAATTCTTGAAAAGCTGACCACCATTCTGGTGGACGATTTTGAAATCGACGCCGATGCCATCAGCCTGGAAGCCAACCTGTATCAGGATCTGGATCTGGACAGCATCGATGCGGTGGATCTGGTGATCAAGCTGCAGCAACTCACCGGCAAAAAGATTAAGCCCGAAGAGTTCAAATCAGTGCGCACCGTGGAAGATGTGGTTAACGCCATCGAGGCTCTGGTTCAGGGCTGATGCGGGTTATTGAGGTATTGACGGCGGCGTTGCTGCTCGTCTACCCACTGGCGGTTTGGCTGGGGCTGAATTACCTGCCTCCCGGCGTGCTGGCAGGTATGCTGTGTCTGCTGCTATTGCTGCGGTTGGTGTTAAAGCGCCAGCAACTCAAAGCCATGGCACTGCCGCTGCTGGCCGGGGTACTGCTTACCGCCGGCAGCTTGCTGGCCAAGCGTCAGGATTGGCTGCTCTACTACCCGATAGTCATTAACCTGACCATGCTCGGGGTGTTCGGCCAGTCACTGCTGCGCGGTCCCAGCATGGTAGAGCGGCTGGCGCGCCTCGGCGAGGCGGACCTGCCCGACGAAGCCATACCTTATCTTCGCAGAGTCACGGCGCTTTGGTGCCTGCTCTTTGTGGTAAACGGCGGCATGGCCTTTTATACCGCCCACTTTACCAGCCTGGAAATCTGGACCCTGTACAACGGCCTGATTGCCTACATTCTGATGGGCATAATGGCTGGCGGGGAGTGGTTGTACCGCACCTTCATTCTGAAAAAAGGTGCCTGACATGTGGATAGCATCGCGATGACGTCTCTGCTCTACAACGCCCTGACACGCGGCCCGGCGGCTCAGCAGCTGATAAGCTTCAATCACCACGATATTCTTACCGGGGCGCTGTTTACCACCCAGGTGCATCATCTGTGGCAAACTCTCAGCCACAAGAGTGAACAGCGCTGGTTACTCTCCTGCGAAAGTTCCGACTTGTTCGCCATCGGTCTTTGCGCCGGTTTGCTGGCGGGCAAAGAGCTGGTACTGCCACCCAACACCCAAAGCGGCACCTTAAGTCAGCTCACCCAGAATTTCGATGCCGTGCTCTCGGATGTGCCCCTGTGTGAAGGCCACGACTGGGTTGCCCTGAAAAAAGAAACCGCCCAAACACCGGCCGCCTGGCCCGATACCACGCCCAGCGGCAGCCTGACTTTATACACCTCAGGCTCCAGCGGCGAGCCCAAGGCGGTGAAAAAGACCCTCGAACAGCTCGACGTCGAAGTCAGCACCCTCGAGACCACCTTTGCCGCCGCCCTGCCCCATTGCAGTGTTATTTCCACCGTTTCCCACCAGCATATCTATGGTTTGCTGTTTAAAATTCTCTGGCCACTGGCAGCCGGGCGACCGTTTTTAAGTGATTTGGTGGAATACCCAGAGACCCTGAGTTACTACACGGCGCTGCTGCCAAACCTGTGCCTTATCAGTAGCCCGGCGCAGTTAAGCCGCCTGCCGGACGCACTTGATAATGAGCGGCAATTTCACTCACCCAGCCTGGTGTTTTCATCGGGCGGCCCTTTGAGTGAAGACGCTGCCCGTGGCATCCAGAAGGTTTATGGCAGCCTGCCCATCGAGGTCTACGGCAGCACAGAGACCGGCGGCATTGGCTGGCGCAGACAAGCCTCTGCCGCCGAGGCATGGCAGGCCTTTCCCGGCATTGAGATAACCCGCGCCGACGATGGCGCCCTGCTGCTGCGCTCGCCTTATCTCGACAATCCCGCCGAGACCCTTCGCTGTGAAGATAAAATCGCCATCGATGACAATGGCCGTTTTGTGCTGCAAGGCCGGCTGGACAGGATTGTCAAAATTGAAGAAAAGCGCCTGTCGCTGGTGCAGATGGAAGCCCTGCTTGAGAGCCATCCGCTGGTGAGCCGCGCCGCGCTGGTGCTGCTGACTGAGCCCCGCACCCAGCTTGGCGCCGTGGTGGAGCTGTCAGACAAAGGCAAGGCACTGCTGGCCGAAGAGGGCAAACTTGCCCTCAACAACCAGCTGAAGGCGCATCTGTTAACCGAATTTGAGCGGGTCACCCTGCCAAGGCGCTGGCGTTACCCGGACGAGCTGCCACTGAATCCACAGGGCAAGCGCGTTCACCAAACTTTGATTGAGTTGTTCATCCATGATTAAGTCATTGCTGCCACAGGTTTTGGCGCGCGAAGAGACAGACACTGAACTGAGACTCAGGCTCGCCATCGATGCTGACCTGCCGTTTTTCGAGGGCCACTTCCCGGGGCAAAGCGTACTGCCGGGGGTGACTCAACTCGATTGGGCAGTGCGTTTTGGCTGCGAACATTTTGGTTATGATGCCAGCGTGGCAAGCCTTGAAGTGCTTAAGTTTCAGCAGCTGATACTGCCCGGCACCGAGGTGGATTTGCTGATAAGCAACAACACCGCCAAGGGCAAACTCACCTTCGCCTACAGCGATGGTGAGCGTCGCTTCGGCTCAGGCCGGATTGTGATTACCGCGCGCGGGGACTCTTGATGCGAGTCGCCATAGTCATCCCCAATTACAACCACACCCATGCCATCGAGCGCACCCTGGAAACACTGGAGCCTTTGGGGCTGCCGGTGTTTCTGGTCAACGATGGCAGCAACGAGGCCACCTGCCATCTGCTGATGGCCCTCGATGCCAAATACCCCTGGGTGACCCTGCTGCACCACCCCTTTAACCGGGGCAAGGGCGCGGCGGTGATGACCGGCCTGCGTGCCGCCTACAAAGCAGGCTTTACACACGCGCTGCAGGTGGATGCCGATGGCCAGCACACCCTCGATGATATTCCAAAACTGTTAAGCGCCGCCAACGAGCACCCGGATGCAGTGATTTCGGGACGGCCCCAGTATGATGACTCTGTGCCCAAGGGCCGCCTCTATGGCCGCTACATTACCCATTTCTGGGTGTGGGTCGAAACCCTGAGCTTCGATATTCAGGACAGCATGTGCGGTTTTCGGGTCTATCCGCTGGCCGCTACCGAAGCGCTGTTTTTAAGCGAGCAGCTTGGCGAGCGCATGGATTTTGATATCGAAGTGCTGGTGAAGCTCTACTGGCGCGGTGTCGATGTGGTGCATGTGCCCACGGCGGTGATTTACCCCGAGAACGGCGTCAGTCATTTTCAGGGCTTTGCCGACAACGTGCGCATCAGCGCCCTGCACACCAAACTCTTCTTTGGCATGCTCAAACGCCTGCCAAGCCTGCTTGGCCGCGGCAGAAAACAAACCCATTGGTCGTCCATCAGCGAGCGGGGCAGCTATTGGGGCATTAAGCTGCTGGCCGAAAGTTACCGCTTCGGCGGCCACTGGCTGTGCCGCGCCATCATGTACCCTGTGATTGCGTATTTCTTTATGACCGGCGGCGCTGCCCGCAAGGCGTCGATTGAGTTTCTGGAGCGGGTACAGGCGCTGGAGCCAAATCATCCCCAGCTTCAGCCACAGGTCGGTTGGCGCCATAGCCTCAGGCACTTTCTCGCCTTCGGCAATGCCGCCCTTGACCGTATCGATGCCTGGTGCGACCGGATTAAACTGAGCGAAGTCGATTTCCCCGAGCGGGCGCTGCTGGCAGACATGCTGGAGCGCGGCCAGGGCGGCGTGCTCCTGGTATCGCACCTTGGCAACCTCGAGCTTTGTCGGGCCATCTCCATCCACCAGCGCAAAGTCAAAGTGAACGTGATGGTGATGACCGCCAACGCCGAAAACTTTAACAAGGTGCTGAAGCAGCTCAACCCGGACAGCGACCTAAACCTCATTCATATCAATGAGCTGGACCCATCAACTTCCATCATGCTGGCAGACAAAATCGCCGCCGGCGAACTGGTGGTGATAGCAGGGGATCGCACCGCCAGCGGCAATGCAGGCCGGGTGGTGGAAGTACCTTTCCTTGGCGAAACCGCGCCTTTCCCACAAGGGCCCTTTATTCTGGCGAGCCTGCTGGACTGCCCGGTATTTCTGATGTTTTGCCTGCGGGAGCAGGGCCGCTATCGGGTGCATGTGGAGCCCTTTGCAGACACCCTCAAGGGCCCCAGAGCCGGCAGAAGTGAACGTATTCAAAACGCGGTGGTGCGCTATGCCGAAAGGCTTGAGCACTACGCCCGCAAAGAGCCACTGCAGTGGTTCAACTTCTTCGATTTTTGGCGCCGCGGCCAATGAGGCTTTGGGCCCGGGCAGACGCCACAGGAACGGTAAAATGACTAACCAATCAACTGAAATGAAAGAGACTGTTAAGTTTGGCTACGGCGCCCTGACCATAGAGCAGGTAGTCGCCATCGCCAAAGGTGCCAGGGTTGAACTGAGACGCGACCAGGAATACGTGGAATACATCCAGCGCGGCGCCCGCTTTATCGACAGTCTGCTGGCCGAAGAAGGCGTGGTCTACGGCGTCACCACGGGTTATGGCGACTCCTGCACTGTGACTGTAGGGCTGGATCTGGTGCACGAACTGCCGCTGCACCTGTCGCGCTTCCACGGCTGCGGCATGGGCCGCGAGTTGACGCCAATGCAGTCCCGCGCCGTGATGGCCTGCCGCCTGAATTCACTTGCCATCGGCAAGTCCGGCGTCAGTTTTGAGCTGCTTGAGCGCATCGAAACCCTGATTAATGAAGACATCTGCCCGGTTATCCCTGAAGAAGGCTCGGTGGGCGCCAGCGGCGATTTGACTCCGCTGTCTTATCTGGCCGGGGTACTGATTGGCGAGCGCGACGTGTTTTATCGCGGCGAACGTGTGCCCAGCAGCGAAGTGTTCCAGAAGCTGAATATCACCCCGCTGAAGCTGCGCCCGAAAGAGGGCCTGGCTTTGATGAACGGCACGGCGGTAATGACGGCGCTGGCGTGTCTTGCCTTTGATAGAGCCGACTACCTGACCCGCCTGTCGTCGCGCATAACCGCCATGGCATCCTTGACCCTCAAGGGCAACTCCAACCATTTCGACGACATCCTGTTTGCCGCCAAGCCCCATCCGGGCCAAAGCCAGGTAGCCACCTGGATCCGTGACGACCTCAATCACCACGAGCATCCACGCAACTCCGACCGGCTGCAGGACAGATATTCCATCCGCTGCGCACCCCACATCATAGGCGTGTTGGCCGACGCCCAGCCGATGCTGCGCCAGTTTATTGAGAACGAACTCAACAGCGCCAACGACAACCCGATTGTCGATGGCGAAGGCGAGCACATTCTCCACGGCGGCCACTTCTACGGCGGCCATATCGCCTTTGCCATGGACAGCCTCAAGAATCTGGTGGCGAACATCAGCGATCTGATCGATCGCCAGATGGCGCTGGTGATGGACCCCAAATTTAACAATGGCTTGCCAGCGAATCTCTCCGGCGCCGAAGGTGCCCGCCGCCCCATCAACCACGGCTTTAAGGCGGTGCAGATTGGCGTGTCGGCCTGGACCGCCGAAGCGCTCAAGCTGACCATGCCCGCCAGCGTGTTCTCCCGCTCCACCGAGTGCCACAACCAGGATAAAGTCAGCATGGGCACCATTGCCGCCCGCGACTGTTTGCGGGTGCTGGAGCTGACCGAGCAGGTGGCCGCGGCGGCATTGCTCGCCATGGCGCAGGGCATGCGCCTGCGCATCCGTCAGGGCGAGCTGTGTGAGTCGTCACTCACGGCGTCCGTGGCCAAGACCCTGGCCCAGGTCAGCGAGGCTTGCCCGCTGGTGACCGAAGACAGACCACTCGAAGCCACACTGCGCCAGACGCTGGCACGCATTCAGGCCGCCGAGTGGGAGGTGTGCCGATGAAATCTCTGCTTCACGCCGAGACGGAAATCATCATTCCCTTCCACGATGTGGATCCGATGCAGATCACCTGGCACGGTAACTACTTGCGTTACTTCGAAATTGTCCGCTGTGAACTCTTGGACAAACTCGACTACAACTACCGCCAGATGCAGGAATCCGGCTTTGCCTGGCCGATAGTGGATGTGCAGATAAAGTATGTTCGCAGCAGCACATTCGGGCAGAAAATTCGCGTCAGCGCCGATCTGGTGGAGTGGGAAAACCGCTTACGGATTAACTATCAGGTGCGGGATGCCGAAAGTGGCGAGCGGCTTACCAAGGGCTACACCATTCAAGCCGCTGTGGACATGAGCAATAACGAACTCTGCTTTGTCACGCCCGAGGTATTTCAGGCCAAAATTCGCCCACTGCTGGGCGAAGCAGACGCCTGAGCTTCGGCTGAAGCTCGCCATAATGTTTAACGCTGAGCGCATAAAGAGGTATCTATGGGGCTGATTGTTAAGTTTTGCATCGGAATACTGACATCCGTGCTGGTCTGGCTGCCTGTGCAGGCAGAAGACACAGCCCAGAACACCGACGTCAATCTCGGGGCGCTCAGCACTGCCCTTAAGCCACAGGGCGCGGTGCGCGGCGAGTTTGAACAGACCCGCACCCTCAAGGCGTTAAAGCGGCCGCTGGTCAGCCGCGGCAGTTTCGTGTTCTCGCCCGAGCAGGGGCTGATGTGGGCACAAAGCCAGCCCTTTGAAAATTTACTGATTTTAAGCGAAACCCGCATGCTGAGCCGCGACAGTGAAGGTCTGTGGCAGCAAACCGAGGTGGATGCCAAGGCGGGCCCAGCGACTTTAATGCCCATGCTGGTCAAGGCGATGATGGGCGGCGATGTGGCCAAATTGGCGCAGCATTTTTCGCTCACCTTAAACATGACAGACAATCGCTGGCAACTCAGCCTCACTCCAAAAGATGACGACATCAAGGCGCTGTTTGCGGCCATTGAGCTTGAGGGCAGTTTTGTCAGCGAGGCAAGCCCTGAAGGTACCGAGACGCGCACAAACAAAGCCAGCACAGACAGGCTGAAACTTATCAGCCCCAATGGCGATGTCAGCGATATCCGCTTCAGCAAGCAGCAAAGCGGGCCGCTGTCGGAGCAAGAGCGGCAGGCCTTTAGCCCACAAATTGAGTCGGGGCAATAAGTTAGATGGTGCTTGGGGGAAGCGAAATCACAGATAAGCCACAAACTGCAGGCCGCGCAGGGCTCAGGCTCGTGCTCTGGCTATTGTTGCTCGCCGCAGCCGTCGTTTTCGGCGTTAAAACCCTCAGTAACAGGGATGTGGTCGAAACCGACATTCTCGCCATGCTGCCCCATTTGCAGCAGGATGCCCTCACCAGCCGCGCACTTGACAGTCTCGAGACCCGGCTCGCCAACGAAAGCTATCTGGTGCTGACAGGCGAAGACAAAGCCGCAACCATCGAAGCCGCCAAGGCCATGATGGCCGAACTTGCCGCTTCCAGCGCGTTCGCATCGGTGCGCAGCGGCAGCGAACTGGACCCCAAAGAAATTTACCGGCTCTACTTTCCGGCTCGTTTTAATCTACTGACCGAATCACAACGCACGCTGCTGGAAAACGGCAAGCTCGATGTGCTCATCAAGCAGGCCGAAATCGCCCTCTACAGCGCCTTCGGTTTTGCCAGCAGCGAACTTATCAGCGAAGACCCCTTGTTGCTGTTTCCGGCGCTGATGCAGGGCTTTGGTAAAGGCCATCGCCTCGGTGAGGAAGACGGTATCTTACTTGGCAACTCAGGCGGTCAAACTGCCGCCATCATCATGGCCAAGGGCAAAGACAGCGTATTCAGCCCCAAAGCGCAGGAAGCGCAGCTCAGTGCCATCAATGCCGCCTTCACCAGGGTAAACCAGGGCATGCAGCTGAGCCTGCTTAAGGCCGGCGCCCTGTTCCACGCCCTTGAAGCCACCCAAAGCGCCAAGGCCGAGGTATCCCTGATTGGCTCACTGTCGCTGGCCGGCGTGGTGCTGCTGGTGCTACTGAGCTTCCGCTCACTGATGCCGCTGCTGATGGCAAGCCTTACCCTTGCCAGCGCCATGCTGAGCGCCAGCCTGTTCACCATCCTGATTTTCGGCAAATTACACTTGCTCACCTTGGTGTTTGGCACCTCGCTGATTGGCATTGCCATCGACTACAGTTTCCATTTTTATGCCGAGCGCATCGGCCGCAATGAGCGTGCAGGCCAAACGCTGAGCCGCATTCTGCCAGCACTGACGCTGGCACTGACCACCAGCGTGCTCGCCTATCTGGCGCTGGGCTTCACTCCTTTTCCGGGCATGCAGCAGGTTGCGGCCTTTTGCGGCGGCGGCCTTATTGGCGCATATCTGACTTTGTATCTTGCCTATCCGGCCCTGGCGGGTAGCCGTATTCAGGGCTCAGGTTCGGCCATCAAGCTGGCCTCTCGTTTTCTTTCGCCGTTCGAAGCCACAGGCCCCAAGGCGCTGGCCGTGGCAGGCCTGCTCATCCTTGTTGTTGGCACCGCTGGGCTTGGCAAGCTGCAAACCCGCGATGATATCCGCAGCCTGCAGCAGGGCTCAGACGCGCTGATGGCCGAAGAAGCCAAAGTTCGAACCCTGCTCTCGGGCGGAGTGGATAATCAGTTTTTGCTGGTGCGGGCCGAGTCGATGCAGGCGCTGCTCGAAAGACTCGAAGCCCTCGCGCCTGTACTCGCTCAGGCCGAGAAAGACCAACTGCTGCAAAGCCATGTGAACCTTGCCGATTACCTGCCATCCAGGGCGCGGCAGCTTGAGGACTATCGCCTGCAACAACAAATCTATGGCCCAAGGCTTGGTGACATAGTCGCGCGCTTGGGGCTGGAGCCTGAGCTCGAAGCAAAGCTTCGGGCCAAATACCAGGCCGGTGCCCAAACGCCCATCGAAGCGGATGCTTTTTTTGCCACTGCGCTGGGGGCAAGCCTCAAGCCGCTGCTGCTTGAACCCACGGCTAAAGATGCCAGCGCTCCAGAATCAGCGACCCTGGAATGGGGCGCCATGGTGCTGCTTGGCGGCATTCAGGACTTACCGGCACTTAACCAAGCGGTAGCGACTCTGCCGGGGGTAACCCTGGTAGATAAGGTGGGCGACATCTCCAAATTGATGGGAGAGTATCGCCAAACCACCCTGTGGCTGCTGGCGCTGGCACTCTTTATCGCCTTTGGGGTGTTTGCCCTGCGTCACCCCTGGAAACTTGCCGCAGCCATGGTGGCAGTACCGGCGCTGGCGGCACTGCTCAGCCTGTCGCAGCTGGGGCTGCTGGGTTCGCCACTGACTTTATTCCATGCACTGGCGCTGCTGCTGATATTTGGCATAGGCGTCGATTACAGCCTGTTTTTCGCCAAAGATGAAAACCGGGAGGATGGCCACAGAGTCATGCTGGCGGTGCTGTTGTCAGCCAGCTCTACCACCCTCGCCTTTGGTCTGCTGGCACTCAGTAACACCCCGGCAATACACTATTTTGGCCTCACGCTGGCCCTCGGGATTGGCTTTACCCTGCTGCTCTCGCCCCTCATTCACACGTTTAAAAGGAAACTGAACTAGATGCACTCTGGAAATAGCAAGCCGCTCGATATGGCTGTGGATGTTGTGATTATCGGCGCAGGCCCCTCCGGCGCTATTGCGGCCAGCCTGCTGCACAAGGCCGGTAAACGGGTGCTGGTGCTGGAGCGGCAACACTTCCCGCGCTTTTCCATTGGCGAGAGCCTGCTGCCCTGCTGCATGAACTTTATCGAAGAGGCCGGCATGCTGGAGGCGGTCAATGCCGCCGGTTTCCAATTCAAGAATGGCGCGGCGTTCCGTCGCAATGGTGCCTACACCACCTTCGACTTTACCGACAAGTTCACCGCTGGCCATGGCACCACCTTCCAGGTGCAGCGCGGTAACTTCGACAAGCTGCTGGCCGATACAGCCGAGGCCCAGGGCGTGGAAATCCGCTACGGCCACACGGTTGAGCGCATCGACATCAGTGGCAAGCCAAGCCTCTTTGTCAGCACTGAAGCGGGTGACAGCTATCAGGTCGAAGCCGAATTTATGTTGGATGCCAGTGGTTTTGGCCGGGTGCTGCCACGGCTTTTGGATCTGGAGCGCCCCTCTAATTTGCCGTCACGGATGGCGATTTTTACCCACGTCGAAGACAACATCAGCGATGCCAATTTCGACCGTAATAAGATTCTGATAAGCGTCCACCCAGAACACAAAGACATCTGGTATTGGCTGATCCCGTTCAGCAACGGCCGCTGCTCTCTGGGTGTCGTAGCCGAGCCCCATCTGCTGGCGCGCCTTGATGGCAGCCTGGAAGACAAACTGATGCAGGTGGTGCGCGAAGAGCCGGGCCTTAAAGCGCTGCTGAAAGATGCAGTGGTGGTGCAGCAGTGCGCCGAACTTAAAGGTTATTCGGCCAATGTAAGCCAGCTTGCCAGCGACAAGTTCGCCCTCCTTGGTAACGCAGGTGAGTTCCTCGACCCGGTGTTCTCCTCCGGGGTGACCATTGCCATGCAGTCCGCCTCTCTCGCCGCCCGCACCTTGCTTAAGCAACTGAATGGCGAACAGGTCGACTGGGAAAGCGAATATGCCAAGCCGCTGATGACAGGCGTGAACTGTTTTCGCACCTATGTGCAGGCCTGGTACGAAGGCACTTTCCAGGAAGTGATCTTCTTTGAAAATCCCAACCCCACCATCAAGCAAATGATCTGCTCTATCCTCGCCGGATACGCATGGGATACGGAAAACCCCTTCGTGAAAGAATCGCAAAGACGCCTGAATATGGTGGTAGAATTGTGCCGCGAGGCCAAGGCCGAAGCTCAAGGGATGGCTTAATGAAATTACGACTGCTGCTGACATGTTTCCTGCTTTTGGCCGCCACCGGCTGTACTCAGCTGTTGCTGCGCCAAACCTGTCTCGGCCTGTCCACCAATGTGAATTACTGTTTGGCCCCCCTCCCTGTACAGGCAAAGGAGCTAAAGGAGAATCCGGACGCCCCAAAGCCGCAACGGGCTCCCAAGGCACCCGCAACAACGCCAGCGCCAACACCGAAGAATCAGAGCCAGACCCAGAAAGTCAGCATAGAAATTAATGGCAAACGCCACGAACTCTTAAGCCAGCTCGAACTCGATGGCCAGCGCCTCTCGGTGGTAGGTTTGGCGCCCATGGGGCAACCGCTTTTTGACGTAAGTTTTGATGGCAACCAATTGAAAAGTGAGCAGAGTGTGCTGCTTGGTGACAATTTCCGGGCCGAGTACCTGATTGCCCTGCTGCAACTTATTTATTGGCCCGAACAGGAGCTCAATGCCGCCCTGTCGGGTGGGCAGGTGAGCGAACAAAGCTGCCCTCAGCGTCGATGCAGGATACTGACATCACCGGAAGATGGCGGCATAGTGCACATCAGTTACAGTCATCAGGAACCCTGGCTCGCCACGATAATACTCGAAATGCCTTCAGCCGGGATGAAGCTGAAAATAACCCCCCTGGCTTGACCCGGGCAGGTGCATTTTCAGTTGTAAAGTTTAGGAAGAAACACAGTGACTCAGATAGCCATCACAGACACAGGTTTATGCACTCCCCTTGGGATGAGTGCAGGCGAGATCCTGCCGCGCCTCCTTGCTGGGGACATCAGTGGTATGGTGCTGCGTGCCGACCTGCTGGCAACTGGCTCCACCCTGGTGGGCGAAGTAACACAAGATTTGCCGCAATTACCCGATGCCATGGCGCAATTTGACTGCCGAAACAACCAATTGTTGCTGGCCGCCGCCGAGCAGATCGCGCCCACGGTTGCCCGGGCTATCGCCAGTTTCGGCAAAAATCGCATCGGCGTGGTGCTCGGCACCTCCACCTCCGGCATTGCCAAGGGCGAAGAGGCCCTGGCCTACCACGCCGAGCACGGTGAATTTCCCGCCGATTATCATTACTTCCAGCAGGAGCTTGGCAGTACCAGCGACTTTCTGCGTCAGTACTTTGAACTCGATGGTCCCTGCTACACACTGTCAACCGCCTGCTCATCCAGCGCCAAGGTGTTTGCCAGCGCCAAGCGATTACTCAATGCCAAGCTGTGCGACATGGTGATTGTGGGCGGCGTCGACAGCCTTTGTCGTCTCACAGTCAACGGCTTCGATGCGCTGGAGTCTGTCTCCAAAGGCCACTGCAATCCCTTCAGTGCCAATCGCGATGGCATCAACATAGGTGAAGGCGCGGCGCTGTTTACCCTGGTTCGCGGCGACGGCCCGGTTTTGCTCAGCGGCTGCGGCGAGTCCGGCGATGCCCATCATATTTCAGCACCTCATCCAGAAGGACGCGGCGCCATCGATGCCATGGGCGCAGCACTCAAAGACGCAGGCCTTAAGCCATCCGACATCGATTACATTAACCTGCACGGCACCGCCACGCCGAAAAACGACGCCATGGAAAGCCGCGCGGTTTGTGCCGTATTTGAAGGCCATTTGCCACCCTGCAGCTCCACCAAGCCGCTTACCGGCCATGCTCTCGGCGCCGCCGGTGCCATTGAAGCCGCCTTTTGCGTGCTGCTGTTAAGCGAAGGCAATCGCAGCCTGCCACCTCAGGTGTGGGACGGCATAGCCGACACCAACGATCCACAGTTACCGCTGGTGCCTATGCCTTCCAGCAAGCCCCAGGCAAACCAAGGCCCCATTCGCCATGTGATGAGCAACTCCTTTGCCTTTGGCGGCAGCAATGCCAGTTTGATTTTCAGCCGTGGAGGCCTGCATGACTGACAAGCTTTGGGATGGCGCGCCGCTTTCCAGCATCGACGTGGAAACCTTTTTGCCCCATCGCCGCCCCATGGTGCTGATTGACGAGGTGCTGGAGCACGGCCACGATAGCCTGCTTACCGCCACCCATATCAGCGACGCAAGCCCCTATTTTGATGAGGCGCTGGGCGGCGTGCCCAACTATGTGGGCATAGAGTACATGGCCCAGAGCATTGCGGCGCTCGCCGGGGTCGAAGCCACCCTGCGTGGCGAACCCATTCAGGTCGGTTTTTTGCTGGGGTCGCGCAAGCTGTCCATGCCACTTGCAGTGTTTGCAAAGGGCGAAACCTACACCACTGAAGTGAAACGCCTTTATCAGGAAGACACCGGCCTTGCGGTATTCGACTGCCGCATTTTCCATGGCGCCACTATGGTCGCCGAGGCCAACGTCAATGTGTTCCAGCCTCAGGACACAGACGCCTATATTCGTGAGAGCCAAGGCTCTTCTACCAGTATCTAGCACAGGAGCATAACAATGACTAAAAGAGTCCTGGTGACAGGTTCCAGCCGCGGCATTGGCAAGGCCATTGCCCTGCGCCTTGCATCTCAAGGCTATGATATTGCAGTGCATTACCACTCAAACCTGAATGCTGCCGAAGCAACATCAAGCGAGATTGCCGCCCTTGGCGTGAAGGTCAGCCTGCTGAAATTTGATGTGGCCGACCGAGCAGCCGTGCGCGCCGCCATTGAAGCCGATATCGACACAAGCGGCGCCTACTATGGCGTGGTGCTCAATGCCGGCATCAACCGCGACACCGCCTTTCCGGCCATGACCGATGATGAGTGGGACAGCGTTATTCACACCAACCTCGACGGTTTTTACAACGTGGTGCAGCCCACTGTGATGCCGATGATCCAAAGCCGTAAGGGCGGGCGCATCATCACTTTGGCATCTGTATCCGGCATTGCCGGAAACCGTGGTCAGGTAAACTACAGTGCCTCCAAGGCCGGGCTTATCGGCGCCACCAAGGCGCTGTCGCTGGAGCTCGCCAAGCGCAAGATCACCGTTAACTGCATCGCCCCCGGCCTGATTGAAACCGACATGGTAAGCGAATTCCCCACCGACATGGTCGACCAGCTGGTGCCGATGCGCCGCATGGGCAAGCCGGAAGAAATCGCCGCACTGGCGGGATTCTTGATGTCCGATGATGCCGCCTACATCACCCGTCAGGTGATTTCGGTGAACGGAGGCATGCTGTGAGCCGCCGGGTTGTGGTCACAGGCTTTGGCGGCATCAGCAGCCTCGGCCATGACTGGTCATCGATTGCGGCAAGCCTTAAGGCCATGCAAAACAAGGTGGCATGCATGGACGAGTGGGACAGGTTCGATAACCTCAACACCCGTCTGGCCGCGCCTGTGACCGACTTTACCGTGCCAGCCCACTATTCGCGCAAAAAAATCCGCTCCATGGGGCGGGTGTCTTTGATGGCAACCCGGGCCAGTGAACTGGCGCTGGAGGATGCAGGCCTGCTTGGCAGCGACTTTCTGACCTCAGGCGAAGTGGGCATAGCCTACGGCTCGTCCACCGGCAGCACCGATCCCCTGATTGGCTTTGGCCGCATGCTCGACAGCGGCGATATGTCCGGCATAGATGCCACCAGCTACATTCGCATGATGGCCCACACCACGGCGGTCAACGTGGGGGTGTATTTCGGTCTTCAAGGCCGCATTCATACCACTTCCAGTGCCTGCACCTCTGGCAGCCAGGGCATAGGTTACGCCTATGAAGCCATCAAGTACGGCATGCAAACCGCCATGCTGGCCGGTGGCGGCGAAGAACTTTGCCCCAGCGAAGCCGTGGTGTTCGACACCCTGTTTGCCACCAGCACCCAAAACGCCACCCCTGAGCTGACGCCGAGGCCATTCGATAAACACAGAGATGGCCTGGTAATAGGTGAAGGCGCCTGCACCCTGGTGCTGGAAGAGCTGGAACACGCCCGGGCCCGCGGCGCCCATATTTATGCCGAACTCATTGGCTTTGGCACCAACAGCGACGGCCTGCACGTGACACAGCCCAATGCGACCACCATGGAAGGGGCAATCCGTCTGGCGCTGAAAGATGCCGCGCTGGACGCCGATGCCATAGGCTATGTGAACGCCCACGGCACCGCCACCGACAGGGGCGATGTGGCCGAAACCCGTGCCACCTCCGCCGTGTTCGGCAGCCGTATGCCTATTTCGTCACTGAAGAGTTACACAGGCCACACCCTGGGTGCCTGCGGCGCACTGGAAGCCTGGTGCAGCATTATGATGATGAATGAGGGCTGGTTCGCGCCCACCATCAATCTTGAACAAATCGACCCCGACTGCGGTGAGCTCGACTATATCCGTGGCGAACTGCGCCAGCTTGAAACGGACTATGTGATGAGCAATAACTTCGCCTTCGGCGGCATCAATACCTCACTGATTTTTAAACGCTGGCGGGCATAGAGCAGCCAACTCCAAACAGGACGACAGGAGAACACATGAGAAAAGTTGCACTGGTTTTACTGCTGAGTATGGCCTGGTTACCACAGGCCATAGCGGCCAAGGAATACACCAAGGCGGAATACATTGAAATCTTCAAAGGAAATAATGAGGTTGCCCAGCACAGGGCCATCGAGACTCTGGTACTTGCAGGCCTCAGCGATCCCGAGATTTTTGACGAGGTTGAGCAGCGACTCATTGAGAGCCTGCCCTATGCCACCGACAGGGATGGTGTGGATGAAAGCGCCTGGCTGATGAAAGCCCTCGGCTACTCAGGAAACCCCAAATACCTGACAACTCTGAAAAATATTGAACAAGGCGATCATCACCGCAAGGTGCGCGGCTATGCCAAAAAATCGATTGTGGAATTGCAGTTATTTGAACTCTGGAATCCGGTGATCACCAACTCGGCCACCTTCACCGAAGGACAAAGCCAACGCACCAACATGCTGGCCAATGGCCTCAAGAGCAGCGATTTAGGACTCATGGCCAGATCGGTACGTTACATGGCCAACCAGAGGAATAACGAGCCATTTTTGATGGACATTATTGCCGCCGAGCTGGAAAACCCACGCTTGCTGACCCAGGACAATGAATCCCAGGATGTCTATGCCTGGTACGCCAAGGTGCTGGCGAGCAGCGGTGACGAAAAATACAAACCCCTGCTGAAAAAACTGACCCTGAGCCCCTTCAAAAAAGTCGCCAAGCACACCAAAAAAGCGCTGGCACAACATTACTGATCCCATCATGGCGCGTCGTTCAGGCGCGCCATGATGTCTTCTATTTCCGGGCGTGATGCCTTCAGCGCCGCCACGCAGCGCCCCTCCAATTTACCCGCCTCCACCATGCGTTCCAGCTCTTTAAAACACGCCTCCAGCGGCCAGGCGGCTTTATAGGGGCGCTGGCAACTTAAGGCATCAAAGATATCGGCTACTGTGACGATTCTGGCTTCAATGGGAATCGCGTTGCTCTTTAGCCCTCGGGGATAACCGCTGCCATCGAGATACTCGTGGTGGCAGGCCACAATATTCAGCATGATCTGCGAGTCGGGTACATCGCTCAAACCAAAGTCACCCAAAATCTTGTGGATGATCTTCTCTCCCTTTTCTACGTGGGTTTGCATGAGCGACCGTTCGTCTGCATCCAGGCTACCGGCCTTAAGCAGTACCCGATCCGGGATGCCAATTTTGCCCACATCATGGAGCGGAGCAAACAGCGCAATATGCTCAATTTGCTCATCACTGAGCCCTTCCTCATCCGCTATAAATCGGGCAATCAACCTGGAATAAGCGGCCATTCTGTCCAAATGCGAGCCGGTTTCGAAGTCGCGTAAATCGGCAAAGTCGCGGGCAACCAGGGCCGAGGCCTGAATGATACGCACCGCGTTAAGCTCGCTGCTCAGAGTCATATTGACCAGATTGGCGTACAGCAACATGTCCCGCTGTTTTCGGGTATCAAAGGCTCCCAGCCGGGAAGAGTCAAAAAACAGAAAGCCGATAAAACGGCCATTGTCGTACAAAGGGATCGTAAAGGAGGACTGGTAACCCTGCTGCAACAGCCACACTGAGTGAGGGTTATCAGGTGCTACCGTCGCGTGAATATTGTGGATCACCCGACACTCAGCAGCACTGGCCAATTCACTCAGAGACAGGCTGTCTTTCAGACGATATTGATAGCCGTGAATGGCCTCGCCTCTGCGGGTACTGTTGATAAAGGTCTTCAGCAGATCGGTATGGGGATCGTAGAGTGCGCAGGCTATACGGTCGACCTCTGGGTAGGCCTCCAGCAGGCGGTCGTGGATACGTGTGAGGCGGTCGCTGGCGTTACTTCCCTGCTGCCACCAAATGGCAGGAATAGCCACGGCAGAATTGAACATACGCCAATCCCTGTAGAGAACAAACTCAAAGAATAACTATAGGACATAGGCTATTGGACAGGCCCTATCAATGCCAAAAAAGAGCGCTCTGTCACGATAATTGCATTTCTCAGTTCATCAGATTACTCTTTATGAACTTTCTCTAATTAAACTGAGGTTAGCATGCTGCATTCAATGCTCGCCAGATTATCCGGCAGCGCTCAGCCCGCCGAATGCTGGCAACTGGTAAAATATGGCGCCACCCTGGTGGATGTCAGAAGTCCGGCCGAATTTGCCCAGGGCCATCTGCCCCAAGCACTCAACATTCCCCTGGATACGCTGGAACACTGGCAATCGGCTCAAGCCGACAAGGCCGTGCCACTGGTACTCTATTGCGGCGCCGGTATTCGCGCCCAGAAAGGATGCGATATCCTCAGAGCCAAGGGGTTCAGCTCCGTCATCAATGGCGGCGCCATCAAGGATTTACTGGCGGGCGCTTAAGCCATGGCAACACAGACGCCCAAAAACCAAGCCCCCGGGTTTGCCTTCAGCACGGGGCGCAATGCCTCAAGAAAGGTACGCTACGTAGAGTACAGTGCGGCTGGGCAAGGCTGTCCCATGTGTCGTCCCATGTTGGCCGACGGCGATAAAAAAATGCCCCTCGAACAGGAGGGGCAAAAACAGGATGATGAGAAGGAAAGTCGGGATTAACCCACCTGCGCCAGCTGGTCACGGGCATCCTTGATGCCACGCTCTGCCGCTTCCGGCCCCATGTTCAGGGCTTCGGCGTACACGGTATCCACATCTGTGATACCGATAAATCCGAGTACAGTTTTCAGATAAGGCACCACATGGTCGCTGCCTGCGCCCTTGTGCACACCGCCGCGGGTCGTGATCAACATGGCCTGCTTGCCCTGGATAAGCCCCTGTGGACCTTCGGCCGTATAGGTAAAGGTCACGCCGGCACGGGCCACCAGATCAATCCAGTTTTTCAGCTGGGTGGGAATACTGAAGTTGTACATGGGGGCCGCTACCACCAGTTGATCGTGCGCTTTGAGCTCATCAATCAAGGCATCGGACAGCGCCAGCGCTTCTTGCTGACGGGGGCTTAAGCTCTCACCGCCACGCAGACCAAACGCAATTTCACCATCCAGCACCGGCAGTGGCTGGGCAGCCAAATCGCGCACTGTCACTGTATCGCCACTCGCACGGCGGGCAGCAACCCATTCATCAATCAAGCGGCCAGACTGGGAAAAATCACCAAGAATGCTGGACTTGAGCACTAATACCTTTGACATAAGACCTCCAAGAAACTGTGAATATCCCCACTGGGGTAACTTGATGGTTGCAGTGTATTAGCCCACAAAATTGAAAAAAAGCAGAATAAATCAGACATTCCTTTCTAAAAAATAGAAAAGCCAGTCAGAGACTGGCTTTTCCGCTTCCATCCGCGCATTAACTGCCGAAGTAGAAGTTGTACTCTTCCACCAGGGTTTTCACTTCCTGGTTTTGTACCAAATCCGCCACAAACTTATCCGTGGTGGACAGCACCCAAGCCATGGCGTCCTTGTCCAGGCCGCCCAACTGGTTGGAATACATGTTTTGCGCCTGGGTAAAGTTCTCGCGGTATTCGATGCGGCTGACCGATTTGCCGTGTACGCGGAAATCATAGGTCAACACCAGATCGTTATTGGTTACCACGGGTAAAATCCCCAGCGAACTGCCGGCGAGGATGGCCGATGTCAGGCCGGCTGCAGTGCCACCCGCTGTTGGCTGCAGTTTGTAGCTCACCACCAGGCGCAGTGGCGTGCCGAGGTTTTCTTTATCTATGTTGCCGAGCTGCTGGCTGGATTTGAGCTTGTCAAACAGCTCAGTGCTGTCAAAGGTGCTGACAAAGAGCACGGGTGGCAACACGAGCGTCTGCGTCTGGGCCTGCTCCTGAGCAATTACAGGGGTCATCAGTCCGGTCAGTGCCAGAGCACCAAATATCAATCCTTTCATGTCACTGACTCCTTATTGATAACAGGCCAACTGCACCACAGACGACAGGGCAGCATCGTTACTGATGCGAATATCCCCTTTCAGATTCGGCTCTACCTGATGAAACGCCACCTGATGCTTGTCGAGGAATCGGGCAACATGCTTGGCATCGAGGGCAAAGTTCACATTCTGTGGCAAGGCGCCGGATTCGATAAGCTTGGCTGCGTTGAGCGTGGCAACTGTCACCCCCAGCAGTTCACCGCCATCGGATACCACAGGACCGCCGCTGGAGCCGGGCTGAATTGGCGCCGAGAACTGGAACTGGCCAACGGAACCTTTGAGGGCATTGAGGGAGCTGACGTTACCCCGGGTCAGGTTTGGCGATGCTGCGAGCAGGCCCTGCAGGGGGTAACCCACGTTGGTCACGGCTTCACCGAGGAAAATTTCACTGCCCTTGCGCAGCGGCAAGTAACGCTGGGCCGGTTCACCCGTGCTCACTACTGCCAAATCCAGCAGGGTGGAGCTGGCATCCACAGTAGCATCGTAGGACTGAGTTGATGTCTGCACCTTGGTGACCATGCATTCCCTAAGTACATGGGCAGCAGTCAGTAACTGTCCGGTTTCATTGATATAAAACCCGGTACCACTGCTCACAGGCTTTTCCATGTTGGCCAGTTGCAGCGGATTGGTCGCCTTCATGGCCAGCTGCGCCGGATATTCGGCCGCGGAGGGTTTGAGGCTATTGAGCACGTCCACAATGACCAATTGGGTTGCCCGCATCGCCGCGTTGTACATGCCAGAGTTATCGCCCACATAGCCAATGTCGGCTTTGAAGGTTTTCTTACCTTCTTTCAAAGGCTTGTCACCACCATTCAATACCTTGTAGCTCAAGGTCATCACGGCCTTGCCCGAGACGAACTCCCACTCGGGATCCAGGTCTATTACCAGGCCAACGGCGTCATCACTGGCGCGGTCCAGCAGGACAGCATTGCTGAAGTAAGCATTGAATGCATCACGAACACCGTCCGACAACGCAGAACCCGGCTCGACCCAGATATTCCACTTTTCCAGATAGAAACGGCTGTCCATTTGGATCTTGGGCAGGTAGTAGGCCACAGAGACATCCACCGGCAGGGCGATGGACTTGTTGACTGCCACACCTTTTGGCAATTTATTGGCATTAAGTCGGGTGTTGGCACACCCGGACAGGTTGGCACAAAGCGCAACCGCCAGTGCCAGACAAAGAAAGCGCATACTGATGTCCTTACGATGCAGTTTCGGCCACTCCATACCGTACGAGCAACCAAATATTTAACATTTTTTTAACCGGACGATTCTAGGGAATCACCACGGTAACATCAATAAGGTCCATCAGAAGTTGTAAAAAATTTCCTGTCATTAGTGCGGCAGACTAACGTAACGTCCTTCGAAGCTGGCACACAGCTCCCCTTCACACCAAAGTTCGACCACCAGGGTCACCTTGATTCTGCGGCCCCTGGCGAGGGGCGTCATGTCGTCACCCGACCAGCTCACTTTCGCCAGAGGCGCGCCCCTGACAGGCGCCAGATAACGCACGGCTGCATCGGCCAGCACTATGCTGCCCTCCACACCCGCTTCGCGCTGCTTAAGCCACAGCATGCCCCAGCCCGTCAGAGTCATCAGGGTATAGATGCTGCCGGCGAACATGGTGTGGTGCAGATTGATGTTGGGCTCGAGGGGGGCACTGACTTCAAATTGGATGCCATCGTATCTGCGCGGACAGATTTGCATAAAGGCACTCAGGGGAATAGTGCTGTGCCAGGTGTCTGCCAGCTCCTGCAGTAAGATCTGTTCTGGTGTCATGCTACACCTGCAAATGAAAGGTTACGGGCCCGTCGTTCAGCAGCTCCACCTTCATGTCGGCGGCAAACCGGCCGGTTTGGGTGGGCACACCCTGCGCCCGGCAATGGGCCACAAACTCTTCATACAGGCGCTCGGCTTGCTCTGGCGTGCCTGCGCCAGAGAAACTGGGGCGCAGACCTCTGCCGGTATCGGCAGCCAGAGTAAATTGCGACACCACCAGCAAAGCCCCTCCCACCTGGGAGACATTAAGATTCATCTTGCCGTTTTCGTCGGAAAACACACGGTAGTTCATTACCTTGTGCGCCAATTTCTCCAGCTTGGTGCGGTCGTCCTGCTGCTCAACCCCCAGCAGTACCAGCAGCCCCTGCTCGATGGCGCCGGTGATTTCACCGTCCACGGTGACGCTGGCACGGCTGACCCTTTGTATCAATGCAATCACAGATTATTCCTTGCCTGATGGAAAACCCGGCGATTGTGCCATAGCCGCACCCTGAATCCCATCCACAGGCTTCAGCAGTGTTTATGCCACACCGACAGCATCCAGTTTCCGGCAGCGCACACCGCCTTGTGCATGCGACCATCGGCAAGGGAGTGATAACCACCAACCACGGTAAGTAGCTCAAAATCCTGCCCCAGTCGTGCGCCAAGGGGCCCATAGTGCTGTGCTATATCGGCAGGGCACACCCAATCACATTCCCCCTGGAGGATGCGGGTATGGGCACGGATGTTGGGCAATGCCGCCACAAAGGCGGTTTCTGCGTCGAAATAGCCACTTCGGGCATAGTGTAATTCAATGAGTGCCAGCACCCGGGAGCGCCAGTCGATAGGGCCAAGCAAATGATTACCGGGATAGGCCAGTGCCAGCTCCCAGTCCAGCCAGCGGCGGAATGCGCGCTCAGACACGGCCTGGTTGGCATGCGCAAACCCCTTGCTGAAATATTCAAACAGCAATGACAGCCACCCCTTTACCGGGATCCCGGCACTGAAGCTGTTGTATTCATCAGGAAACAGTCGGGCGGCACCCGCCGGGCCGTATAGCCAGGCCATACCCTCACTGGAAGGGATAAACAGCCCCCAGTAGCTCTGGGCGATAACGCGGTCGGGATGGCGGCCACTGTAGATAAGTCCGAGCGTGGCACCGAATGAGCCTCCAGCGAGACACCAATGTTCGATACCCAGGGTTTCCCGCAACACTTCCATATCGGCCAGCAGTTGGGTCAGTCCATTGTGGTCCAATCCGCCACGGGGACGAGATAAACCGGCACCACGTTGATCAAGCAGCAAGATGCGCCAATGGCGACCATCAAACAGCAGGGCATCATCACTGCTGCACCCGGCACCGGGCCCCCCGTGGAGATACAAAAGTGGTATGCCATCGGGATTGCCATACTCCGCCAAATGCAGGCTGTGGCCATCACCAACGGCAATCCACTTGCTGCTGATGAGCGGCGGCAGTGCCTGTTCAACCCGGGTCATTGTCGGTTTTGGGTTTGGTGACTGATGAAGAAGAGGGATTTTCCTCTGGCGATGACAAGGCTTCACCCGATGGGGCATCCTGGCTGCCATGGGTGTCGTCATCGTCGACGCCATCGTCATAGTCCAGGTATTCAGGCAAGGCCGCTGCAATAACACCGCCAAAGAGCACTATAGTCCAGGAGAGATACACCCAGACAAAGAGGATGGGAATGGTCGCCAGAGTCCCGTAAATGGCCTCATAACTCGGAAAGGTAGTGACGTAGAGGGCAAAACCCCGCTTGCCGGCCTCGAACAACAAGGCGGCCACCAGGGCGCCGAGCAGCGCGTGGAGGAATTTCACCTTCTGATTGGGAACCGCCATATACAGCAGCAAAAACGCGGCAACGGAAAACATCAGCGGCAGCTTTTCTATCAGCATGGGCACCACCCCATACACATCGGCCTCGCTGAGTACTTTCAGGGACACCAGATAAGACGTTACCGCAATACTGGCCCCCATCAACACGGGCCCCAGGGTCAGCACCATCCAGTACATGGAAAAGGCCACCATAAAACGGCGCTTTTCTTTGGTGCGCCAAATGGCATTGAGAGACTTATCGATGGCCGAAATCAGCATGATGGCCACTACCACCAAAAAGCCAATCCCCACGGCCGTGCCCTTGGAGGCGTTTTTCACAAATTCGTTGATATAGGTTTGCACCGTGTCACCGGCGGCGGGGATCATGTTTTCGTACACGAATGTTTCTATAGTGCCACGAATGCCCTGAAACACCGGGAATGCCGATAATACCGACATGGTCACAGCCACCATGGGCACCAACGACAAGAGGGTGACATAGGTAAGGTGCCCTGCGCGCACATTAATTTGGTCTTCTTTCAGGCGAGAGACAAGATGGAGCACAAATCGCCAAACCCCCAGAAAAAAGCTCTGTATCAGGCTCACATCTATCTTATTTTTCACTGGTTTTCTCTTGCCGCTCATCACAGGTACGGTTTATGTTCGTACAATAAAACGTACAATACCTGCTTTACAAGTGTTAAAGGAGCGATTCAATGTCACAACAAGGATCGGCGGGCAACGTCCTCGCCGCAGGGGTTAACCTCTTTTTTCCCGGCCTTGGCCAATTGCTTCAGGGGCGTATCATGGCGGCCCTGCTGTTCTTTGTTATCACCGTCGGCGGCTATGCGCTCTGGTGGTTGATAGTGCCGGCCATCATTGGGGGCATTGCCCATCTGTGGTCCATCATAGATGCCGCCCGCTTTAAAGCAGACTGATGACAGGAAGCCAAGCAATGAAACAATTTCTCTCGCTGGCGCTGCTTGGCAGTGCTTTATTACTCGGTGGTTGTCAGAGTGCTTACTATGGCGCCATGGAAAAGGTTGGCTATCACAAGCGCGACATCATGGTTGACCGGGTGAAAGACGCCAAAGAGTCTCAGGAAGAAGCCCAGCAACAGTTCAGTTCTGCGTTGGAAGAAATGCAGGCCCTGCTGAACCACGATGGCGGCGACCTGGAAAAGGCCTACAACAAGGCCAAAGACGAATATGAGGCGGCCCAGAGCGCCGCAGACGAGGTATCAAACCGCATCGACAAGGTTGAGGATGTAGCCGAAGCCCTGTTTGATGAATGGCAGGCGGAAATAGCCGAAATCAGCAAGGCCAGTCTGCGCTCAAAAAGCCAGACCAAGCTGAAAGAAACCCGTCGTAACTATGAGTCGCTGATGCGCAGCATGCGTCGCGCCGAAAGCAAGATGCCACCCATACTGACATCAATGAAAGACAACATGCTGTACCTCAAGCACAACCTCAATGCCCAGACCATTGGTGCCATCAAGGGAGAATTTACCAGCTTGAAGACAGACATTACCGGACTCATCAAGGAGATGAATCGCTCCATCGCCGAGTCCAATAAATTTATCGCCGCAATGGAAGCCGCTGGCCAGTAAGTTTATCGCCGCAATGGAAGGCAAAAAGCCCCCGTATGGGGGCTTTTTTGTGACCGTGCGGTTCACGGCTCAAGATGGGCTATCACTTCATCCTGCAGCTTCATCACCTCAGCCGGCATCGCCGATTCGGGCAGCAGGGGATTATCGAGGGTCAGCAGCTTACGTCGATGCAGCTGTGCCTGCTTCAGCGCTACCCTGTGGGGGGCAAAGCCGTAAAAGAGCTGGTCAAAACTGCCATCTGCCATGGCGGCTTTCAAGCCGTACTCCAACCGCTGCGCCAATAAGGTATCCTGTTTGGCGACGAAGAAATACATTACCGCGGGATAACGTATCAGCAGGTGTTCTTCTCCCGCCAACTCACTGAAATTACGGCTTTCGGTTTCTGAATACAGCTCGGTTACCGCCCTGGGGAAAAGGTAGCCCGGGTGGCGGCGGGTGAACTCGTATATGTCGCCTTCAGATACGTCCGTCGAGACTTCCAGCCGGTTGAGTCTGAGGATTTGCGTATCTGGCCAATCACGCCCCTGAAGGAAGGTGAAGGGCGCGAAATCGCCCAGGCCCTGAACCCCGGCAAGCGTCGCCAGATCATGCTCATTGGCAGCCAGCAGCCTGAGCCCGTAGACCCCCTTCATCAGCGGGACGCGTACCGGCAGCGCATCCAGTTCACGGCGATAATTGGTCATGGTCCAGAACACATTGATAACGCCGTTATTCAGCTCCCTGAAATGGCGCCGCTGTGAGATGTCGATATCGAGCGGTGCCAGTTGATAAGGGCCATATTTCGCTTTGGATTTCTCCAGCGCCAGTTGCAATAGCTGACCAAAATAGGCGTTGTTCGGATTGCGTTTCATGACACTGGCATCCACATAACGCACCGTCAGTGGCTCGGTGGCGGCACTGGGCCAGCTCAGCGCCAACAATAATGCAGCAAGGAATAGCCTTGGCAGCTTCATCATCTTTCCCCTTTGATGCGCTGCTTGTCTTCGTACATGGCCTTGTCGGCAACATGCAGCAATTCAGTAATATCCTGTCCATCCTCAGGATACCGGGCGGCGCCCATGCTGATACTGATATTGAGGGTGATGTCCGCCATGTGCAGCGGCTGCTCACAGGCTGCATGGCGCACCTTCATCAGCACCTGGCTGATATCGGCTGATGCGGTTAATCGAGGCAGAATCAGTAAAAACTCATCGCCCCCCAGGCGGGCGACCATGTCGCTGTTTCGCAGCACAGACTGCATACGTTTGGCGACCGCCTTTAACATGGCATCGCCGGCTGCATGGCCAAAATTATCGTTCACCTGCTTGAAGTAATTGAGATCCACATTGACCACGGTAAAGCGGCCATTGGGTGTCTGGATAAGCTTGTTGAGCAGCAACATGGCAAATCGTCTGTTCGGCAGACCCGTGAGCACATCCTGCAATGACACCTGGCGGGCCATGCGGTAGGCATTGGACACCATCAGAAAACTCAGGAAGAGAAACAGAGCCACTCCGTAACCGATAAGACGCACTGCATTGGTCGCTCCCCAGGACCTCAGCTCTACTGGCTCGGCCAGCGCAATCTCCCAGTTGGCACCCAGTAAATGCACCTGAGCTACAGCCCGGGCATTGTCAAAGTCACCGTTTTGCCCCACGAAAACGGGGCCACGCGTGTTGGGATACTGCAACGTGCGAATGCCCAGCGTCATGCCATCAGTCAGTTCGGCGTCCCGGATGCTGTTTATCAGGCGGTCGAGATCTATCACTATGCTGCACACGCCCCAATATTGGGTATTGGTAGGGGGATCGGCAAACACTGGCGCCCTGGCAATCAAGCCAATGCCACCCTGGATAAGGGAAATAGGGCCATCGAGGGTGATCTGTCGGGACATTCTGGCCTCCAGCACCGCAGGCATCTGCGCCGGGGTTTCCCGAAAATCCAACCCCATTACCGACTCGTTACCGGCAAGGGGATACACCAGCGCCACCACATCGTTGGGGGCAATGCTGATGCTGCGAATGTACTCGCCCTTGTCGGCCAGTTGGCCTGCGAGCAGATTCCATTTGCTGTAGGGGACGTCGGGATTAAAGCTCAAAATGGTCGCAAGACTGTCTGCCAACAAAATGTCAGCATTCACTTTGGCTTCGATGTTGGCCCGGATAAGGGACAACTTTTGCGAAAACCACTGTTGTTGTTCAGCCAGATAATCCCTTAAGTAACTGCGGTGTAAATATTCCACCGTTAACAATGATAAGAGCCAGTACACAATGGCAAACGCCACAATCCAGAGTTTGGTACGGGCTAAGTGGGTACTCTGCATAAACCACTTTTCAAGAGAAAGACTTAACCTAAAGCATATCTGTATATCAGCAGCTTGAGAAACCCCTATCTGTAAAAGCGCCAACCGGTTTTACCATCCCAGCCACAAAAAACTTACATTGTAAATTTTAATTGCGAATGTTTATCATTTAACTGCAATCTTTTAGGATCGGCTTCTTTTCTGTCTTTCTCTGGGGTCACCATGTCAATCCTGTCTGCCAGCATCCGCAAATTAATGGGTCGCAGCCTGTTGGCGATGTTGGGTGGTTATGGTCTCGCGGCCATGTTTGCCGCATGCCTGCCCTTGTGGCTCCCCCGAATAAGTGCCATATCCCGCGCCGACGCTGCCTTGATTGGCATGATGCTGTCGTTTTTGATCTTCGCCCTGTGGATACTCTTCGCCTATGCCGCCCGCAGCGGCACCAAGGCACTGATGCTGCACCTGCTGTTAAGTACGCCTCTCTTGCTGAGTCTGATGTTTCTGGAGGCTCCTGCGCCATGAAAGAGACCTTTTTTCGCACCATGACCTGGTTGCACACCTGGGCCGGTTTGCTGGTGTGCTGGGTGTTACTGCTGGTCTTTTTTGCCGGTACCCTGAGCTTCTTCCGCCACGAGTTAAGCCTCTATGCCACACCCGAACTGCACAGCCAGGTGCTGGGCAGCGGTATGAACCAGAGCCTCGAGCAAAATTTGCGGCAGGGGCAGGCTTTTTTATCTGCCCGGGTGCCGGATGCCCCGGATTGGTATATCGCCTTACCCCAGGAGCGCCAACCTTATCTGGCATTCCAATGGTCTGAGCGGCGGGAAAACCAACGCCCGCTCATCCACTCACAGCCAATAACCCTCAGTGGTGAACTGGCAGATGAGCCACGCCACACCAAGGGCGGCGACTTTTTCTACCGACTGCATTTCGATCTGCACTATATGTCGGCGCTGACTGCCCGTTATCTGGTGGGTATCTGCACCATGTTTATGCTTATCGCCCTGATTACCGGGGTTGTTATACATAAGCGCATCTTCAAAGATTTCTTCAGTTTCCGTCCCCGCAAGGGCAGTCGCTCCTGGCTTGACGCCCACAATATCAGCGCCGTCATGGCCTTGCCGTTTCATCTCACCATCACCTATACCGGGCTTATCACCCTGATGCTGATGTATATGCCCTGGGCAACCCTCAGCGTATGGAACGGTGACACCAAAGCTATGCGTCAGGAATTGTCACCCAGATTCGATCAACAAAAAGCCAGTGGTCAGCCACAGGAACCCCTGGACCTGACCCTGCTGTTGCCCCAGGTAAGCCAGCTGTGGGGCGAGTCCGCCGCCATCAAGAACGTTCGGGTTCAACACCCCGGTGACGCCAACGCCCGCATCTTTTTCACCCGGGATACCGGCCGCGACATTACCGACGAGCGGGTACAACTGGTATTCGACGGTGTAACAGGCAAACTGCTCAATCCCGGCGCAAACCACGCCAGCAGCAGTCAGCAGCTGCACGATACACTGATGGCACTGCACACCGCTCGTTTCGCCGGTTGGCCGCTGCGAATACTGGGCTTTGTGATGGGATTGATGGGCTGCGCCATGATAGCCAGCGGCTGCCTGCTCTGGGCCACCAAGCTCAGGGAAAAGCGCAGAAATACCTGGGGTCTGAAGCTGGTCGAGGGGCTAAACCTGAGCGCGATTATGGGTCTGCCACTGGGCACTGTACTGTTTTTCTATGCCAACCGTTTGCTTCCGGCGCACAGCGCCGGCAGGGCTGAAGACGAGGTGCTGGCGTTTTTCCTTGGCTTGCTGTTGTGTGGCTTGACGGCGATATGGCGCCGGGATGCTGCCGTATGGCGTGCCCTCCTTGGAATAACGGCACTGCTGGCGCTGCTGATGCCGGTGCTGAACACACTGACATCACCACAGGGGCTGGTGGGTAATCTGCTCAGCGGCCAATGGGTACTGGTGTCGGCCGACCTGCTCTTTATTGTGCTCGGCATGACCTGCCTCTTTGCACGGCGTAAGTTCGTCGTGCCCGCCCGGGCAACCATGGCGGCGAGGGAGCGTACCGCATGATGGCACTGGCGCTGTTTTTACTGTGTTTTGGCAGCTTCGGCTTGCTGGCTGCCTCCCAGTTTGGCCACCACAGAGCGATTTTCGGCATACCACCATCGGATGCCAGGGCCAGATGGCTGCAAGGGGCAGGCCTTGGCGTGCTGGCGTTGGGAATGGCCTTGGCCATCGCTCTGGATGGCGGCTATGGGCTGATTCTACTGATTACCCTGATGGCGCCCGCGGCAATGGGGCAGAGCGTACTGCTTAACCTCAAACCCCGGGCACTCAGGCTCTCCGGTTGGCTCATACCTGCTGCACTCTTACTGCTGGTTATTGCCGCTTACTGAGAGCTGAAAAGGATCTGTGTCTCACTATTTGAGCATACACTCAATTTTTAATGATAATTATTTTTATTTAGTTTAGTATCTTTGCGAATTTACCACGCGAGGATACTCAAATCATGTCCAGCTCCAGCCTCTTCAGATTAACCGGGCTGTCTGTGGCACTGATGTCAGCCATGGCGGCCCATGGTCAGGACTCTTCTGACATCAGTATCGAAAGGATGATCGTCACCACTAAAGCCACTGCACCTTCTACCACCAAGGGCGACTTCAGCTTGCTGAAGGCGCCGCAGAACATTCAGATCCTGTCCAAAAATTTCCTTGATGATCAGGGTGTCGTGCATTTGGAAGACGCGTTGAAGAACGTGGCCGGGATCCAGCCGGGTGGTTACTATCAGGGTTACGACTACTTCCGTATCCGGGGTTTCGATGCCTCGCAAAACATCTATCTCGACGGCCTGCGCCTGAATGACAATGGTCTGGGTGCCAATGTGGAGCAGTCGAATCTCGAAACCCTTGAGGTGATGAAAGGGCCTTCCTCCACCCTTTATGGTGCAGGTGCCATCTCGGGTATGGTTAACCTGGTGACCAAGCGCCCAACCCAAACCGACATGGGCAGCATCAGCTTGCAGGGTGGCAATCTGGGCTACCGTGAGCTGGATGCCGACATCAACCGCGTACTGAGCGACGATGGCGAGATCTTCGGCCGTGTTGGTCTGGCGTACCGCGAAGCGGCCAACAGCGTGGACCATATTGACGGACAAAATCGCTTTTTTATCGCACCGTCGCTCACCTTTAATCTGGGTGAAGATGCCGCGCTGACCCTGCTCACCAGCTACACAAAGGACGATAACCAGCTGGGCATGCCACTGCCTGCCATGGGGACTGTGCTGCAGTCGCCACTGGGTCAGCTGAATAAGGACCTCTTTTACGGCAACATCAAAGATCCCGGCGCCATCAAAGACGAAACCTATCGTTTGGGTTACGAGCTGCGCTGGGACCTGACCGACAGCTTGCAGCTGCGCCAGAATGTGCGTTTTCAGGATGCCTCAAGCGACTGGCACAATCTCTACTATCCCAGCAGTTACAATGCCGACACCGGCGATTTGAACCTGTACAAATTCAGCTATCGCACCCAGTGGAAAACCTGGGCACTGGACACAGGACTCAATGGCCGCTTTATGCTGGGCGAGACCGAGCACCTGTTTACCGCAGGGGTGGATATTTTTATATCGGATCTCTATACCAGCGGCGCCCTGGGCAGTGATTTCCCCACCATTAATCTCTACCAGCCCGATTACAGTGTCTTCCCCGATACAGAGGTCAATCAGTTCGGCCCCGAAAACAAGGTAGAGAATCGCATTCTGGGCCTGTACGCCCAGGATCAAATCAATCTGGGAGACCACTGGAGCTTTACACTGGGCGCCCGTTTCGATCGCTACAAGCAAGCCTATGTGGATGACTACGAAACCAAACTGAGCCCCAGAGCCGGTGTAAGCTACGCTTTCAACGACGATTGGGTGGCCTTTGCCAGCTATTCTGAAGCCTTTACCCCCCAGTCCTATGTGGACAGCAACGGTAAGGTTCTCGATCCGGAAGAAGGCCAGCAGTGGGAACTGGGCCTTAAGAGCCGCGCCTTTAACGGTGACCTGAACGCCACTGTGTCTCTCTATGAGCTGACCAAAAAGAACATTGCGCTGGCCAATGTGGATGCCGGTGGCAACTTTACCTATTCGGCATCCGGCGAGCTGCAAAGCCGTGGCATAGAGCTGGATTTGCAGTGGCTGCTGACACAGGATCTGCAGCTGATTGGCCACGGCGCATACACCCATGCCGTCGATACCGAGCACGACAAATGGGTCGCCAATGTGCCCCGTTATGCAGTGGGTGGCTGGCTCAAATACAACCTGGATGACATGCTCGATGGTCTGAGCGTGGCTGCCGGTGTCAATCACTACGGCAAGCAGCAAGGCAACGTACAGGCGGTGCTGACCGACAGCAGTGAAGGCGACTTTTACCTGCCGTCCTACACCCTGGTTGACCTGAACCTGACCTACAGCTGGGACCAGTACGATCTGCGCTTTATCGTCAACAACCTGAACGATGAAGACTACTTCTCCGGCTCAGACAGCCTGCTGCGGGTACTGCCGGGCAGCGGCCGTGAAGTGAAACTCAGCTTCACCGCGAACTGGTAATCCCATGCGCAGACTACTGTGGAAATGGCACGGATTGGCGGGGCTGATTGCCGCCCTGCCGCTCTTTATTATCGCCCTGACGGGCAGTTTGCTGGTGTTTAAGGCAGAACTCGACAGTCTGTTGATGCCAGAAGTGGTTAACGCCAGCGCCGGGACGCGCCTGCCGATGAATCAATTGGTGGCCAGTGCCAATCAGCAGCTGTCTGGCAGTGAGATCCTTGGATGGCAATTTGGCCAGACTGGTGAAGCGGATACCCTGTTTGTGGCCGCCATGGGCACCTACGATTGGCAAAAAGTGTGGGTCGACCCCGCCAGCGGCTCGCTCCTGACGCCGCCGGTGTCCCTCACCTGGGCCATCACCGACTGGCTGCTGGATCTGCACTACATGTTGTTGCTGGATCATGCCGGTTTGTTGATTGCCGGTGTCATGGCACTGCTGTTTTTGTTCCTCGGCATTTCCGGCATAGTGCTGCACCGGCAGTTTTGGCGAACCTTCTTCACCCTGCGCTGGCATAAGGGACTGCGCCTGTTGCTGAGCGACACCCACAAGATGCTGGGCATTGTGGGGGCACCAATATTCCTGGTGCTCGGTTTTACCGGCGCCTGGTGGAATCTGGAGCACTTCTATGAGGAAGAGCTCTCGGGCCACGACGACAGCCAGTACATCATCAGCCAAAACTACTACAGTCCGGCGCTGGATTTTGATGCGCTGCTGGCCGATACCCGCCGCCAACTGCCCGCGTTCGTGCCAACGTATCTGCGTTTGCCCGACGCCAGTTATCCCGGGGTGCACTTCTTTGGCTATCGTGAAGATGCTGGCGTGCTGCGAAGCCGCTTCGGCTCAATTATCAGCTACAACGATCAATCGGGGGTACACACCAGCACCCTGGATGTGGCCGGGGCACCGGCGCTGTATCAGTTCACCGACAGTTTCAGACCACTGCATTATGGTGATTTCGGTGGCCTCACAACCCGCATTCTCTGGTGTATTATCGGCTTCTTTCCCTGCCTGATGGCACTCTCCGGATTCTGGATGTGGCGCCAGCGCAGCGGGCGAAAAGCGCCGAGGCGCACACCGGTAACTGCATAAAAAACACCTTTCCAAAAGACACCATCCGGTGTCTTTTTCTTTTTTACTCAGCACGTTAATAGAACGCCGTTCTAACCACAGTTACTAGTGCTGTGGCGAAAAATCATCGCTTCGCCTTATGTGGCCCTGCCCGCCCTCCCGGCACACTTGTCTGGCGCACAGACCGCCTGTGGCACCAGCAATGGATTGTCGGTCACGCTCTCATATAACAACATCAAAAAAGGAACTGACCCATGAAAACGAAAAAACGGCTGCTGAGTATGGCACTCTTGCTGTGTCCCCTCGGCGCCATGGCGGATGAGCTGTGGATTATGACCGACAAGGACGCCGGAAACAGTCTGCAAAGCCTGCTGCAAAGGCATAACCTCCAGCCTCAGCTGCGGGAAAGCCATGGCAAACTTATCACCCGCCTCAACGAAGATAAGCTGCTGGAATTAAGCGCCCTGATGCACAAAGAGCACAATCGCTGCGGCGGTTTCAGCGTGCACGCCACCGAGGCCGATGCGCTGGCGGCCAGTCTGGTACCGGTCAGCCAGGCCGCGTTCAGTTTCCCCGGCGAGCCCAATCAGGCGGCGCGGGTTGCCGACATTCTGCCGCGGCTGATGGCAAGCAATATCAAGGATACAGTCACCAGCCTGGAGGCATTCACCAACCGCTACTACACCACCAGCCACGGTGAAAACGCCGCCCACTGGGTGAAAGATAACTGGGCAGCACTGGCCACGGGCCAGAGCTGGGCCAATGCCGCCGTGTATGACCATGCCGACTGGCGTCAGGACTCGGTCGTCCTCACCCTCACCGGCAGCGAAGCCCCGGATGAGATTGTCGTTCTTGGCGGCCACCTGGACTCCATCAATGGCTACACCACAGAAACCACCCGCGCTCCCGGCGCCGACGACAATGCCTCGGGCATGGCCACCATCACCGAGGTGATCCGCGCCTTTATGAGCCAGGGTCAGCCCAAGCGCACCATCAAGTTTATCGGCTATGCCGCCGAAGAGGTGGGTCTGCGTGGCAGCGCCGAAATCGCCGCCGAGGCCCGCAGTCAGGGACAAAATGTGGTAGCGGTTATGCAGCTGGATATGACCGGCTTTAACGGCAGCAACGAAGACATAGTGCTGATGCAGGACTACACAGATTCGGGCCTGAATCAGTTTCTTATCAAGCTGATGGATACCTACCATACGGAGATAAGCTACGGCGTGGATGTGTGCGGTTATGGCTGCTCGGATCATGCCTCCTGGCACAATCAGGGCTACCCCGCTGCCATGCCATTTGAGTCACGCTTCAACGACTACAACCCCCATATCCACACCGCCCAGGACACCCTGGACAAGCTCGACCCCACCATGGAACATGCACTCAACTTTGCCAAGCTGGCCTCGAGCTATCTGGTAGAGCTGGGCTTTAACACAGGTGGCACAGGCCCCGAAACCGGCGAGCTTGAAAATGGCGTGGCCCTTACCGGGCTCAGCGCCGCCAGGGATGCCCAGAGCTATTTCACCCTGGCGGTACCGGCCAATGCCGAGAACCTGCGCTTTGTCACCAGCGCCAACAATGGCGATGCCGACATGTACGTGAAGTTCGGCACGCCGCCATCGACCTCAGATTTTGACTGCCGCTCCTGGAACAACGGCAGTAATGAAAGCTGCGACCTGGCTCTGGCCACCGAAGGCACCTGGCATGTGATGCTCAAAGCCTACAGCGCTTACTCAGATTTAAGCCTCACCGGCAGCTTTGATGTGTCGACCCCAACCCCCAATCAGCCACCGCTGTCGAACTTCAGCGCCAGCTTCAATGGAGCCACCGGCCAGTTTGTGTCCAGCGCCAGCGACAGTGACGGCCATTTGGTGAGCTGGCAGTGGAACTTCGGCGATGGCAGCACCGGCAACGGCGCGAACACCAGCCACAGCTACGCCCAATCGGGCAATTACACAGTCACCCTGACCGTGACCGATGATGACGGTGCCAGCGCCAGCAGCAGTCAAAGCTTCTATGTGACTGTGCCGGAGCCTCCCCAGAGTGACATTGAGCTCTCGGTCACCAAGGCAACCAAGTCGCGTCTTGGCAGTGTCTATGTGGCGCTCAGTTGGGACACTGGCTCGGGCAACTACCGGGTGCTGCGCGATGGCGTGGAAATTGGCACAACCAGCCGCACCGGCTATACCGACAGATTCAAGGTCGGCAAAAATGAGCCGGTCTCGGTCAGCTATCAGGTCTGCGACAACAGCAATGCCTGCTCCCAAATGGTGCAGGTAAATCTGTAAAAACAAAAACCCCCGGCAAGCCGGGGGTTTTCTTTGGTCCGTTATCAGGGATTAGCCCTGACGGCTGGCACGCTTACGGTCGTTCTCAGTCAGGAACTTCTTACGTACGCGGATGCTCTGTGGCGTCACTTCTACCAGCTCGTCATCATCGATAAACTCCAGCGCCTGCTCCAGGGTCATCTGGATGTGCGGAGTCAGCACCTGAGCTTCGTCGGTACCAGAGGCACGCATGTTGGTCAGCTGCTTGCCCTTGAGGCAGTTTACGGTCAGGTCGTTTGAACGGCTGTGGATACCGATCACCTGGCCTTCGTAAACTTCAGCGGCGTGGCCAATCATCAGACGACCACGGTCCTGCAGACCGAACAGGGCGAAGGTCAGTGCCTTACCGGTAGCGTTGGAGATCAGTACACCGTTGTTGCGCTGACCGATGTCGCCACCCTTGTATGGACCGTAGTGGTCGAAGGTGTGGTAGAGCAGACCGGTACCAGAGGTCGCAGTCATAAACTCGGTCTGGAAGCCAATCAGGCCACGGCTTGGGATAACGAAGTCGATACGTACACGACCCTTGCCGTCCAGCTGCATGTCTTTCATGTCAGCCTTACGGGTACCCAGCTTTTCAATCACAGTACCCTGATGATCTTCTTCCACGTCAACGGTCAGCTGCTCGTATGGCTCGCACTTCTCACCGTCGATTTCCTTGATGATTACTTCTGGACGGGATACCGCCAGCTCGTAACCTTCACGGCGCATGTTTTCGATCAGGATAGACAGGTGCAGTTCACCACGGCCAGACACGCGGAAACGGTCAGGGCTGTCGGTTTCTTCTACACGCAGGGCCACGTTGTGAACCAGTTCCTGTTGCAGACGCTCAAGGATGTTACGTGAAGTCACGTACTTACCTTCTTTACCGGCAAACGGAGAGGTGTTTACCTGGAAGGTCATGGTCAGGGTTGGCTCGTCTACAGACAGCGGAGGCAGAGCCTCAACATTGCCTACGGCACAGATGGTGTCAGAAATCTTCAGCTCGCCCAGACCTGTGATAGCAACGATGTCACCGGCGTTGGCGCTGGTGACTTCGTGACGCTCCAGGCCCATGTAACCCAGTACCTGGCCGATTTTACCGTTACGGGTCTTGCCGTCAGCACCTACCACAGTGACCTGTTGGTTGGTCTTTACGCTGCCGCGCTTGATACGGCCTACGCCGATAACGCCCACGTAGCTGTTGTAGTCCAGCTGAGAGATCTGCATCTGGAAGGCGCCTTCGGCGTCGGCATCCGGAGGAGATACTTTTTCAACGATGGTCTGGAACAGCGGAGTCATGTCTTCGCTTGGCTCATCGGGATCCAGAGTGGCAAAGCCGTTCAGGGCCGAGGCGTAAACGATAGGGAAGTCCAGCTGTTCGTCGGTGGCACCCAGGTTGTCGAACAGGTCAAATACCTGATCTATTACCCAATCAGGACGGGCGCCCGGACGGTCAACTTTGTTGATAACCACGATAGGCTTGAGGCCCTGGGCGAATGCCTTCTTGGTTACGAAACGGGTCTGTGGCATTGGGCCGTCAACGGCATCAACCAGCAGGAGAACTGAGTCCACCATAGACAGTACACGCTCAACCTCACCACCGAAGTCGGCGTGGCCGGGTGTGTCTACGATGTTAATACGGTAGTCATTCCACTTGATGGCAGTGTTCTTCGCCAGAATGGTGATGCCACGCTCTTTTTCCAGGTCATTGGAGTCCATCACGCGCTCGGTGGCTTCGCCACGGCTTTCCAGGGTGCCGGACTGGGAGAGCAGCTTGTCAACCAGGGTGGTTTTACCATGGTCAACGTGGGCAATAATGGCGATGTTACGCAAATTTTCTAACACGGTTAGCCTCTTACCATCTTGTTTCAGTGTGCGATGTTCCTATGTGGGCGCGCCCAGGAACGGCCGGATTTGTTGCCGGCGGGGGTGGGAAAATGACGTTTTTCTGAACTATTCCCCAGCCCCTTGCGTTAAAAAGCGTGCCATTCTACTCTAGCAGCGTCCTCACGGACAGGATTATTTTTTGGCCGTTTGGGAGAGCCAGGCCTTGCCCGACTGCACCTTTATCATGCACAGCCACAGTGCGCGCACCAACATTGTGCGCGAAATGCTCCATTTTGGTGCAAACCCTGTCCATTCTGGTCACCAGCTAAACACCATTTCTCTTATAATCAGCAAGTTATCATCTTGGCACGTTACTGGCTTTATCTGTGCCAAGTTTCGGTGCAGCCTGCAAAAGCCACCACCGACAAAAGTAATGATAGTAAGGGAAGACCCTTTACCCTACCGGAGACTCAAGCATGTCAGTTGAAAATGTGTTGAAGCAGTTGAAAGACCTGGAAGTGAAGTTCGTGGATCTGCGCTTTACCGATACCAAGGGTAAAGAACAGCACGTGTCTATTCCAACGCATCAGGTAGACGCCGACTTCTTTGAAGACGGTAAAATGTTCGACGGCTCATCCATCGCCGGTTGGAAAGGTATCAACGAATCTGACATGGTACTGATGCCAGATGCGACCACCTTCGTGCTGGATCCTTTCACCGAAGAAACCACTGCCATCATCCGTTGTGACATCCTCGAGCCAGGCACCATGACTGGTTACGATCGTGACCCACGCTCCATCGCCAAGAAGGCCGAAGAATACCTGCGCGCCACCGGCATCGCCGACACAGTGCTGATGGGCCCAGAGCCAGAATTCTTCCTGTTCGACGACGTACGTTTCGGCACCGACATGAGCGGTACCTTCGTGAAGATCGACGCCAAAGAAGCCGCCTGGAACTCAGGCACCAGCTACGAAGATGGCAACACCGGTCACCGTCCATTCGTGAAAGGCGGTTACTTCCCCGTTGCTCCGGTTGACTCTTCACAGGACCTGCGCTCTGCCATGTGTCTGGTACTGGAAGAAATGGGTCAGGTAGTTGAAGCTCACCACCACGAAGTGGCCACTGCCGGTCAGAACGAAATCGCAACCCGTTTCAACACCCTGACCAAGAAAGCCGACGAAATCCAGATCCTGAAGTACGTGGTGCACAACATGGCCCACGCCTACGGCAAGACTGCCACCTTTATGCCTAAGCCAATCGTTGGCGACAACGGCTCAGGTATGCACGTTCACCAGTCTCTGGCCAAAGATGGCGTTAACCTGTTTGCCGGCGACAAGTACGGCGGTCTGTCTGAAACTGCCCTGTACTACATCGGCGGTATCATCAAGCACGCCCGTGCCCTGAACGCCTTCACCAACCCAAGCACCAACTCTTACAAGCGTCTGGTACCACACTTCGAAGCCCCGGTAATGCTGGCTTACTCAGCCCGTAACCGCTCTGCTTCTATCCGTATCCCAGTGGTACCAAGCCCTAAAGGTCGTCGTATCGAGACCCGCTTCCCAGACCCAACTGCCAACCCATATCTGGGCTTCGCGGCTCTGCTGATGGCCGGTCTGGACGGTATCCAGAACAAGATCCACCCTGGCGATGCCATGGATAAGGATCTGTACGATCTGCCAGCCGAAGAAGCGGCCGAGATCCCAACTGTAGCCGAGTCTCTGGACGTGGCACTGGCGGCTCTGGATGCAGACCGCGAGTTCCTGACCAAGGGTGGCGTGTTCAGCAACGACTTCATCGACTCTTACATCCGTCTGAAGACTGCTGAAGCCGAGCGCGTGAACCGCACTACTCACCCACTCGAGTTCGAAATGTATTACAGCCTGTAATACCCTGCAAAACCGCCCCTTTATCTGCAGTCAGCAGATAAAGTAGGCGGAAAACAAAAAAGACGCCCCGGACTCAGGTCCGGGGCGTTTATTTTGGGCTTATGGTAACAAAAACAACAATGTCGAATCCGCCGTGCAACCCGCCTTACAGTGCGCCTCGCACACACGCAATAAAGCGCTGTATATCGGCTTCATCGTTATAGAGATGCGGTGACACCCGCATGCCGTAGCGACGATTGTCGACGCTGATACTGGCCTCATTGAGAGCGGCCATCACAGCTGCAGTACTGTCACCGAATTGTAAAATGGCAGTGCCACTGCGGCTTTGCGCCTGAGAAGGGCCTGCACCATGCTGGTGCAACTCATCATAAAGCATTGAAACCAAAGCCTGATTGTGCGCTCTTACCTTGTCAGCACCCAGGGAAGCAAACCAGCCAATACTGTGGGCGCCAATCACGTAAGGCGCCACAGAGGGGGTTCCACCCCAGAATCTCAACGCCGACGGATGATAACGAAAATCGTGAATATTGAATTCGAACGGGTTTTCATGGGAAAACCAGCCCACATCCACAGGCTCGCATTCTGCCAGCCGCTCGGGATGAACCCAGAGGTAGGCCGCTCCCGGCCCGGAGCAGAGCCATTTCACCGCCGAGCCAATCAGAAAGTCAGGTGCCAGCCCGGTCACAGATAAGGGCACGGCCCCCGCCGACTGAGCCACGTCCACCAGGGTCAAAATTCCCAGCTCACGACAGCGCGGGACCAGCGCTTCCACCGGTGACAAGGCTCCCAGATTGGAAAACGCATGGCTGATAAACACCAGATCCAGCCCCGGGGTTAAATACGCCTCCCAGGCATTGGCGTCTGTGATGTCGACGCCCGCGGGAATAAACTCCAGACGGGCATGGGGCAAGGCCTGCTGCAGCGCAAATCCCATGGACGGGAAGTCTTCTTCGCACATCAGAATGCGCGCGCCGCGGGCCTTAAGCCTTGGGTACGATAACACCAGCTTGGTCAGCGCCGACGACAAATTCACCTGTGGGCAAAAATCCCTGGCGTTACCATCAAAGAGTTGCCCCAATGCCGTGCGAAACCCTTCAACCGCAGACAACCAGTCACCCCATGGCTCGCGCCCCGATTGGCACCAGGGCTGCCAATAATCCTGCTCGAATCCCGCCTTGGCTGCTTTAAGCGGCCGACCAACCGAGTGGCTCAGCAGGTAGGTGCCATCGGGTAGAAAAAATGCTGATTTTTGTTCACTCATGACAAAGTCGCCTTTAATCGCGCCACTTCCTGCCAGGCAGTACGTATATCGCTGCGCTTGGCTGCCGCGCGTCTGTCCCTGAGTTTTTCCAGCGCCCCAATGAGCACATGCAGCGGTGGGCCACTGGCTGTCACCTTGGACATATGTTGCTGCTGCATATTCACAGACGGCTCGGCAATGTATTTGTGTACCAACTGGTCGTGATGCTGAATGGCTGTTTGGCCGTGGAGTTCACACACCTCAAGGAACAGGCGCAAATTGTCCTGATACCAGCTCTGCTCTTTGGCGCCCGTGGCGGCCAGGAAATGCTCCATCAGGCTGGTGCGGCGCATGCAGTCACGCAAAATAGCCTGATCTTCCGGCATCATATAGAGGAACTTATCCACCAGCATCTGGGAATAGGAAGGCTCATTGGCGTAACAAAGCCCCAGCAGCAGATCTATCACGTTGATGCCGGCGAAATCCCCCGCGTTGGCGCCACGATACACCTGGCTGCCCACCCGGTAAGGCTTGTAGTAAGGGCGCACACAATAGAAGAAACGGTCGGTATCCAGCTCGTTGAACAGGGTGGTATTTGAGTCCATCACATCCTGCAACGCCTGACGGGCGACCTTGAGCAAGTCTGCGGTGATGGGGTGAGATACCCCCAGCGGCAGGATTTTCAGCAGCGCATCGGCCGCGCGCTTGTACGCAAGAATGCCCTTGGTGTTGTAGTCCACGAACAGGCGCTCGTCGTGCAAATCGGTAAATCGCTTGTATTTGCCATCCCGGGCCAGGTTATGGGTAGTCAGGTGCGCGGTGGCAAAGCGTGGGGTTACGCCGATGGACGCACCTATGTGCATCGCCAGTGCCGAGGCCTCCACCAGCGGAGACTGGGTCTCCCGTGTTGGCTCGGTAATTTCGTGACGTCGGCAGGCGGCCATATACAGGCCCACATTGCCGAGTAAATCGAAGGCGGCATCGAAGCCTTCGTCGGTATTACCTTCATCCAGCAGGGCGCAAATATGTTTGCGCCCCTCGGTTTCCAGCTGCGCCTTCAGATCATCACCCACGCCAACCACGTTGGCTCTATCGGTTTGCAGCCAATAGAGGTGTTCGAGTTCATTGTTCAGTTCTACAAAGCGGGTACGAAGCCAGTCATCAAAAGCTTCAACGTTCAGTGTCATGGGTTTCATTATTATCGTTCTCCATGCTCAGCCATTCGGGCAGAGCCTGTATCAGCCTAGCACAGAGAAACAGGGTATTTTCACCAAAGCCTGGCGACAAAGCGCCTCTTATTAGTGATAATCAACAACAAATAAGTATTCAATATCGAATTTCACTCATCATGAGCCAGCTGGATAAGAAAGACCTCGCGCTCCTCGCCGCACTGCAACGCAATGGCCGCCAGAGCATCACCGAACTGGCCGCCTCGGTAAACCTGTCTGACACCCCCTGTTTGCGGCGTATTCGTCGCCTCGAGCAGGAAGGCTATATCACGGGGTATACCGCCGCCATCAATCACAGGAAAGCGGGCTTCGAGGTGATAGTCTATGCCTCGGTCAGACTCAGCGAAAACTCCGACAGGGCCGCCGAACAGTTTGAAACTGCCGTCGCCCTGCTGCCTGAGGTCATGGAGTGCTCTGTAATTACGGGGGCCCACGATTACCTGCTCAAAATCGTCGCCAAAGACCTTCTGGCCTACGAACGTTTCGTCAAAAAATCCCTCGGAAGCCTGCCGGGAGTATCGGGTATAGAGTCGACCGTGGTACTCAAACAAACCTTTTGCCGCACGGCACTGCCATTGGACTGACCAAGCATTGCCGGTCTTGAGCGGCAACTGAAAATCCCCTAGTCTGGGAAGGCTTTTCAAATTTAACGACCCCAAGCGTAAAGCTCATACAAAGGTTTGATGATGCACTGCAGCGCCTGTAAACACGGCAGCCTGGTTCCTACCCGGCTCGACAACCTCTTCTTGGCCCACCGCTGTAATCACTGCGGTGGCCACTGGGTCCTGATTGACGACTTTGTCACCTGGAAACAGGCCAACCCCGACACCGAATTTGAGGCCATTACGGCCGTAGAAGACAGTGAAGACAGCCCCATGGCGCTGTTTTGCCCCATGAGCCAAACCCTGATGCGTAAGCTTAAAATCAGCACAGACACAGACCACAGGCTCGACTACAGCGCCGCTGTGGGTGGCGTATGGCTCGATAAGGGCGAATGGCCACTGCTCAAGTCCATGGGGCTTGCCAGCTGCCTGAATTTGCTGGTCACTCAGGAGTGGCAAAATCGCTTAAAACAGAGCCAGACTCAGGCCAATTTTGGCGAGCACTATCGCCGCAAGTTTGGTGACAGCACCTACACTGAACTTAAAAGGATCCGCGATTGGTTACAGGGCCAGCCAAATAAAGCCGAGCTGAAGAGTTACCTGCTGGCAGACGATCCCTACAGCACCAAACGGTAAAGGAGTAAGGAGCAAAAGATGTCGCTGCTGTTACTGAGTGATACCCGCGCTGACGAAATTCGGGCCTGTCTGGGCAAATGGTTGGCTTCCATTGGTGAAAATCCCAGCGTAGGCTACCTGGCCTCCAGCGCCGACCCCACCCGGGAATACTTTCAGCCCATAGTCGAACTCTACGATAGCCTGGGCGCACAGATAACCGCTTTTGCCGAACCTATCCACGGGCCGGACTGCGAACTGTACGAGCCGCTGTTTGCCTGCGACATCATTCATCTCTGCGGTGGCAACAGCTTTGAATATCTGCACCATCTTGGTGCAAGTGGTTTGGATGAGCGCCTGAAAGCCTTCGTGGCGGCCGGCGGCCACCTGGTGGGCGTCAGCGCCGGAGCCATCCTGATGACACCGGACATCGCCTCAGCGGTCTACTGTGGCGACGAGCCGGTCGTACCCTTTCAAATCACACAGGGGCTGGGGCTGGTCCCCTTTGGGATCATCCCCCATGTTCAGGACAAGGCAGCGCTTGCGGCCAGCCTCAAGGTCAGTGAAACGCCCGCCGCCCTGTATCTGATGGCAAACACTGATGCCATCGAGCTGAGGGACAACGCGCTTCACACAACAGGCACCCCCACTCTTATTGCGCCGGAATAACCGGTGCGGGTCTCGACCCCAAGCCTTGGGGCTAACCATTCGGCACAGGCCTTTGTGGGTGTGCCGATTAATTGCTGAGCATTGAAAGCCATTATCGGATTACAAGGTCTATCAAGCTGATCCGCACATCCATTCTGGCCGTAATGGCTCGCTGTCATTCTCAGCACTTATATTGATTGGCACAGCTGCCGACAGCCATATCCGCACAGGGGAAAAACTTGCCATGGAATTACTGACCGCACCGCCCACGCCTTTGCTCAGCGGCGAGGACACTCAAAGCAAACGCGCTGAAATCAAAGCCTATTTCCAAAACAGTTGGGCTCAGTATGAATCCCTGTTTTCCCTGATTTCCAATGACGATGCCTACTTTAAAAAGGCCGAGCCGCTACGTCATCCACTGATTTTCTACTTCGGCCACACCGCCACCTTTTTTATCAATAAGCTCAAGCTGGGCAAGTACATAGACGAGCGTATCAACGACCATTTCGAGTCCATGTTTGCCATTGGTGTGGACGAAATGTCCTGGGATGACCTGAACGATGCCCATTACGACTGGCCGCAGGTGGATGAGGTGCGCGCGTACCGCAATGAGGTGCGAGCCCTGATTGAAGGCCTTATCGACACCATGCCGCTGGAGCTGCCCATCGGCCAAAATAGCCTCGCCTGGGCGATTTTGATGGGCATTGAACACGAGCGCATTCACCTCGAGACCTCCTCGGTGATTATCCGCCAGCTGCCCCTTGAAGATCTGACACCTTCAATGCAGTGGCCCGAATGCAGGGATTATGGCGAGACACCGGATAATCCGATGCTCCAGGTCAAAGGCGGCGATATCAGCCTTGGCAAAGCCGATGAAGATGCAACCTACGGCTGGGATAACGAATACGGCCATAGCCATCACCACATCAGCGATTTTCGCGCCAGCGAAAAACTGGTGTCCAACGGCGAGTTTATGGCCTTTGTAGAGGCCGGTGGCTATCAGGAAGCCAGATGGTGGAGCGATGAAGGCAATGCCTGGCGTGAATACACCAACGCCGACATGCCACGCTTTTGGCGCCAGAGAGACGGCCGCTGGTATCAGCGTAATCTCTGCAGCGAAATCCCGCTGCCACTCAATTGGCCGGTGGAAGTAAACCAGCTGGAAGCCAAAGCCTTTTGCAACTGGAAGGCGGCGACTACGGAGCGCAGTATTCGTCTGCCCACCGAGGCCGAATGGTGTTGGCTCAGACAAGAGCTTGAAGGCGATATGACCGCCATAGGCGCCGCGCCCGCCTGGCGCGAACTCCCGGGTAACCTCAATCTGGCCCACTACGCTTCATCCTGCCCGGTGAACCGTTTCCGTCAGGGACGCTTTTTCGATCTGGTGGGCAATGTGTGGCAATGGACCGAGACTGCCATCGACGGCTTCCCGGGCTTTGGGGTGCACCCGCTGTATGACGACTTCTCCACCCCCACCTTTGATGGCAAGCATAACCTCATCAAGGGCGGCAGCTGGATTTCCACCGGCAACGAAGCCATCGCCGCCTCGCGCTATGCGTTTCGCCGTCACTTCTATCAGCATGCTGGCTTCCGCTACGTGGAGTCCAGCCAATCACCGGATGAGGGCGTGAAGGTGAATGTGTATGAAACCGATGAACTGATCTCCCAGTACCTCGAATTCCATTACGGCCGCGAGTACTTCGGCGTGGCCAACTTCTGTGTAAAAGGGGTGCAGGAAGCGCTGGCCGAAATCAACCTTGAGCGCCACGCCAAAGCGCTGGACATCGGCTGCTCCGTGGGCCGGGCCAGTTTTGAGCTGGCACGCCATTTTGATGCCGTAGATGCCATCGATTTCTCCGCCCGCTTCATCCAACAGGCCTATGCCCTCAAGGAGCAGGGCGAGAAGCGCTACACCATACGTACGGAAGGCGAGTTGGTGGAATACCGCACCGCATCGCTCGCAAGCCTCGGCTACAACGAAGTGAAGCACAAAATCGACTTCCTGCAGGGCGATGCGCTTAATCTAAAGCCGCGCTTCAGTGGCTATGATTTGGTGTACGCCTCCAACCTAATCGACAGGCTGAATGAGCCAAAGGCCTTCCTCGAGCAAATTCACAGCCGCATCAATACGGGCGGTTATCTGGTGATTGCCTCACCTTACACCTGGCTTGAGGACTATACCCCCAAGTCCAATTGGCTGGGCGGTATCAAGGTGAACGGTGAGAACTTTACCACCCTCGATGGCCTCACCGAGACGCTCATTCCCCACTTCGAACTGGTGGCGGTGAAGGAAGTGCCCTTCGTCATTCGCGAAACCAAACGCAAATTCCAGCACAGCCTGTCGGAGATGAGTATCTGGCGCAAACGCCAATGAGTCTCAGCTAATAAAAAACGCCCGCGATTGCGGGCGTTTTTATTAGCTCATGTTGCCTACAGACCGTAGGTGTAGCTCGCCTGCAGGCCCAGCGGGAAGCCCAGGGTCCAGTACAGCAGCAGGAAGGCGGTCCAGCCCACCAGGAACACCACAGAGAACGGCAGCATCATGGCAATCAGGGTGCCAATGCCGGTGTTTTTCACATACTTCTGGCAATAGACCACCACCAGCGGGAAGTAAGGCATCAGTGGGGTGATGATGTTAGAGCCTGAGTCGCCCACCCGGTAAGCCGCCTGGGTCAGGTCGGGGGAGATATTCAGCTGCATCAGCATGGGCACAAAAATGGGGCCCAGCAGCGCCCACTTGGCCGAACTTGAGCCCACAAACAGGTTCACAAAGGCGGTGAGGAAGATGATGCCCACTATGGTCACCGCACTTGGCAGCGCCAACGCCTTGAGCACCTCGGCCCCTTCAATGGCCAGCAAAGCCCCCAGATTGGACTGGCTGAAAGCGGCAATAAAGAGCGCGCAGAAGAAGGCCATCACTATGTAATAGGCCATGCTACCCATGGACTTGGACATGGCATCTATCATGTCCTTACTCTTTTTGAAGGTGCCCACGTAGAAGCCATATACGGCACCGGGGATCCAAAACAGCAGGAAAATCAGCGGCACTATCGATTGCATCAGGGGCGCGCTGAAGTCAGACAAATTACCACTCTTGGCCCTTAACGGAGAATCCGCCGGGCTTGCCGCCATATACAGAAGCACCAGACCCGCCACCATCACGGCTACGGCCAGCAAAAAACCCTGCTTCTCACGGGGGCCCGCCTCATCGAACCTGGGCAGGTTGGAAGTATCACCATCGATTGGGGTATTGGCCAGACGCGGCTCAATCACCTTGTCGGTGAGATACCAGCCCAGCAGCACAATCAGCAGACTCGACGCCGAGGCAAAAAACCAGTTATTGAGCGGGTTAATGGCGATTTCCGGGTCGATGATTTGCGCTGCGCTCTGGGTAAAGCTTTGCAGCAAGGGATCCAGCCCTGAAGGCACAAAGTTGGCGCCAAAGCCGCCGGATACCCCGGCAAAAGCTGCGGCAATGCCCGCCAGGGGATGGCGCCCCATGGCGTAGAAGATCACTCCGGCAAGCGGAATCACCAGCACGTAGCCAGCATCAGTGGCTGTGTGGCTGACGATGGCAATCAGGATGATGGATGGCGTAAGCAGCTTGGCCGGTGTCACCTTGAGCATCATCTTCAGGCCGGTATTGATAAAGCCCGAATGCTCGGCCACCCCAACCCCCAGCATGGCCACCAGCACCACCCCCAGCGGGGCGAACGAGGTGAAGGTTTTCACCATATTGGCCAGAAAGCCCGCCAGCGCATCACCGGTCAGCAAGTTGTGCACCACAATCGCTTCGCCGGTGCGGGGATCGATGGCACTGAACTCAAAGCGGGAAAACAGCGCCGACAGACCCCAAATCAGCACCATGGCCAGCAAGAATATCACCGCCGGATCCGGCAGCTTATTTCCGGCCTTCTCGATGCCATTCAAAAACTTGCCAAGGAGGCCTCCCTCCCTGGTCGCCGTGCCTGTCTCCATGCTGTTGCTCCCTTTATTGATTTTGGTTTTGTTAAATTAACCCATCATCCTAGAACAGAGGAATGAAATACAACTTAAGGAAAGTGACTTTTCCAGCAGGATCCAGACCACCACGCAGGCCGAAACCTAATCAAATTACAGCATCAAATTATTCATTGGCCTGCAGCCGCGTTGCCCTTTATATTCGAGTAATCGCAGCTAAAGGAGAGGAAAACTATGAAGGTTTTGGAAAACGTGAACGTCGCCCTTAAGGCCAATGTGTACTTTGACGGTAAGGTTACCAGCCGTGCCATCTACGTTGGCGGACAAAAGCAGACTATCGGCGTGGTATTACCGGGCGAATATGAGTTTTCCACCACTCAGCCTGAGCAAATGCAGGTGATCAGCGGCGCCTTTGAGGTGCTGCTGCCGGGGGAGAGTCAGTGGCAAACCTTCGCTGAAGGCAGCACCTTCAATCTGGACGCCGATGTCAGCTTCTCAATCCGTGCTGCAGACGTTGCCGAGTACCTTTGCAGTTATCTCTGATGTCATATTTATCCGCTGGCGTGCAGAAACACCCTGAGTTTGGCGACTTTCTGCACGCAAACCGCTATCTTTAGTCACATGTGAAACTACAGGATAGGCTTATGCGCACCTTTACCCTTCTTGGCATGCTGGCCCTTAGCTTGAGTGTTCAGGCAAATGTCTATAAATGGGTCGATAAAGACGGCAAGGTTCATTACAGCGATAAACCCCAGCCCAACGCCGAAGTTGTTGAGTTGAAAGAGACTTCCTCCAATCAAATTCGTTTGGACGTACCCGCTGCCATTCCGAAGGCAGACACCAAAGTGGAAGCCATCGAATATCAAGTATCCATTCTGACCCCCGAAGCCGACGAAACCATTCGCAACAACGAAGGTAAGTTTGAAGTCACGGCCACCGTTACCCCTGAAAAGCCAGCCAACGCCCTGTGGGTGCTGCGCATTGATGGCAAGGTATGGGGCGATGCGATGGACGTGCCTTTGTTTCGGGTCAGCGAACTGGACCGGGGTGAGCACAGCATTGAAGTGCAACTGATTGCCCGAAATGGCAAACCGATTGCATCCAGTGGCAGTAGAACCCTGTTTTTGCACCGTACCACTATGTTGCAGCAACCCAAGGCGGTTCCCATTTCGGGTAATTGATAGAATAAAAACAACTATAACAATAAGTTAATCAAACCCAACTCACGCCAACGGCCACTGCTGACACTTGCGGACTGCACCATATTGGTGCACCATATTGGTGCAGACCCAGTCAGGAAAGGCCCGATGGATACTCAAAACCTGCTCAATCACCTGGTGACCGCGGTACTGGTCATAGACTCAGGTCTAAAACCCTGCTTTGCCAATGCTGCTGCTGAGCAGTTGCTTGGCACCGGCAGTCATCGCCTCAGCGAACAAGCTCTGACCGATATATTTCAGTTGCAGGAAGTACCTGCCACCATACTGGCCGATGCGGTGCGTCAGGGGCTGGGATTGACGGTCAACACCGCCAGCCTGGTCACCTTCGATGGCCAACACCACACGGTGGATCTCACCCTGATCCCACTGGAAAATGAACCCGGCCTGAGTTTGCTTGAGCTGCGTCAGGTCGATCAGCAGCGCCGCATCCACCAACAACTGACCCAGGATGCCCAGCAGCAGGCGGCCCAGTTTTTGGTGCGTAACCTCGCCCATGAAATCAAAAATCCCCTCGGCGGCCTGAGGGGCGCGGCGCAGTTGCTGTCCCGCGAGCTGGAAGATGAGTCACTCAAGGAATTCACCACCCTGATTATCGAGCAGGCCGATCGTATGCGCGCCTTGGTGGATAAGCTGCTGGGGCCACAAAAACCCACGGCCCACCTGCCCCACAATATCCATGAAGTCGCCGAAAAGGTGATCAAGCTGGTCGAGCTGTCCGCCCCTGCCAATATCCGCGTTATCCGGGACTACGACCCTTCCATTCCCGACATAGATTTGGACGCAGACCAGATGCAGCAGGCGCTGCTCAACATAGTGCAAAACGCAGTACAGGCACTGGAAAACGGCGGCGGCACCATCACGGTGCGCACCCGCACCAGCCACCAGGTCACTCTGGGCGCCCAGCGCCACAAACTGGTGCTGATGTTATCTGTCATTGATGATGGCCCGGGTATACCGCCGGAATTGATGGATACCCTCTTCTACCCCATGGTGACAGGTCGCGAACAGGGCTCTGGCCTGGGGCTGTCCATCGCCCACAACATCGCCAGGCTTCATGGTGGCCGCATCGACTGTGACTCTGCCCCCGGTCACACCCAGTTTGTGCTCACCCTGCCCATTAAAACCGGAAAATAGGACCCAAAAGGAGACTGCATGAGTATCAGTGAACAGGTTTGGATCCTCGACGACGACAGCTCTATCCGTTGGGTGCTGGAAAAAGCCCTCAAGAGCGCACGCATCACCAGTGCCAGCTTCGCAGCAGCAGAGTCGCTGTGGCAGGCATTGGAGCTGTCGCAACCTTTAGTGATAGTGTCGGACATCCGCATGCCCGGCACCGATGGCTTAACGCTGCTGGAGCGTATCGGCCTGCATTACCCCCATATTCCGGTCATCATAATGACGGCGCACTCGGACCTCGACAGCGCCGTGGCCGCTTACCAGTCCGGTGCCTTTGAATATTTACCCAAGCCCTTCGACATCGACGAAGCCATCGCCCTGGTGGAACGGGCCCTGACTCACGCCAGCGAACAGGCACCCCAGGCCCACGCCAGTGAACCGGTCAAGGCGCCGGAAATCATAGGTGAGGCCCCTGCCATGCAGGAGGTGTTTCGTGCCATAGGTCGTCTGTCGCGCTCCTCCATCAGCGTGCTGATCAACGGTCAGTCCGGTACGGGTAAGGAATTGGTGGCTGGGGCATTGCACAAACACAGCCCCCGCAAAGACAAGCCCTTCATCGCACTGAACATGGCTGCCATTCCCAAGGATTTGATTGAATCTGAGCTGTTTGGCCACGAGAAAGGCGCCTTTACCGGCGCTGCCGGTGTGCGTCAGGGCCGCTTCGAGCAGGCCAACGGTGGCACCCTGTTTTTGGATGAAATCGGCGACATGCCCCTGGATGTGCAAACCCGGCTGCTGCGGGTGCTGGCCGATGGTCAGTTTTACCGTGTAGGAGGCCACTCGCCGGTGCAGGTGGACGTACGCATTATTGCCGCCACCCACCAGGATCTGGAGCGGCTGGTGCAACAGGGTCAATTCCGGGAAGACCTGTTTCACCGCCTCAATGTGATCAGGGTGCATCTGCCGCCGCTTCGAGAGCGCCGCGAAGATATTCCGCAACTGACCCGCCACTTTCTGGCCGCCGCCGCCCGGGAAATTGGTGTTGAAGCCAAGGTGCTTGCCAAAGAAACCGCCGCCAAGCTGCAGCAACTGCCCTGGCCCGGCAACGTGCGCCAGTTGGAGAACACCTGCCGCTGGCTCACGGTAATGGCCTCGGGGCAGGAGATACTGCCACAGGACCTGCCACCAGAGCTCTTCAAGGACCCAGTGATCAATCATGCCGGCGCCGTGGTGGCCGGTGACTGGGAAAGTGCCCTTAGAGATATAGTCGACAGGCGTCTCGGAGAAGGGGAATCGGATCTGCTGGCCGATATGCAGCCGACCTTCGAGCGCATCATGCTCGAAGTGGCGCTCAAGCACACCCAGGGCCATAAACAGGAAGCCGCCCGCCGTCTCGGCTGGGGCCGTAACACCCTGACCCGCAAACTCAAAGAGCTTGAGATGGATTAGCAGGTCTTGAGAAGCAAAGAAAAGGGACGCTGTGTGCGTCCCTTTTTATGGCATGATGCCCAGCCTCAGAAGCGCCAGTGCAGACCCACGCCATAGTGATCCATGCGCGTGTTGGCAAAATAGTTGTTCAGTTCATCGTGCTCGGGCTCGATTTCACTGAATTCATAAAACACCCGCATGGCCAGATTGCTGGAGAAACTGATATCCACTCCGGCGCCAAGCAGGTAACCCGTGCCCTGATAGTCATCGTCCAGGCTGTCGTCACTGGCAATCACCTGATACACCACACCACCCTTGAGGTAGACAGTAACGGTATCGCTGAATGCATGGCGCACAGTGGGGGCAAAAGTCAGGCCCACGACCTGCAGGTCGACACCATCAATAAAGCTGTCGGTGCCGAACACACTGGTTTCGAGACCAAAACTCTGGTTGAAGTTATATCCGCCATAGGCACCCAGCCCCCAGGCAGATTCATCGAAAGGGCCAATCTTGTCATCGAGATTGGTGTTGCTGACGTAGCCACCGGCGTAAAAACCGAGATCTTTGGCAGCAAAGGCAGGCGAAACGGCGCACAGCATCAGGGCTGAAGCCAACAGACATTTAAGTTTCATCGGACATCCTTTTTCAGTTGAGTTGGGCATCCCTCTGTGTCTGCCCATTATTCCTTGATTTCAGCTACCTATTTTAGCGCCTATCCCTTGAAAAAATAAACCGTTAGGTTATATCCAGCCACAGATTCGGGTCATCAATCACACCCCCGCAGGCCTGCCGCTGAGCCCTTGCCAGATTAAAAAAATCCACGGCTTATCACCCACTCCAAGGCGCTCTTCACCTTATCCCGCCTGTGAGCAGACAAGAAAAAAGGACGCCGAAGCGTCCTTATCACACCGTCCCTGGCCGGCACTTTCACCGCCGCCCTGGCATCAGAACTGGTAGTGCAGTCCCAGGGAGATCTGGGAAATCTTCACGTTGTCGATTTCACCATTGTAGTATTCGTTGTCATACCAAAAACCACTGTCATCCAAATCACCACGGGTTTCATCGTAGCTCAGGCGCAGGTTCAGTTTTTCGGTCAGCGCAGCATTAACGCCCACACCCCAGGTCACGCCCCAGCCAGTGTAGTCGGCATCGAATGGGCCATAGTCGACCACCACCGCCATGGACGCCACACCCACTTTGGCAAAGGCAGAGAAGGTATCATTGAAGTGGTAAGTAAATTTTGGGGTAAAGGTCAGGGCGCCGGCACCGACATCCACACCCTCTTCGCCCAGATCGCCACTGGCAAACAGGTTGGCTTCCAAACCAAACCATTCGTTGAAGTTATAGCCGCCGTAAGCACCAAAACCTACGCCATCGGAAGAGCCGTCACCCTCACCGGAGGCCTTCACCTGATTGATGGCACCACCCACGTAAAAACCGGTTTTATCGGTTTCAGCCATGGCACCTGTGCTGGCGATGAGCGCGGCCAAGGCCGCCAGTTTCATTTTGTTCATTGGATTTCCTTTCACGACATTGCTGGAGTTATGCCGGAGAATATCGTCCAAGTCTGCTGAACAATTGCTGAATGTATCAATACGTTAAGAAAAATTTATTTCACAACCGTAAACCGGGTTAACCCAAGGTTTCCTGGCAGCACAACAGAACACGCCGAGGCCACATCCACTAACACAGACGTTACACCGGGTCCTGGTGAATAATAATTTCCGCCTCAGGAATGGCATTACGGATACGCGCCGAAGTCTTGTCCGATAAGCGGTGTGCCTCGCGAAGTGGCAAGTCGCCATCGAGTTCCAGATGCAACTGAATAAAGATGGTCTGACCGGCCTGACGGGTCTTGAGGTCGTGCACGCCTCTTACCCGGGAGTCCTCTTTGGCGAGGTTAACAATAGTGAGGCGCATATCTTCATCGAGTTCTCTGTCCAGCAATGCCTGAATTGAGCGATACCCCAACCCAAAGGCTTGCTGACCGATATAGAGTGCTATCAACACGGCGAACAGGCCATCGGCCCACCAGAGTCCGTATTGTGCCAGTACCAGCGCCAGCAGTACGGCACCGTTCAAAAACAAATCCGATTTATAGTGCAGCGAGTCGGCCTCCACCACAGTGCTGCCGGTTGCGGCCAACGCCTTTTTCTGCAGTGTCACCAGGGCGAGCGTGAGCACAATGGCAATGGCGGATACCCAAATACCCACGGTAGCATGCTCAAGTGGCGTCGGGCTCAGCAGCCGTTCGCCGCCATGAAACAGCAACAGAAAGGCAGACCCCATGATAAATGCCGACTGCGCCAGCGACGCCAGTGGTTCGGCCTTACCGTGGCCATGCCGATGCTCATCGTCTGCCGGCGTCAGCGCATAGCGGATTGCAATGAAATTCACGATGGAAGCCAGGGCATCGGCGAAGGAGTCGGTGAGGGATGCCAGCATACTGGCCGAGCCGGACCAAAGCCAGGCAAGCAGTTTTATCAGAATCAGTGTCAGGGCCGTTGCCACCGCCGCGCGGCTGGCAAGCTTAACCCAGAATGCATAATCTCTTTCAGCAGACATAAAAAGAACCACACAAGGCAGGTGGTTCTCTTATAACAAATTTTGTGCAGCTACGCCCGTTCTGGGTCAGGAAACGCGAGCCGGCGCAAGGCACCGGCCTGTCAGGGCAAGCTGTACCTTGGCTTAAAACGCTTCCTGGCGTTCTTTACGGCGCTCTTCCCGGTCGGCTTTGCGCTCGTCAAAACGGGCCTGAAACTTGGCTTTTTGCTCAGGGGTCAGCAACTGATACATCTGATGCTGCAGCTTCATGGCTTCCAGTGCGCGGGCTTCACCCTTGGCCTGACGCTCGGCAATCAGTGCCTTGGCCGCCGCTTCATCGAAGGTGGCAGCGCTCATCAGTGCTTTCATTTTTTCATGATGAGCCGTGCGGGCGGCATCATCTTTACCTTCTCGCTGGGCTTTGCGCTCGTCCTTGTGGGCTTTCATCAGCTCACGGAACTGCGTCTTTTGCTCATCGGTCAGATCCAGGCCACGGAACATATGGCGCATATTGTCCATCATGGGGCGACCTTCATGACCCCCTTCGTGGTGGGGATTGGCCATGGCAACACCACCGAGCAGCGCACTGCCGGCAACCAGCGCAATCAGACCACGTTTGATCATTAACTTGTTCATATATCACCTCATTGTGATTGGTGGGACTTGTGTGTTTCGACAGTTCCCAGTGTATTGTGGTCAATGTCAACGAGGGTGTCGGACGGGTAAAAAAGTGTAAAGATGAGCGCCGCCTGCTTCTTTACACAGACTTACAAAGGTAAAACACCCATTGACGTACGGCTGGTTATACTGGGAGTCCTGATCCCGGAGGTTAAATGAATCACTTGTTGCTTGTTGATGACGATCCAGGTTTGTCTGAGCTGTTAAAAGAATTGCTGGAGCTGGAAGGTTTTGTCCTCACTCTCGCCCACGATGGCGCCGAAGGACTCAGCAAGGCCGTCAGCAGCCACTTTGATCTCATTCTGCTGGATGTGATGCTGCCGAAATTGAATGGCTTTGAAGTGCTTAAGCAGCTACGTAACCACAAGCAAACGCCGGTGCTTATGCTTACCGCCCGCGGTGATGATATCGACCGGGTCGTGGGGCTTGAAATCGGCGCCGACGACTATCTGCCCAAGCCCTTCAACGACCGTGAATTGGTGGCCCGCATCCGCGCCATTTTGCGGCGGGCTCAGCCGGGCACGCCACAGAGTCATGTCCCGGAAGAGATACAACTTGGTGACCTGAAGTTGGACCCCAGCCGCCAGGAAGCCTGGTGCGCCCAGAGCCTTATCAACCTGACAGGTACCGAATTCGCCCTGCTGTTACAGCTGGCGTCCCAGGCGGGCGAGCTGGTGAGTAAAGAAACCCTGAGTGAAACCGTACTCGGCAAGCGCCTGATGCCCTTTGACCGCAGCCTCGATATGCACCTGTCGAACCTGCGCAAAAAGCTGCCCGAGCGCAGCGATGGTCGCCCCAGGGTAAAAACCATCCGCGGTAAGGGATACATCTGGCTGAAATGAACACCCACACCCTGCCCAATCGCCTCTTTATCAAACTGCTGCTCGGCTTCTGGCTGTGCAGCTCTGTGGTGCTGGTTGCCGTTGGCAGCCTGCCGCTGCTGCAGCAGCGGCAGGAATCCACCCCTATCCCCAAAGAGCTGCAACAGAGTCTGGATAAGATCGCCAAGGCGATTGAGCGGGAGCCCGAACTGATGGAGCCAGAGCGGATGCGGCGCTGGGAGCGTTCGCGTCACACCGATGGCAAGCCCATGCGGGTGTTTATCACCAATGAGGAAGGCCGTATTCTCGGGGAACGCCAACCCCGCTCCCTGCGTAAATTTATTTTGCTCGCCGAAGAAGCCGAGCGCCCCATCATGTACCAGTTCCGGGATGAAATGGTGTTTGGCCCCAAAGAGTTCCATGTCGACGGCAAGGAATACCGCCTCTATGGCCGGGTTCCAGGGCAACATCCCCGGCCACTGTTTTTGTTTTTTATCGAGCACAAACTGCTGACCCTGGGGCTGGCGGTGTTGGTCTCGGGTCTCCTGTGCGGCCTGCTGGCCTGGCACCTTGGCAGACCGCTTAAGATGCTCAAACAGAGCGCCGATGCCCTGGCCCGGGGCGACCTTGGCAGCCGGGTCGATAAAGCCACCCTGAATCGCCGCGACGAACTGGGCCAGCTCGGGCATGCCTTTAACGCCATGGCTGAAGCCATAGAGCAGCAGGTTAACAATCAGCAGCGGCTGATGGGGGACATCAGCCACGAGCTGCGCACCCCACTGACCCGGCTGCAACTGGCGCTGGCACTGGCACGAAAACGCGGTCAGGACAGCAATGAGCTTAGCCGTATTGCCCATGAGGCCGAGCAGCTCGATGCCCTGATAGCCGAGCTGCTGACACTCTCCCGGGTGACCATGGGCGCCACCGAAGCCAAAGTTGACTGCGAACTTGCCGAGACGCTCGGCCAGGTATTGGATGATGCGGAATTTGAAGCCAGCGAGTGTGGCAAACATCTGGCCATTGAGATGGACGACAACCTGCGCCTGAGCCACAGCCCCAAGTTGCTGGCGCGGGCGGTGGAAAATCTGCTGCGTAACGCCATCCGCTACGCCAAGCTGCAGGTCAGTCTCACGGTGGCAGACTCGTCAACTCAGGTCGAGATCCAAATCTGCGACGATGGCCCCGGCGTGGATGAAGTCGAACTCGAAGCCATCTTCCGTCCTTTTTATCGCACCGATAAGTCCCGCGAGCGAGAAAGCGGCGGCTGGGGGCTTGGCCTTGCCATTACCGCGGCGGCCATTGAAGCCCAGGGCGGCAGTATCAGCGCCCAAAACAGGCCAACCGGCGGCCTGTGCGTGACGATTCAATTACCGCGTTAGCAGCTTGCGAGAGGCTTTCCGCTAACTGTCGGTGCGCTTAAGGCTGCGGTAAATCAGGTTGCGGCTTACCCCAAGACGGCGAGCCGCTTCACTGATATTGCCGTCGCACTCAGAGAGCGTTGTCTGAATACGGCCATCAAGCCCGGCCTTAAGGCTCGGCTCAGAAGCTGATTGCACCTCTTGGCCCTGCATCAGTGTCCGCCTGTGGGCATCACTCAAGTGCGCCTCACTAAGTTCGCGCTCCCCTTCAGCCATCAGGCAGGCAACCTGCATCAGGTTATCCAGCTCCCGAAGGTTCCCCGGCCAGCCATAGGCCTCCAGCAATGCCAGTAACTTCGGGCACAGCCGCTGCTCATCCCCCGGCGGATTGACCCGATACTGGCGGTGAAGCTTGTGGATCAGCCGCGATTTATCTGCCCGTTGCCTCAATGGCGGCAGGCTGACCTGCAGACCGTTGAGGCGAAAATACAGGTCCTCACGAAAACGGCCATCACGTACCATGGCAGCCAAATCCATGTGGGTAGCCGCCACCACCTGAATGTCCACCCTGTGGCTTTTAAGGCCGCCCACAGGGGTCACTTCCCGCTCCTGCAGTACCCGCAACAACCGGCCCTGAGCCGCCAGCGGCAGCTCACCGATTTCATCCAGAAACAGAAAGCCGCCATCGGCCTGACGCACCTTGCCAAGGTGCCCCTGACGGGCTGCGCCGGTAAAGGCGCCGCCCTGATAACCAAAAAGCTCGGCCTCGATCAGCTCGGCGGGCAAGGCAGCACAGTTAACCGCCACCAGCTCACCATCGAGGCGACTGTCCTGATACAGCTGGCGCACGAAGTGCTCTTTACCCACCCCGGTTTCCCCCTGCACCAACAGCGGGATCTTGCGGCTAACGACCTTGCGCGCCTGCTGCCAGGCGGTTTCCAGCTGTGGGTCGTGGAATCGCAGCGGCTTGATACCGTGCAAACTGCTGGCCTTATTGGTTGGAATCGACAAGGCGCCCTCGCCAATGGCCGAGGTGGCCAAATGCAGCTCGCCGCGAAGGCACTGCGCCTGCTGTGCCTGCCAGTCATCCCCCAACAGCTCGCCCAGTTGCATACCGGGCGAGGCGCCGCCCAGATACTGGCGGGCCATGGGGTTAAGCCCAAGCAAACGGCCATCGTCATCGGCAATCAGAATGCCCTGCCAGCCGGAGCTCAGAAGCTGTCGACTGGCGGCCAAATCCACCCGAAAACGGCCACCGGGCAGCGCGCACAGAAGCGCAGTTTCCACCTGCTGCGCCAGGCTGGAGATAAGCAATAAGGTTTGCTGGTTATGCTTGAGCCGCTCGGAGGTGATGTCGAGGGCACCAATCAGCTCGCCGGACGGCGAAAAAATCGGGCTGGCGGTGCAGCTCATAAAACGGTGGGGGCGGCAAAAGTGTTGCTCACCCACCACTGAGAGGGCTTCTTTGGCCTTAAGCGCTGTGCCTATGGCATTGGTACCCTTGTGCTCTTCGAGCCAATTTACGCCGCAGTCCAGCGCCACGTTGGCGAGCCGGTCGGAGTAGCGCGACAGCCCCCAGTGGCGCAATACAAAACCCTCGGCGTCCGACAAAATCAGCCTGCTGTCGGTGTGGGCCATCAGACGGGTAAACAGCGGCAGGGCTTCGGATTCCACCAATGCGATAAGCTGACGGTGGCGCTCACAGCGCTCATCCAGTTCGACCCGGGAGAGCTTAAGTTCCCCGGGACGGGTTTCACTGAGACCGGCGCCTTCACTGCGACGCCAGGAGTCGGCAAGCCAGGGCTGTACGGCAGATTTCATCTGTGTGCTCCTGTGTTCCGTTTCGGCACAGTCACTTATAACAACTGTACCAAGGCGCAACAATACGACTTCGGTCGCCACGCCAATCCCTCGGCCGACCCGCTGCTGCGTATATTCGAAAATAAGATTTTCATCATACTGTTAGGCCGATTTGACGACAAGTTGAACAATTATGGCCCATCCTTTGCGATAGAGGTTGTTCACCGACGGGCCGATTGCACCGTCGGAACAATCACAACAACAAGACACTCTCAACAGCAAAAAAGGACAAGCAGATGATTTACAGCGCTCCGGGCACAGCGGGTGCCATCGCTTCATTCAAGGCCAGATACGACAACTTTATTGGCGGCAAGTGGGTGCCCCCCGTGGGTGGCGAGTACTTTGATAACGTCTCGCCTGTGGATGGCAAGGTGTTCTGTCAGGCAGCCCGTTCAGACTATCGCGACATCGAGCTCGCCCTTGATGCCGCCCATGCCGCCAAAGACAGCTGGGGCAAAACCTCGGTGACTGAGCGCAGCAATCTGCTTTTGAAAATCGCCGACCGGGTCGAGCAGCATCTGGAGCGTCTCGCCGTGGTGGAAACCTGGGAAAACGGCAAAGCGGTGCGCGAAACCCTGAACGCCGACCTGCCGCTGTTTGTTGACCACTTCCGCTATTTCGCCGGTTGTATCCGCGCCCAGGAAGGCAGCGCAGCAGACCTCGATGCCAATACCGTGAGCTACCACTTCCCCGAGCCTTTGGGCGTGGTCGGGCAAATCATTCCCTGGAACTTCCCACTGCTGATGGCGGCCTGGAAAATCGCCCCGGCGTTGGCGGCGGGTAACTGCGTCGTGCTCAAGCCTGCCGAACAAACACCGGCCTCCATCATGGTGCTTCTGGAAACCATCGAAGATCTGCTGCCCCCCGGCGTACTCAACGTGGTCAATGGATTTGGCGCCGAAGCAGGCGCTGCCCTCGCCACCAGCAAACGCATCGCCAAACTGGCCTTCACCGGCTCCACCGAAGTGGGCAACCATATCCTCAAGTGCGCCGCCGAAAACCTCATTCCCTCCACGGTGGAACTTGGGGGCAAGTCACCCAACATCTACTTTGCCGATGTGATGAGCCACGAAGACAACTACCTCGACAAGGCCATCGAGGGGATGTTGCTGGCCTTCTTCAACCAGGGCGAAGTGTGCACCTGCCCAAGCCGGGTATTGGTGCAGGAGTCCATCTACGATGCCTTTATCGAAAAGGTACTCGCCCGCGCCAAGACCATACGTCAGGGCAGCCCGCTGGATACTGACACCCAGGTGGGTGCACAGGCGTCCCGCGAGCAGTACGACAAGATCCTGGGCTATCTGGACATTGGCCGTGCCGAAGGCGCCAAGGTGTTGATGGGCGGCGAAATCAACCTGCAGGATGGCCCCGAAAAAGGCGGCTACTACATCCAGCCCACCATCCTCAAGGGCCACAACAAGATGCGGGTGTTCCAGGAAGAAATCTTTGGCCCCGTGGTTTCTGTTACCACCTTCAAGGACGAAGCTGAAGCACTGGCCATTGCCAACGACACCCAGTATGGCCTCGGTGCCGGTGTCTGGACCCGGGATATGAATCTCGCCCAGCGCATGGGCCGCGGCATTCAGGCCGGACGGGTGTGGATTAACTGCTACCACGCCTACCCTGCCCACGCCGCCTTTGGTGGCTATAAAAAGTCGGGAATTGGCCGCGAGACCCACAAGATGATGCTGTCGCACTACCAGAACACCAAAAACCTGCTGGTGAGCTTCGACACCAATCCGCTGGGCTTCTTCTAAACTTAACCAGCCCTCTCAAAACCCCGACCCCGGTCGGGGTTTTGTTTATGGGAGCCGCACGAGAGAAACATTTGGCAAAACTTAAGCGCCTTCTAAATTCGGGCACCTTTTGCTAGGTTAAAACTTTACGCCAAAAGGATGCAGGGACAGATGGCCAACCGTTTGGATTCACTCTTGGATGCCTGGCGCAGCGACCCGGATGCCGACTGGGTGCTGGCGGTGATTGCCTCGGTGGAAGGCAGCGCCTACCGAAAATCCGGGGCCATGATGCTGTTTCACCCCTCGGGGCCAAGCCTTGGCATGTTAAGCGGCGGTTGCCTTGAGGCTGACCTTCGCCGTCAGGCCCAAAAGGCGCTGGCGGGACACTGCGCCGTGCTCGGCCGTTACGATGCCAGAGACGAAACCGACGCCAGCTACCGCCTCGGCTGCGGCGGCCTGGTGGATATACTGCTGCTGCCGTTAACTGCGGCGAATCAGCAACTACAATTCGCCGCCATGGCAGAGGCGCTCGCCAGCGGCAACCCAGGCTTTTGGTGCCTCGAATTGCCGCAAAACCGCGCCCCTGCCGACAGTCTTCGCGCACACTTTTATCCGGAAGCCGACGCGCCTTTTCCTGCGGCCGATTTCAGCCGTCCCGGCCGCTTACTGCTCAATCCGCAAACCGACAACCATGGATCAGAACTTCTGGTCGTGCCGGTTCGCCCAAGGCCACATCTGGCCATCTTCGGTGGCGGCATGGATGCACGGCCACTGGCACAAATGGCGCGCCAGCTTGAGTGGCGCATCAGCGTTGTCGACCCGCGCACCAGCTATGCCCGCCCCTGCGACTTTGATGGCTGTGAGCTCATTAAAGCCCCAGCCGATGGGCTAACGTCTGACTTTCTTGCCAGCATTGATATGGCGGTGGTGATGCACCACAGCCTCGAACTCGATGCCGCTATTTTGCCCAAACTCAGTTCCTTGCCACTTCAGTATCTGGCGCTCCTTGGACCGCGCCACCGGGGCGAGAAACTGTTAAACACGGCAGGCATGGGCTGGGACGATTTTTGCTGTCCACCGGCAAGCCCAGCCGGAATCGATTTGGGCGGCGAGCTGCCCGCCGACATTGCCCTGTCGATACTCGCCGCCTGCCAGGCAAGCCTGCATGGCAAACCCAACTATCACAAACACAGCCATCACAAACACAGCAATGGAGGCCTTGGATGAAACTCTTGCCAGTGCTGTTGGCCGCAGGCGGCTCGCGCCGCTTCGAAGGGGTCAAGCTCGCCATGCCGCTGCCCGGCGGCACTACCCTGCTTGGCCGTAGCTTTAATGCGCTAAGCCAGGTGCGCAGTAGCTGCGACACCCAAATCCTGCCGGTGCAGGTATGCCTGGGTGGCCACGCCAAGGCACTGATGCCTCTGCTGCCTTCAGACACAGCCATTATCCCCTCGCCCGCTTGGCAGCTGGGGCTTGGCCACAGTATTGCCGCAGTCGCCAACGCGGCGCTCGGCACAGACGCCGATGCCTTGCTGCTGGCCCTTGCGGATCATGCGCTGCTGAGTGCAGAAGACTATGAGTCCCTTATTCAAAGCTGGCAGGAGTCGGGTAAAACCACTGCCTCCTGGTATCTGGATGCCCCCGGCGCACCGGCGATTTTCAACCGTGCCGACTTTGATGAGCTCACCCGCCTTTGTGGCGACAGAGGCGCCAAGGGGCTTTTGAAATCATTGCAAAAACAACAACAACTGGGATGGATGGCGCTGCCCGGCGCCAGCATAGATATAGACACCCGCGCCGATTTCGGGCGCTTTGTGAGCACAAGGAGCCAGTGAACCATGACTTCACTTAAGATCAACGGCCGTTTGTTTACTCTGGACGCCGACCCCAAAATGCCACTCTTATGGGCGCTTCGGGACCTGATGGGCTTAACCGGCACCAAATATGGCTGCGGCGCGGGGCTTTGCGGCGCCTGCACTGTGCATGTGGACGGCGAGCCAATGCGCGCCTGCCTCACCAGTATCCAAAGCCTGGAAGGCAAATCGGTGACCACCATCGAGGGCCTCGCTGACGACAAGCTCAAAGACAGTTGGCGCCGCCACAAGGTGCCCCAGTGCGGCTTTTGTCAGGCGGGCCAGTTGATGTCGGCAGCAGCGCTGGTGAGCAAACATCCTGCCCCCAGCGACAGCCAGATTGACGAGGCCATGGCAGGCAACCTTTGCCGCTGCGGCACCTACACCCGCATCCGCGCCGCCATCAAGGACTATCAGGGCAAGCAGGAGGCCAAGTCATGAGCAAGTTTACTGCCATTGAAAACTTCAGCCGCCGCGATGTGCTCAAACTCTTTGGTGCCTCGGGCGGTGCTCTGATGCTGGGGGCCTCAGGCCTCGGCTGGAGCCCCATGCTGGCGGCGCAAACCGCCGCCTTTGGCGAAGAGCAGCGCCTCAACCTCTTTATCGCTATCGGCGAAGACAACAGGGTGTACCTCACCTGCCACCGCTCGGAAATGGGTCAGGGCATTCGCACCGGCATTCCTCAGGTGCTGGCCGACGAGCTGGAAGCCGACTGGGACAAGGTGGTGGTGGTACAGGGCCTGGCCGACAAACGCTATGGCAGCCAGAACACCGACGGCAGCCGCAGTATCCGCAAGGGCTTCGACAAGATGCGCGAGATGGGCGCCATGGCAAGACACATGCTGGAGCAAGCCGCCGCCGAACGCTGGCAGGTGCCCGTGACTGAGGTCTACGCCAAGGCCCACGCCGTGCATCACAAAGGCAGCGACAAGCGCTTAAGCTACGGTGAGCTCGCCATGGCCGCCGCCAAGCTGCCGCTGCCGGATGCCAAAACTCTCACCCTCAAAACCCCTGACCAATTCACCCAAATCGGCAAGGGTCACACTATTGTCGATATGGACGATATGCTGGGTGGCCGTGCCATTTATGGCGCCGACAACCGTCCCGAAGGCTTGGTGTATGCGGTGATTGCCCGCCCGCCGGTGTTTGGCAGCGCGCTCGAGTCCATGGACGACAGCGCTGCCCGCAAGGTGGCAGGGGTGCTGGATATAGTCCCTCTTCCAATCCCCAAGGGCGCACCGGCGTTTCAGCCACTCGGCGGCGTTGCCGTGGTGGCCAGTAATACCTGGAGTGCGCTGGAAGGCAGAAAAGCCCTCAAACTCAGCTGGAGCAAAAGCGCCAACGACAGCCATAACAGCAAGGCATATCTCGATACCCTCAAACAAAGGGTGCTGGAGCCCGGTAAAGTCGCCCGCGAGCTTGGCAGCCAGCCTGCTAACTGGCCAGAGGACAAGATGGTCAGCGCCACTTACACAGTGCCCTATCTCGCCCATGCGCCTATGGAACCTCCGGCGGTGATTGCCAGCGTCGATAAAAATGGCTGCGAGCTGTGGGCCAGCAGTCAAACACCTCAAAGCACCCAGCAGAATGTGGCCGGTATGCTGGGTATCGATGAAGACAAGGTGAAGGTAAACGTCACCCTGCTCGGCGGCGGTTTCGGCCGCAAATCCAAGCCGGATTTCAGCGTCGAAGCGGCGTTTATTTCCAGCAAAATAAACAAGCCGGTGCTGGTGCAATGGAGCCGTGAAGATGAGCTGAGAAACGGCTACCTGCACGCCATCAGCGCCCAGTACTACCAGGCCTGTATTGACGATAAAGGCAAGGTGCAGGCGATATTGTCGCGCACCGCCTTCCCCTCCATCGGCAGCACCTTTGACAGTGCTGTGGATACTCCGCAGCCGTTCGAGCTGGACCTGGGTTTTACCGATATCCCCTGGGATATCAGTGCCGTGCGCTGCGAAGCCGTCAAGGCTGAAACCCACACCCGCATCGGCTGGTTAAGGTCGGTGAGCAACATTCAACACGGCTTTGGGGTGGGCAGCTTTGTGGACGAGCTCGCCATTGCCAATGGAAAATCCTGCACCGCCCAGTGGCGGGAACTGCTCGGCATAGCGCGGGTTGAAAACTTTGCCAATCAAGGCTTTGAATATGGCAACTATGGTGAAGATCAGAGTCGTCATCCGGTGGATGTGGGCCGCTACCTTAAGCTGATTGACCGCGCCGAAGCGCTTATGGCACAAAAACCAGCGGGTAAAAACGAAGGCTGGGGCTTTGCCATTCACCGCAGCTTTGTTGCCTATGCCGCCGTGGCCATCAAGGTGCGGCTCGAAGGTGACAAGCTCACTGTGGTGGACGCCATCGCGCTGATGGATGCCGGTACTGTGGTCAACCCGGACCGGGTGGCCGCGCAGATGGAAGGCGCGGTGATGTTTGGCTTAAGCCTTGCGCTCTTTGGCGAAATCGATTTCGACCAGGGCGCCGTGACCCAATCAAACTTCCACGACTACCCGCTGCTCAGGCTGCCACACTGCCCGCCGATTGCGACTGAGATCATCGCCTCCAGCGCAGTACCCGGCGGTGTGGGGGAACCTGGCGTGCCGCCTGTGGCCCCGGCCCTTGCCAATGCCATAGTAGCCGCTGGCGGGGCGCGTTACCGCGATCTGCCGCTGTCGAAGCACCTTAAAATCTGATGATGTTCAAGGTATTGGCAGCTTGATGATAAGTTGCCAACGGCACAAAAAGATGAGGCGGAGAAGTGATTATCACTTTTCCGCCTCTGTTATTTGCCTGCTTGGCGAGATTACTTTTGGGTGCGATTACGGATGCTTTCAGTCAGTGCATCCGTCTCGGCCTGACGCTCGGCGCGGCACTTGGCAATATCATCGGGATGGCCATTTTTACAGGGATCAGCCCCGGCAATGGCCCGCGGAAGATTCAGGGCGACTTCGGCAGGTGATGCCTTGCCATCTCTTTCATCTTCATAACTTTTTGGCAAGTCGACCCAATCCGAAGACGAGCATCCTTGCAGCAGTACGACCAGAATAAACAGTGGCGCTTTCATTATTAAAATCCATTCTAATGATTGATTAATCCGAGTTTTGCTATACTCGTCGCTCTTTTGGACTGCCGCAACCGCTTTATGTTCCACATCGCCCTCTATGAACCCGAAATCGCCCCCAACACGGGCAATATTATTCGCCTGTGCGCCAACAATGGCTGCGAACTGCACCTGATTGAACCTTTGGGGTTTGATTTGGAAGAGAAAAAGTTGCGCCGTGCCGGGCTGGATTACAGTGATATGACCCGTGTAACCCGCCATAAGGACTTCCCGAGCTTCCTTGAAGCCATGGCCGGGCGGCGCATTCTGGCCTGCACAACCAAGGGCAGCCGCCCCCACTCAGAGCTGACTTACCAGGCCGGTGATGTGCTCTTGTTTGGCCCCGAGAGCCGTGGTCTGCCCATGGACATTATCAACTCGGTACCCACAGAGCAGCGTCTGCGCATTCCCATGGTGGAGTCGAGCCGCAGCCTGAACCTGTCCAATGCCGTGGCCATTATCAGCTACGAAGCCTGGCGTCAGCAGGGTTTTGGCGGTGCCCGTTAATCCACCTCAGTTAACCTGACGGCCTTCACTCGTGGTTAAGGCCGGTAACGGCTGTAAGGATAACCCGCGGTAGAGCATGTACTGCTCAATATCATCGTCGAGAAATCGGGCTTGTTGCAGCCACTGCCAACCCTGGTCTTTTGGTTCAAACAACAGCTGGATCAGGGCAGGACGCTCATTAACCATCCCTTCACCCAGCAGTGAGTAGCCGCCGCCGCGACGATAAAGACTGAACTCCTGCCCCTTGTCTTCGGTAACACCATTGAAGTAAGTCAGCAGGACTCTGTCTCCCTGACGGCGAAACCACCAGGTTTCGCTGTTGGAAAATCGTGCCCCACGGCTGACGCTGAAGATAAGCTGCTGGCGATCGGCGCTGCATATGGCCTGGGTGGTTAACGGCTTTGGCACCTCACCGGGACGGGCACCCGTGCCCTGCCACTGTCCGGCAAGGCTGGCGCACCAATCGGCAAAGGGCATCTCTGCCGCGGCCAGCGGCAGCAACGCAGACAAGCCAAGGAGAACAGAGTTAAAAGAGTTCGATATCGTCTTTGCGGTAAAGATGTTCATCCCGATACAGCGCCAAGGCTTCATGAAGTGGCATACCCTGGAGCACAAGATCGAACATTTTACGTTCACATTCAAGGGAGTATGTGGATTTAATCTGTTTTTGTACCCGTAGCCATTCCTCACCCTGCAATCGTTTTTTATCGTCACAGAGCAGATCCTCCGTGAGAGCAAGCCCGGTCACCACATGCTGCAGCCGCTGGGACAGGCGGTCGTAAAATTGGAAGGCCACCACACCCTTGTCGATTTCGGTTTCGAGCATAATGCCGTGCTTGATAATGTCTTTTGGCGTATCGGGTTGATTGGCCAGATAAAGATTTACCTGCCGCAAGTGCGACGCCATGTCGGTAAACTGTTGTCCCAAACCGGTGACATTGTATTCCCCGTCCGTGAGGGTCAGTTCTATCTGGGCCATGGAAAGCAGTAACAATTTGACCGTTTCCTGCACATGCAACCAGTCGTCCTCTCCCAGCAAGGCCGCCTCCAGGCTTTCCATAGACAGCGAATCTTCATCTTGGGCATGTTCTTGATTTTTCATGGCCTTATTCCATTCCCTCTTGGTCTGGACTGAATTCCGGCCGCATTCTGGCTGCAGCCGCCATCTCGAAATTAAGTGTAGAACAGATAACCGTCTTCGCTTCACCACGCTGAAAATGAAAAGGGCCTGCAACAGCAGGCCCTTTTTCTTTGTAGGGATTCGGTGTTAGCCGCCGAACCCTACATCCTTGATATTCACCTGGGTGACTTCACCGTATTTGACAGCGATGGGAGCCACCTTGGCGGCATTGCCAATCAGCACAAACTGCAGCTTGTCTTTGGGGAAGTAGGTGTTGATCAGTCGCTGGGTTTCTTCCAGGGTCAGGCTGTCGACTTTACGCTCGAAGTCATTGATATAGCTGTTATCAAAGCCATAGAGGTACATATCTGACAAAAGCCCGGCCAGCTGGCCGCTGGTTTCAAACTTAGGCGGGAACTGCCCCTTCACATAGGCCTTCGCCGAATCCAGCGTTGCCTGATCGATCCCCTGCTCCCACAGACGGGCGTAGGTTTTCAGCGCGAGGTCGATGGCCGCTTCCGTGGTGTCGGTTTTGGTGAAAGTGCTTATCTGAAACAGACCACTGTCGCGGTAAGAGGCAAAGCCGGAGCGGGCACCATAGGTCAGACCGGCATTCACACGCAGCTCGTCATTGAGCCAGGAGGTAAAGCGGCCACCCAGAATGGTGTTCACCACGGTTAAGCCCACAGCGTCCGGGTTGTCTTCAGAAATACCCATACCACCAATCAGGAAGGTGGTTTCCATGGCGTCTGGCTTGTCCACCAAGAGCACCCGGCTCTTTTCCAGCACCGGCAGACCTTGTTTCAAGGATTGCTGCTGGGGAGCTGCATCTGAGCGCCATTCACCAAAGGTGCGCTTCAGCTGCGCCTTCATGTCGGCCACATCAAAATCACCCACCACGGAAATGGAGGTATTACCGGGCTGATAGAAACCGGTATAGAAGGCACGAATCTGTGGCAGGGTAAGGGCGGCGACAGACTCACTGTTGCCCCCACTGGCGTTGCCGTAGGGATGCTCACCGTATACCAATTTGCCGAAGTAGTTACCTACCACGGCTCTTGGGCTTTCCTTGGCCTGAATCAGCCCCCCCACTTCACGCTGCTTGAGCTTGTCGAATTCGGTGGCATCGAAGTCGGGGCGCAGCAGCACATCGGCAAACAGCGGCAGCATGGTGTCCAGATCCTTGGCCATGAATTTGGCACTGATATAGCTGCCTTCCTTACCGGCTTCGGCACTTAAACTGGCGCCCAGAAAATCCACCTGGTTTTCGATATCACGCTTGGACTTGCCGGCGCTGCCAAGCATCAGGCCTTCGGCCGTCAAAGCAGAGATACCGGCACTGGTGTCGTTCACCGCTCCGGCACGTACCACGGCGTTTACTGTAATCAGCGGCACTTCTTTTTGCTGCATCAAAAACACCGTCAGCCCGTTATCCAGAGTCACCTTTTCATAGGAGGGCAACTGAAAGGCGGCGGCAGCGGGTTCCTGAGTACGCTTAACGTCCTGGGTAGCGGCGCAGCCGGCCAGGGCGAGCGCTGCCACAATCAACAGAGGTTTATATTGCATCATTTGTCCATTTCCTCCTCGGCAGACAGCACGGCAACGCTGCGGTTGGCCCGTTTCAGATAGGTTTGCGCCACGCGCTGAATGTCGGCGGTGCTGACCTTGTTGTAGGCCTCGGGGGCATTGAACAACTTATCAAAGCTGCCAAAGAAGAGTTCGTAGGTACCCAGGGTATTGGCTTTACCGTTAATGGTTTCCATGGTGCGGTAAAAGTCCATCAGCTTGATATTTTTGATTTTTTCAAGCTCTTGTTCGGTTACACCCTCGGCGGCGATGCGATTGGTTTGGGCAATCAGCTCCTGCTCCAGCGCATCTGCCTTCACCCCGGGTGCGCCCACGGCGTAGAGGTAAAAGAGGTTGGGGTCGAACGACATCGGGAAATAAGTATCGGCTTCCAACGCCAACTGGCTGTCGACCATGGATTGATACAGGCGCGAGCTGTTGCCGGCACTCAAAATGCCCGCCAGCAGTTCCAGGGCATAGTAGTCTTCATGGGAGGTAGCCGGAACATGGTAAGCCATCATCACATTGGGCGTGCTGGCAGAAGGCTTGTGAATAAAGGTTCTGCGCTCACCCTTTTGCAGCGGCTCCACGGTTTTCACTTCGCGGGGCGGCGCCTGGGCAGGAATTGGGGCGAAATACTTGTTTGCCAGAGATTTTACCTCAGCCAGTTTCACATCACCGGCAATCACCACCACGGCATTGTTGGGGGCATAGTAAGTCTTGTGATACTGCACCAGGTCGTCCAGCGTCCAGGCGGCAATATCTGACTCGTGGCCAATCACGGGCCAGCTGTAGGGATGGGCACGGAAAGCCACACCTTTAAGCTCTTCCATCAGGGCTCGGATGTTGGAGTTTTCAAGACCGGTGCTGCGCTCAGAAGTCACCACGCCGCGCTCGCTCTCAACCATGTCGGCATTGATGTCCAGGTCGGCGATGCGGTCGGCTTCCAGGTCGAAAATGGTTTCAAGACCGGAAGCTGGGAACCAGTCGGTGTACACGGTCAGGTTTTCGGTGGTGTAGGCGTTGTTGGCGCCACCGGCGGCTTCCATGGTGCGGTCAAACATCTTGGGACCGTACTTTTTCGAGCCGTTAAACATCATGTGCTCGAAGAAGTGGGAGATACCGGTAAGACCCGGGGCTTCGTTGCGCGAGCCCACTTTCCAGAACAGATACATGTTGGCATTGGGGATGGAAGCATCTTCCAGCACCATGATTTTCATGCCGTTATCCAGAGTAAAACTCTTGATATCGGCGGCAGTGGTGGCCTGGCTCATCATGGGGGCCATTGCCAGCCCCATTGCCAGAGCCAGGGCTGATAGCGTTCGCTTCATCTCGCTTCCTGCTCCAAGTGGTTAAATGGTGTATTACTTTGGTTAATCCGCCATTTAAAAGCAATTTCCCCAACGCCAGCAAGGGAGGACAGAAAGATTGAGGTTTAAAAATTGTAAATGAAAGTGATACCGGCTGACTGACGCTATCCTGACAATGCCGCAGGCTCGCCTACTGTCACGGCAAAACGCAGGGCCCTGTCAGTTTGAAGTGCGTAAAAACACCACGTCTTTATCGACTATCTCCAGTGTCCAGCCGCGCTCGGCCGCTATCCAGGCGAAGGTTTCATCGGAGTAGAAATTGATATGAGTGGGGTCGTTTTTATAGTGCCAGCGGCTAAAGGCTTCGGCCGAGAGTACCCGCTTGGTCATGATGGCGAGCAGCGCACCCGGTGCCAACAGGTTTGAAAGCTCATCCAGCAAGGCGCGGGCATCGGCCACGTGCTCAATGACTTCGGTGAGGGTCACACATTGATACCGGGCTGCCAGAACGGCGCGGTCAGGGAAGTAATAGAGATCGTACGCGGCAAACTCAAACCCTTGCTCACCGGCCATTTTGGCGAGCAGGGCACCAGCGCCGCAGCCATAATCCAGGCCTTTGTCGCCGGGGGTAAGACGTGGCAACAAGGGGGTGAGGGTGCGGCTTAAAAAGCTGCGATAACCCGGGCTGTCTTCACCATTGTCGTGTTTGTCGTACTCGGCCTTTTCCTCTTCAGCGCTTAAATGAAAAGGCGCAGGCACCTGCACCAGGGCACAGCAGCGGCAGCGGTAATAGGGGCGACGGCGGTCTTCGGCAAACAGATACAAGTCGTTGCCACCACACAGGGAACAGGAAAAACTCATGGTTTGGGGATCTTGCGCTCTTTCTTGGCCGCTTCTTTGGCTTCCCGAAGGTATTTTTGCTCGCGAGTTTCACGTTCATCGAACTGGGCTGCGGCCTTCTCCCGCTGGCTATCTTCCCACTCACCCTGTTGCTGACGCTTAAGCACATCGGCCTCACGGCTTGAAGTCTCGGACGCGGCGGCGCGGGCCTTTTCCAGTTGCTCGGCCTCGGTTTTCTGCGCCTGTTCGCGGGCCTTATCGGCCTTCATCACCAACCGGGGTTTGCTATCGTCGGCGGCCTGCAGTGGGGCTGCCAGGGCAGTGGCTACCCAGAGGGCAAGCGGCAGTTTTGATAATGTCATACACATCCTTCCCTTGGAGTTTCGCGCAGCTTATTGTCCGGCCAGCAGGCGGTGAGCGCAACTAAAAAGAGGCTTTCACCGAGTAGTGACGCGTAAAACACTCATCTGTCAGTTTCGCTTTCAGAGTCAGCCAAATACCTTTGCCGCACCGCCTCCGGCATGGCCTCAAGGCGCCTGCTTATCATGGCATCAAAACACTGAAGCATTGGGCCGGTATCCAGTTCGGGTTCCAGGCATTCCAATGCACAGGCCGCTGCTTCCAGGGTGGACAGACTGTCACTGCGACTGGCTTTACGGATCCGATACGCCGATGGCGTATCCGGCGTGAAAGACAACTTGGGTAACCCATGCAGCCAGGGGTTGAGGTGATACATTTTCAACGCCTTGCGCCAGGTACCATCCAAGAGCAACAGCACTCTGGAGTCCGGCTGGCCGCCAGTCGATGAAGGACTGAATTCCTCTCCTTCATCCGCCGGATATACCAAGACAGGCGCTAAATTCTCCACTTCAAGCTGTTGTCGCAGCGCTGCAAAATCCGCCTCAGACTCGCCAACAAATATCCTGGCGGTGTCTAGGATAAGCGGCAGCAGTCGAGCGCTGTTTTTCCCATGCTCCACTTCCGATGGATGCTTCAGCACCCAAACCCGGGTACGGGCAGCAACCGGCGAGATGGCATCGCACACACAGACTCTAAGCGGAAAATGGCAATTTACACAAAAATCCCGGGACACCCTGAACACCCATGGCTACACATTTTGCCCATCATAAAAAAAAGCCCGTCGCGGGGAAACCCGGACAGGCCAAAGGGTGATAACTGAGGATTAGTGAGTGGCCGGCTCCTGGTGCCAATGACCAAACCGTGGCATCAACATGATGACCAGCAACACCAGCGCCAAGCCACCCATGGTATAACCAATGGCATAAGGTGCGGTCAGCGGTGTCAGCTGTACCAGGGCGGTGATAACAGATGCACCACTCATTTGAATAAAGCCCAGCAGCGCAGTGGCAGTACCGGCACGCTCACCGAAGGGCGCCAGCGCCATACTGGTTGCAGGACCAAGCAGCAGCGCAAAGCCCACACACAGCAGCATCATAGGCAACATAAAAGCAAAAGACGCGGCCATGGGTGATGCCCATTCAGGCAGTTGCAACACCAGCTCCAGCACGGATGCCAATATCATTAGCACCAACGCCACCAACACGGTTGGACGGTTCCCCAACTTACGGATCACCACTGGCGCTGCAAAACAGGCCACCACGTTCACCACGGCATTGAGACCGAAGAGCCCGGAAAACGCCAGTTCAGATACGCCCAGCTTACCAATCAGCCAAATGGACGAATAAGAAACATAGCAAAGGATCGCGGCCATGGCGGCCATGCAGGTCACGGCATAAAACATGAAATGGCTGTTCTTGAGCACCGGGGCGTAACGTCCCCAGCGGTACAGAGGGCCGGTGGACTCGGTATGGGCAGGACGGGTTTCCGGCAAACGGTAACCCACTACCAACAGCATCACCAACCCATAGAAGGCCATAAAGGCAAAGGTCGAACGCCAGCCAAACTGAATAGCCAACAGGCCACCGAGGGTGGGTGCCAGCGCAGGGATCACGCAGATGGCACCATTGAGGTAACTGTAGATACGGGCGCTGTCGGACGGACTGTAGCTGTCACGCACGGCGCTGAACGCCACGATGGAAGTGGAACAGGCGGCAAGCCCCTGAAGCAGGCGGGCCAGTTGCAGCAATTCAAACTCCAGGGCGGCCATGGCAAGCAGACTGCTGATTACGTAGAGCACTGTGCCGAACAGAGCCACCGGACGACGACCGTAGCGGTCGGCCAAGGGGCCAATCAATACCTGCCCCACCCCCATGGCGAACAAAAACAGCACCAGAGTCGACTGCACCTGCCGTTCATCCACGCTGAAGTCCAGCGCCATGGCAGGCATAGAAGGCAGATAGATGTCGATGGCCAGCGGGCTTAACAGCACCAGAGACATCAAAATAGGCAGCAGATTTCGTTGCATGAAAAAGTCACAGATAAGGAAATAAAAATGATAGACGAAGTTTACTCCTGCCATGGTATGAACAGAAATGGTATAAAATACTTTTAAAAATTCCCCTCTGGAATATCACATGCAACTGGACAAGCTGACACGCATCGACCTCAATCTGCTGGTGGTACTGCAGGTATTGCTGGAAGAACAAAGCGTCACCCGCGCCGCCGTGCGCCTGAATCTCAGTCAGTCGGCCCTGTCCAAGAGCCTGAGCCGACTGCGGGAAACCCTGGGCGACCCGCTGTTTTCCCGCACGGCCCACGGGCTGAAACCCACGGCCCATGCCCTGGCCCTGGCCGAGCGGCTGCCGGGGGTGTTGCAGGCGCTCAATCAGTTGGTGATGCCCCCCAGTTTCGATCCTGCCAGCAGTACCCGCACCTTCAGCTTCGCCATGGTGGAAAGTGCGTACGAGACACTGATCCCCGGCTTTATCGGCCCGCTGCTTTCCATGGCGCCGGGTCTGCGGCTCAATTCCTATGTGTGGAACGAAAAATCCATCAGCGATCTTCAACTGGGGCAGATTGACTTTGGGATAGACGGTATCGATTTGCAGCCCGAAGCCAACTTTCGTATCGACAGCCTGCCGGAAGGTATTTGCCATCAAACGCTCTACCAGGACCAACAAATTTGCCTGGTGCGCCAGGGACACCCGGCCATGGCACTGCTTGGGGAAGGGAAATGGGATCTCAACACTTACCTGGAGTTGGCCCATGTGCAGGTGCGCTGCGAAGGCAACGACTGGTGGGCGCTGGATTACTATCTGGCAACTCAGGGCAAGCAGCGGCACCTGTGCGCCACAGTGCCCGATTTTTATGGCGCCGCCAGCGTCTGTGCCAATACCGATCTGGTGTTCACCCTGCCGCAAAGCTTTGCGCGCCATGCCTCCAAGCTCTACGCACTGGAGATGCTGCCATTACCCTTTGACTTTATGCCTCTGGCCTATGTGCTCTTGTGGCACCAGCGAAATGATGGCGATCCCGGCCACAGATGGATACGCGAGCTTATCATCCAAAGCGCCCGAAAAAGCTTTGGTGAGAAGCTTAAATGGACGCAAGATTAACCATATTTCACGTGATTATGGTGCACATTTTACGCAGACTGTCAGCACGACATTCGCCCAGGAGGCATTATGATCTACAGTCAATTCCACACTCCCCCCTTGCGTGAGCGCTTCAGCGGATTCCGCGGGCTGGCCATGTTTATCGCAGGATTTGTGGTGCTGGGTCTCAGCCTGGTGATGCTGCCCTTTGTCTTATTGGCAGGCGCCGTGGCCTTTGCACTACTCAGTGTGTTTGGCCGGGTTTGGCTGGGTAAATTGCAGCGCCAGGCTCAGCAAGCCCAGGCTGCACAGCAATCCCAGAGCACCGTCGATGGGGAAGAAGCATTTGTTCGCTTTCGTGACCGAGACCTATTCCGCCCGCGCCCCCATCAGGGACGCACCTTCGAACACGATCCGACCGAGTAAGGTCAGCTACTGATATCACTGCTCCGGGGCGCTCTCACCCTGCCCCGGCATCTCCAAAAGCAGTTCTTTGGCTCTCTCCAGGGCCTTTTTTTCGTCTGCATTCACAGAAAGCTGCAACACATTTTCAATCTGGGTCGCCAGGGACTGCCACAGTGGCGTGATGATGGCGCGCTCTTGGTCATTGGCAAGCCGTGCGGCCTCGCCAAGCAAGGTTGCCGCCTCGACCACATCAATACGCCCCAGAATGCCATCGGCAAGCGCCATCGACAGTTCCAGCATGGCGGGCACATTCTGACTGAATCTGATGACTTTACGCAGGTAATCTTCGGCGAGGGTTAAATCACTGCCGAGGGTGGCCTCATCATGGAGCATATGCCGGGCACGCGCCAACATGGCGTCCAGCTGCCCTTGCTCGGCAGCCTCGGCAAGCCAGCGCTCGGCGCCAAGGGCATCAACCAGGCAGCCCTCACCCCGACTCAGCATCAGGGACACATGATACTGCGCCTGTGGGAATCCGCCCCGCGCCGCCGATTCAATATGCCTGAATGCCTCCTCGATACGCCCCTGCTGGTACCTGAGCACCCCAAGGTTGGCTTCGGCCTCGGTATGGCCGCCTTGTGTAGCCTCGGTCAGCAGAGATTCGGCCCTGGGCAGATCCACGGCCATGCCCTGTCCGGTCAGCGCAAAGTATCCCAGCAAGGCCTTGGCATCTTCCACGCCTTGCGTGGCGGCCTCGGCAATCAGGGAAATACCTTTGGCCTCATCGACCTGTCCCTGATAAGCATGCAGAAACGCCACCCCCAATTCATAGCGGGCCACCGCAAGGCTGTTTGCTGACTGGGTAAACCAATATTGCGCCTTCGCCAGCGCCGCTGACGCTGTGGGCTCATCATCCGGGCCTTGCTGCGCATCCCGGGCCAGTAACCCCTGGGTTTTAAAGGCCATCCCCAGCAGATACTGTGCCTCGGCATCATCCGCCATAACGGCCCTGTAGCAGAGTTCTCTGTTGCTGAGCTCATCGAGGGGTTCAAATTCGAAGTGGGTTGCGCCCGACAACTCGGACACCAGCTGGCAAAAATTCAGCAGCGCCTTGTTTGCCAGTGCAAGCAGTGACGCCTCATCGAGATGATATTTTTCCGGATGGGCGCCACGGTTACCGTCGGCCCTGAGCCTGTGCATGGCACGGACCTGACGCACTCCCAGCAAACGCGCCTGTGACAAGGCCTCGATGCGGTTGTAAAGATTGGGGCTGTCGAAGGTCAGGCGGCCTGCGGCCAGGATACCCGTGAGCTTGTAGAGGGCGCTGCGCAGTGTCAGCAGCGCCTGGGCGGGGACATCTTTGGCAAAGCGTCTGGCGCGGCGATATTCCTTGGCAAGGTCGTCATCGAAGGCCGCAATCATTGCGGTATCTGTCAGTCCCTTGCCAGCCATCCGCTTTGCTCCTTAAGCCTGAGTTCTGTTAACCATGTAGAGGCGGAACAGCGCCACGTTAACAAACAGAGCAATAAAGGAAAATCCTGCATCAACAATCAGTTGAAGCGGAAGCCCAACACCGGCCACCAGTTGTGACAGGGTGCCGCCCACCAGAGACAGGGGCACATACAACAGCAGCAGGGCCACGGTTTTGGACACGATGGAAGACGAAAAGCGGAAGCTGGCCTTGATGGCCTCAAGGGGCGTCAGACGTTCCACCACCACCATAAAGTTCACATAGGCCAGGCGAGCAAAAAGGTAGAGGCTGATACCCAAACCAATCAGCCACAGGGGGCCAAAGGCGGCGGCAATAATCACGGGTGCCGCGATCGCCATGCCGGAAAACACTCCCGCCAGCAGCAGCGGTGGCACAAAAGGCAAACTGGCCTTGAGCACAGCGCCAGTGGACAGTTCATGGCCTTCGCTACGCAGCTGCAAGTACAGCGTCAGGGCGGCAATCAAAACAGAGAAAATGATGAGCATCATCATCATGGCGAAAAAGTGTGGTGAGCCAAACTGCGGATTGTTGACATCAACTTTGGCAAATTCACTGCCCAGCCACAGCTGGATGCCTGTCTGCGCCAAAAGCAGCGGAATCGTCAGAGCCGCGAGTTGACCCAGGTGATTGCGAAAAAAGTTATAAGCTTCGCTCAATATAACGGACAGTGACATATGTCTTTCCAACCGATTAACGTTAAATTCAATCCAGACGACAGACTCGGCTGCCTAACCGGAAATGGACCCCTTATTTTGTGCGCCTAGAATACCCAAAAACCGCCGTGCATGCACAGGCCTTAAGCAGCTATCCACCATGATATGACGCAAATTCCGTGCATTTTTTACCGCGCTTTGTCTAGAATAGCCCCCTGACTTTGAGATGAATCACCTACAGGACGTCACTGAATGAAACGAATCACTGCCCTTTCACTGGTTTTCTCCGCCATGGCACTGTCTTCTTCCGCCAATGCAGTGGATCTGGGCTCACTGGCCTCCGACACCCTTAAGCAAGTGAGTGGCGCTACCGCCCAGCCAGCCACACCGACCACTCAGGCACAAAGCAGCGACTTGCTGGGAGACCTGATGGCCCTGGGGTTAAATCAAAACCAGGCCGAGGGTGGCATGGGCGCACTGCTTAAAATGGCGCAGGGTAGCCTGAGCGGCAGCGAGTTCTCCAGCCTGACTGATGCCATACCCGGCGCTGATCAGATGCTGTCAGCAGTCCCTGGTCTTAACAGCAACACTGGTATGTCTGGCCTGCTGTCCAAGGCCGGTGGCCTTGGCAGCTCATTGCAAGGCAGTGCCATGGTATACGATGCTTTTGAAAAACTGGGTATTTCCCGCGAGTTGGCGGCTCCCATGGTGGATGTTGCCAAAAACTATCTTCAAAGCACTGCCGGTGATGATACTGTTGGCTTACTGATGAAAGGCTTGGGAAGCCTGCTGTAACTCATAAACGTCACGGGAGGCCATGATGATTAGTGCACTGAAAAAGTTGCTGAACCAGCGTCTGGGTGACACTGGCCCCCGTTTGACGCAGTCAGAAGCGGCGGCTGCACTCTTGATTGAAGTAGTGTTGGCAGACGAAGATCTGTCCGGCAGCGAACAGCGTTTGCTGCCGGAATTCATTGCCAGGCTCACCGGGGTGAGCGTCGATGAAGCCCATGCCCTGATGACAAACGCCATCGACCGCCATCAGCAGGCAATTTCATTGTTTGAATACACAGACCTGATAAACAAGCAGTTTGATTTGGCAGAGAAGCAGGCCCTGATCCTGGCCATGTGGCAACTGGCCTTCTCCGACGGTGAATTGTGCCAATACGAAGAGCAGATCATCCGTAAAACGGCCGATCTGCTCTATCTCAAACACAGTGAGCTGATACAGCTGCGTAATCAGGCAAAGGCTGGCTAAGCCAGCTGTTTGCCCATTTCCATGCCCTGGCCATGCATTTTGGCCAGCTTCTCAGCAAGTCCCCCCAAATCCACCTTGATCCCGGCCAGAATATTAATCTGAGCCAGCCAACTGGTGCGCTCGTCATCGGGAATTTTGTCCCAGTCGGCGGCAATTTGCTTCGCCATGGCCAACATACCGGCGAGTTTGGAGTAGGGTTCGGCAGATTTGGGATGATTCTGAAACTGAATGCCCTTCACCAGGGCAGGCGTAAACTTCCAATTCTGGGCCAGCAGAGCCCCGATTTCGGCATTGTCGTAACCCAAAATCTCTTTTTCCATCAGATTTCGATCAGCACCTTCGGCAACGGCGGCTGAGATGGTAGCCGCCACGGCCGGATCGCCATTGACTATCAACAACTCTCCGATGGAATGCAAAATACCGCAGGTAAAGGCCTCTTCGGGCAGGGTTCCCAGACGTTTTGCCAGCTCCTGACAGATAATGGCCACTTCAAAGGTATTGCCCCAAAAATCGGCCAGGTCGAAGCCTTCCACCTTGGGAACCGCGCCGACCACAGCCGACGCAATGACCAAGGTCCTCAGGGTCTGCATGCCCAGGCGCACGACGGCATCATCAATGGTACCCACCTCCCGTGAACACCCGAAACGGGCAGAGTTGGCAAGCCGGAGCACCCGCGCGCTGAGCACTGGGTCATGGGACAGTTTCTCGGAGACGGCTTTAACGGTGGAATCTTCGTTATTCACTATATCCAAGAGTTCGGCTATGGCTTTGGGAAGCCTTGGTAATTCATCAACTTTTTGAAGCAGTGCGGCTGAATGCATGGGACGTTCTCCTCTGGGTAACAGATAAACTATAGTCCAGAAGAAGCAGCCGCCAGCCGGGTTCAGGGTTTAGTAAACTTAAGTACGAATCGGTCGCTATGACCCCGTATTCTTTTATCAAATACTGAGATATCCAGCGGATCGGCCTTGTTGGCCAATGCATCCAGCTCTCCATCGAACCTGAAACCTGCCTCGGTCATTGTTGCTATTACCAGAGCGGGATCCATACGGTGCAGCTGCTCTGCCACATCGGCTCCACTGCCGGGTTTTGCCCTGTGATCAATAATCGCAACCTGGCCGCCGGACTTAAGCGATTTTTGCATCAGGGCCACCAGCTTATCCAGGTCGATAGCTGGCCAGTCCTTGGTGCTGTAGAGCGCATCATGAAATCCCAGCACGAAAAAAATCCTGTCAAAACTCTGGTCGACAAAGTGCAGGTCGTTGGCTTCCGCCAGCAGGGTTTCCACATTGGGCAGGCGGGCAGCGTAGTCCCTTTGCTTGAGTTCATCTCCGGCGAATGGCAGGTAAGCCTGATTGTTGTGGGCCACCACCCGACCATCTCTTCCAACAGCGCGGGCAAGCAGCTCGGTGTAATATCCACCACCGGAAAAGAGGTCCAGCACCTTTTGTCCGGGTGTCACCTCAAAGTAACTCAGGATAAGATCCGGCTTTCGCTGGATATCCCGTCCCCGGTCGGCTTCAGGCCGGGCTTGATCGGCCATGGCATCGCGAATATGCGGACCGATTTCGCGGGCATCGGCCATGGCGGTGGTGCAAAGGCTCAAGGCCAGTAAACTCCATACAGTGACAGCTTTCATATTTTCCCCCAAAAGTGACTTGCACCACCATTTTGGTAAATAAAAGGTTTTTTATCTGTTTATTATTTGTAAATATTTGCTTTTATTGAGGAAAAGTGTAAGAAAATGTTTGCCGGTTAAATTTCGAACTGCTAGCTATATCAGTGAAAGCCAATACAACACAGGAAGGTGGATATGGGTAAATCGCTGATGCAAAAAGGTACGCTGGGCATGTTGGGCGCCTTGGTCACCCTGGGGCTGTTCGTCTTTATGGCCTATCTGGTAAAACAGCCGCCGTTAGAGTACCAGGAACCAACGGCAACACCGGAGCTTCAGGTGACTATGCCGGACAGAGAAGAACTCAGGCCAGTTCGGAACACTACGCCTCCACCCAAGCCAGAGCCAATAAAACCGGTGGAAATCGCCACAACCGGGGAAAGCTCAGGAACAGGAGTGCCCATCGACTCCCCCACCATAGAACTGCCACCCGTATCCCAAGGCGGCTCAAACTTCGGTAACTCAGATTATGATGCCGTACCCGTTGTGCAAATCCAGCCCAACTACCCCATCAGCGCCGCCCAAAACGGCAAAGAAGGCTTTGTGGTAGTGGGTTTTGACATCGCTGCCGATGGCAGCACCACCAATGTGCGGGTGCTGGACGCCAACCCCAAACGAACCTTCGATGCTGCTGCCCGTGATGCGGTGAAGCGTTGGAAGTACAAACCCAAAATGGTCGATGGCAAACCCGTTGGTGTGAGTAACCAGCAAATTCGCCTCGATTTCAGTCTGGATCAGCGGATTTAACAGGCGCCACCCGCTTTACGCTGTAAATGCCCCTTCTGCCACCACAGCAGGGGCAACACCATCATCAGCAAAAGTACCGCGTAAGCCATACGCTCACCGAGTGACACCCCAAGCGCCAGGCAAAACCCCAGCCCCAACAGGATCCAGAGCCGCGAAGAAGCACCGAGTAAACGCCAGGCTGCCAACATGGACAGGGCATAGATAATCACAAACACCCCGTTACTCCAGGCGATCAGCTGTTCCAAATCCTGCTCAAACACAAACACCAGCGTCAGCACCAACGCCATGGCGCCCAAAATAGCGGTTTGCGCACGAACGGGGACACCGTGGTCATTCAGGCGCTGGAAGTAACGGGGCATGATGCCCTCGCGGCTGAAGCTCCACAGCAAACGTGCAGCACTGCCGGCATAAACGTTTACGGTGGCAAGGCCCGCTGACACGCCCAGAATGCCGATTACCTGCGCACCTCCGCCCCCAAGCAGGGTGTCGAATACCCCCATCATGGCGACGCCCGTGCCGGATGGCACCAGCCACAACAAACTGGTGCAACCCAGATAAATCAGTCCCACCAGCACAGTGCCAAGCATCATTGCGGGGATCATGTCTTTTTCCGGCTCACGAAAATCGTGGGCCAGGTGAGTCATGGCCTCGACCCCCAGAAAGCTCCAGAAGGCGATACCCGCAGCCAGCATCATGGGGCCGGTCTGCCAGGCTGATTCAAAATCCGGCAATTCGACGGCTTGATGCTGTACACCCAGGCCCATAAAGAGCGCGAGCACCACGGCTACTATTCCCAGAGTCAGTGCAAATTGCGCCTTGGCGGACACCTGCAAGCCTTTTAAATTGGCGAACCACAGGAGACCTATGACCAAAAGCTGCGCCAATAGCAACTCAACACCCGCCAATGGCAACAGAGCAGTGACAAACTGAAATGTCATCAAAATGGCGGCGGGAGCGCCCATGGGGATCACCAGCAAAAAGATAAGCCCAATGCTCCGCCCCAGGGTGCGGCCAAAGGCTTTTTCCACAAAGAAGGCCGGGCCGGCAGCATGGGGAAACCGGCTTGCCAAACGGCCAAACACCAAAGTCACGGGGATAATGGCCAGGGTGAGCAGTGCCCAGGCCCAAAGCGCGCTGGTACCGGCTTTTGCCAGTGTCATCTGCGGTAAGATAAACACCCCTGTGCCCAATAAAGTGGTGGCCATGAGTCCGGCGCCTTGCCAGCGACCGATCGTTCCTTTGATATGTTCCATCTGTTAGATTATTGCTGTGGAAAGTTAGGCAAAGTATAGCTGTGAGCAGCGCCACATTCTGCCGCCCTTTTCCCGCACAAGGTGAACTTACGCCGTCATTTTGGCGGTTATTAAAGATAATTCCGACATTTCGTCGGCAAACTCAAGTTATCGAGGAGTTTCAGGTTGGACAAGTTTGACCAGGCCATTATTCAGGCATTGCGCCAGGATGCCAGAAGAAGCATTTCAACCATTGCCGACGAAGTGAATCTGTCCCGCAGTGCAGTCTCCGAACGTATTAAAAAACTCGAGCAATCGGGAGTGATCCGCGGCTATCAAGTACTCCTGTCTGAATCGCAAAAAGAAGGTGTGTCGGCCTACTTTGAAATTCAGCATAAGTGCCCCCGCTGCGCCGATGTGGTGCACGTGTTCCATGCCATTCCTGAAGTGCTCACCTGCCATGGGATCTCAGGTGATATGGATCTGCTGGTGTATGTCCATGCCCCTTCCATGCGCCGCCTGCACGAAATCCGCGAATATATCGACACCCACACCGAAATTGTCAAAATCAAAACCCATGTGGTGATGAGTGAGTGGATTAATAATCTCGCGCCCTGAGACCAGGCACAGACCCAACGCATGTGAATGTGGCTATCAGCGAGTTACTGAGTGCTTGGGTTATTAAGCCAACGGGACTTCCCGCGCACTCTGGCTAATAGCGCCGATGAAATCGCCCTGTTGTGATGGGCAGGTGTTCAATCCAATCTGGTTGTTAAGCCAAATCGACGGATGTCGGGACAATTAGCGAGACCTCAGGAAGGTGCGAACAAGTCGTCGCACAGCTCTGGCTTTGATAGCAGCGACAGTTCAAGGCATTCAACTGAGGGCATGGCTGGGCGCCCCCGCCGTCCTGCTGAAGTTGAATAACGCCGAAATGGTGTTGCTATCAAAGCCCCGCAGGGCGTGGCTTACAGCGGTATCTGCTGCGTTACAGTTCTTGCGAAGGACTAGGGCCATTCGCTGCAAACTGTGCCTTGCATCTATCCACTTTAAGCTCACGCAGAGCAAGCACGGGACTTATTCGCACCTTCCCTAATCTAAGTCTGACAAAATTAGCCTGTTAACCAGCAAGGTTAGGGGTACACTAAGGTCATTGTTATCCAATCCCTTTTCACCATGGATCACTTGCATTCGAGTACTGCCGAACTCAATTTGTTGTGGGGCTCTTTGATTCTGGAGGAGCTCACCCGCCACGGTGTAATGCACCTGTGTATGGCGCCGGGCTCCCGTTCAACGCCACTGACTCTGGCTGCCGCCGCCCAGGATAAGCTGACCCGACATCTGCATTTTGATGAACGGGGGCTGGGTTTCCTCGCGCTCGGACTGGCAAAAGCCAGCAAAGCGCCCGTCGCCATCATCACCACCTCGGGCACCGCCGTGGCCAACCTGTATCCGGCCATTGTGGAAGCATCCCTGACCCACGTGCCGCTGATTATTCTCTCCGGCGACAGACCCTGGGAACTGATTGGCTGCGGCGCCAATCAGGCCATTGAACAGCCCGGTATTTTTGGCGGTTATGCCCGCCAGCTCAATCTGCCGACTCCCGACCTGCGAATTGGCCCGGAAGTGCTGCTCAGTGCCCTCGATGAACAATTGGCAAATCTCGACCGGCCGCTGCATATCAATTGCATGTACCCCGAACCTTTGTATCCTTCAGAGCGCAGGTTCGAGCAATTCGACAGTTATTTAAGTCGTCTTGGCCAGTGGCAGGATACCCAGGCGCCGTATCTGTCGGTGGCCAATGCCAGCTTCAGCGCCTTCCCCCCCCGGGATGCCATGATGCGCTTTGTCCATGGCAAAGGGGTGATAGTGGCGGGCACGCTGACCGAAGCCGAAGCACCGATTGAACTCATCACACTATCGCAAAAGCTGGGTTGGCCACTGCTGACCGATGCTCAAAGCCAGCTGCGTCAGCATCCGGGCGCCATAGGCCATATCGATCAGCTGCTGCTGAATCCCAAGGCCCGTGCCCTGTTGGATCAGGCCGAACGGGTGCTGGTCTTTGGCGGTAGGCTTCTGTCGAAACGCCTTATCAGTTATCTGGCCGAAAAAGACTGGCACAGTTACTGGCAGGTATTGCCCCATCAGGAAAGGCTCGACCCCAGCCACAGCAACAAGCAACTTTGGCTCGGCCGGGCTGGTGATGCTTGCGCCCTCGAATGGCCGCGCTCGTCGGAGGCCAACTGGGCGGCGCAGCTTATCGCTTTAAATCAGTCGGTTGAGCAGGATTTTATCCACCATATCGATGGTGGCGAATTCGGTGAGGCGCAGGTTATTCGCGCTATCGCCGCCAGCCATACCGCCGAGCAGCAACTCTTTATCGGTAACAGCCTGCCGGTGCGCCTCTATGACATGTTTGCGCCCATTGGCTGCTGCGCCGCATCTACCTATACCAACAGGGGCGCTTCCGGCATCGATGGTCTTATCGCCACCGCCTGCGGTGTAGCCCGTCATAGAGGACGACCCACCACCCTGATTCTCGGGGATTTATCGGCGCTGCACGATTTGAACTCTCTGGCGCTCGCCCGGGATTGCCAATCGCCGCTGGTAATAGTTGTGCTCAATAACGATGGCGGCAATATCTTCAACTTGCTGCCAGTCCCCACAGAAGAGCTTCGCAGCGATTTCTATCGCCTCAGCCATGGGCTGGAGTTTGGCTACGGCGCCGCCATGTTTGGCCTGCCCTACGACCGGGCCGAAGATATGGAGGCCTTTATCGATGCCTATCAGGCGGCTCTGGAACATCCGGGCGCCTCTGTGATTGAAGTGACTGTGGCTCAGGATCAGGCAAGTAATCAGATAAGGAGAATGGCAGAGTGGATACGCAGCCGCTGAAGCCCTGCCTGCTGTTATTACATGGTTTTTTAGGCAGCGGCAGCGATTGGGACACATTGGCTTCCGAACTCGGGCCCCATTTTCGACTGCTGACACCCGACTTACCCGGGCACGGCTCAGCCCCGTTTGAAGTGCAGTTCGACGAGAAGGCCGAACATCAGCTTGATGGCAACTGCAGCAGCCCGTTTGACAAGGTCTGCCTCGACCTGCTCCACTGGCTTGCCGAGCAGAATGTAACTGAGTTTCACCTGCTCGGTTATTCCCTCGGTGGCCGCCTGGCGCTGCATATGGCACGTCTGGCCCCAAAAAGTCTGCTGAGCCTTAACCTTGAGTCCTGTCATCCGGGCCTTGAGAGCAACATTGCCAGGGCCGAGCGGCTTGCCGCCGATAGCCTCTGGGCCAAACGACTGGCAATTGAACCCCTGCCCGTGTTTCTCGATGCCTGGTATCGTCAGGGCGTATTTGCCCATCTCGATGACACCGCCCGCCATGCTCTGGTGGCAAAGCGCTGTGCCCAGCATCAAGACAAACACCGCCAGGCCCTGTTGCAGATGTATCTGGCCACCTCACTGGCAAATCAACAGGACCTCAGAGCGGTGCCAGCCAACTTGCCCTGCCCGGTGAATCTGTATGTAGGCGAGCAAGACCAGAAATTTACCGCCCTCGCCAACCAGTGGCAGCAGCAACAAGCGGATATTCGATTGTTTACAATTGAAGGCGCCGGTCACAATTGCCATGCCGAGCAGCCCGGCCGCTTTGCACACTGCCTGCTTCAGGGCATATTCCATCACTCCAGCGCGGGTCAATCGCATGTCTGAACCTTCTTTTGCCCTTTATCCCTATCGCATCGCCCTCAGCCGCCCACTGCCCGTGGGTAAGCAGCGCATCATGCATCGCGTGGGTTTGGTGTTAGAGGCCCGCATCGGCGAGCGGCGAGTGTTCGCCGAGATTGCGCCCTTAAGCGGCACGGATATGGATGGCGCCCCCATCATTGGTTTCAGCGCCGAGTCCATTGACGACTGCATTAATACGTTAAAAAGCGGCTTGGCTGGCATAACATCATCAGACGAAGCTGATTGGGTGGTCGAGCTTGAAGCCATGGCCGAGTCGGTTTCTGAAGCGTCGGTAGCCTGGGGGCTTGGTATACTCGCTGCCCAACTTAGCGAGCAGTTGTCCGATGACATAGCCCACCCAATGCCCTGTATTCCGCTCATTTACCTTGCCCAGGACGAGCCGCTGGAGGCTGTTCGAAAACGCGTTAAAGCGCTGCCGGCACATACCCGATTCGTGAAGGTGAAGGTGGGCCAAACCTCCATGGAGACCGAGCTTAAACTCATCCATTCGATTCTTGCAGAACGACCACAGCTGAAGCTGCGTCTCGACGCCAATCAGGGCTTTGAACTGGACGATGCCATTGATTTTTGTGCATGTCTGCCCAGGGCGGCCATCGACTATATCGAAGAGCCCTGTCGCAATCCGGCTGACAATCCCGCACTCTTTCGGACCGTTGGCATCGGCTATGCCCTGGATGAGTCTCTTGCCCTGTCAGACTTTCACTTCCCGGAAGATCCCCAGTCACAGGGACTCAGGGCATTGGTGTTAAAGCCCATGCTGCTCGGCTCGCCCGCCCGGGTACAGGCGTTGATTGATGAAGCCCATTCGCGGGGCATTCGCTGCGTTATCAGCTCGGCACTGGAGTCATCTCTGGGCATAGCCGCGCTGGCGGCCTTTGCCAAACAGGTCACCCCGGACGAAGCGCCAGGGCTCGATACCCTGTTTCCCTTTGAAGCCGACTGCATCGTCTCACACGGGCAAAAACGTTGTCTCACGCCAGAAGCCCCAGGCCCTGTGCTTGGCTGTGAACTCGGAGCCTCGCTGCTATGAGCCCTCAGCGTTCAATCAGCCCACAGCGTTCAGTCAACCCTCAACTGTCCATCTCGCCCCTGCAGCAAGCAGCGGCCACCTGGCCCGACGCCCATGCACTGATAACGCCGGAATACACCTTGTCTTTCGAGGTGACGGCCAGGCAGGTGCGTGAGGTCGCTCAGCAGCTTAAGTCGCAAGATATAACGCGCCTCGGGGTGATTGGGCCCAACAGTGTCGAGCAGATAATCCTCTACTGGGCCTGCGCCGAAGCGGGGGCACTTTTTTGCCCCCTGTCATGGCGGTTTCCAGAATCTCAGCTTGAAGGCCTGATACGTCGTTTTGCCCTTGATGCCCTGCACGCCCCGGCGCTTGAAAGCCTTTGCCCGGCATTGCCCCGTATCCACCTTGAGGACACGACCAGCGGGATGGCCGCAAGCACCGAGGCACCTCCTGTCGCCGCAACCCTAGATTTGTCGCAGCCGGTTAATCTGGTGCTGAGTTCAGGCTCCACGGGCGAGCCCAAGGCGGCGGTGCATGCTCTGGCCAATCACATTGCCAGCGCCGAGGGTGCCCGAGGCCTTATTCCGCTGTCGCCGGGCGATCGCTGGCTGCTGTCACTGCCGCTGTTTCATATCGGTGGTATTGCCATTCTCAATCGCTGCGCCCTCGCAGGTGCTGCGGTAGTGTTGCCACAGCAGCAAGCATCGACAATACAACTGTCGGTAGCCCAGGCCATGTCAGCACTGTCACCCACCCATGTCTCTTTGGTGGCGGCGCAGCTCACTGCCCTGCTTGAGGACTCGCCAGATTCACTTAAGTCGGTCAAGGCATTGTTGCTGGGGGGCGGCGCTATCGGCGGCGCTTTGCTTTCACGACTGGAGGCGCTGGGGCTCTGTGCCTTTACCAGTTACGGCATGACAGAAATGAGCTCACAAATCACCACAGGTCCGGCCAATAGCCAGGGCGCAAGCGGTACCCTGTTGCCGGGACGGGAGCTCAGAATCCATCAGGGGGAAATTCAGGTGCGGGGCGAGACTCTGTTCCTGGGATATCTTGAGGATAATGGTCTCAGGTTACCGCTCACCGATGAGGGCTGGTTTGCCACCCGAGATTGCGGCCATCTGGACGAAGCCGGCAGGCTTTTTGTGTCGGGACGACTCGATAACATGTTTATCTGCGGCGGCGAAAACCTGCACCCGGAAGAAATTGAAGCGGCGCTGTGCCAGCATCCACAGGTGCTGGAGGCCATCGTTTATCCCAAAGCCGATAACACTTTTGGCCTGCTACCCCATGCGCTGCTGCGTTGTCGCAATGCTATGCCGACCCAAGCGGAATTGGATGACTTTCTTGCAAGCCGTATCGCCCGCTTTAAACGGCCTCGCAGTTATCAAGCCTGGCCCGAGATGGCAACCAGTGGCCTGAAAACCAACCGCAAGTCGGTGGTGGCCGCAGTGCTGTGCGCCAATGAGCCACAGTGAGGCTCAGGGCACCAAAATCAGTGGATGCCTGACGGATCACCAAAAACAAAAAACCGGCCATTGGGCCGGTTTTCGTTTTTGGAAGCTTATCAGGCTTCCATGCGCGCCTTGAGTTTATTCATGGCATTCTTTTCAAGCTGACGAATACGCTCTGCAGACACCTGATACTGCTCGGCCAGCTCCTGAAGGGTGACCTTATCGTCATCCAACCAGCGGGCACGCAGAATGTGCTGGCTGCGCTCATCGAGGGTCTTGATGGCGGCAATCAAACGATTCTGGGCATTGGATTCCCAGTTGTCGTTTTCAATGTTGGCGGCCAAGTCGGAAGAATGATCTTCCAGATAGTGCACCGGGGCAAAGCCTTCATCGTCGTCGTGATCGTTCACCAAATCGAAGGCTTGATCCTGAGCCGCCATACGCGACTCCATCTCGGTCACATCGTCTTTGGACACACCCAGGTTTTCTGCCACCATGGCCACTTCGTCGTCCGAGAACCAGCCCAGACGCTGTTTGGCTTTACGCAGATTAAAGAACAGCTTGCGCTGTGCCTTGGTGGTGGCCACTTTAACAATGCGCCAGTTTTTCAGCACATATTCGTGAATTTCTGCCTTGATCCAGTGCACGGCGAAAGACACCAAACGCACACCCACATCGGGGTCAAAACGTTTAACGGCCTTCATCAGGCCTATGTTGCCTTCCTGGATCAGGTCTGCCTGTGGCAGGCCATAGCCTGAGTAGCTCTTGGCCACATGAACCACAAAGCGCAGGTGGGACATAATCAGCTGCTTTGCTGCCTGCAGGTCACCGGTTTCCTGCAAACGCTTGGCGAGCTGATACTCCTGCTCCGCCTCCAGCATGGGCATGCTGTTGACCGAGTGAATATAAGCTTCAAGACTACTGGCTCCCTGGGGGACCATCAGCGCCATTGATTGCGTTTGTCCAGTCATTGGTACTCCTGATTACTTCTCACATTTGCCCGTAGCTGACGCCGGATGGCGGCCAAACCGGGCTGATGAACTATCGGCCATCTGACATGTCATGTCAAGCAAGCATCCGGCATACCGGGTTCGCGTGCTGGGCACAGGTCGTTATTTTGGCTCTGCAGGTTGGACATCACAAGTGAACATTCGTTCATTTATCAGCCAATGCACCCGCTGACTCAGGATGGTTCTATTGCCCTAAGATGCTGACGCACTGATAAATATGAGCCAAGCCAGCCGAGGAATGAGGCCAAAAATACCAGCTGCACCAATTCGGTGAAGCTTAAGGAAGCCATTTCGATATCGCTGCCGTAGAGCCCGAGCAACTCGGCAATGGCACCATCGAGATACCACACCAACAGATTGATGATGATCCAGGCCAGCATGCCGCCAATCACCCCATACCAGATGCCGGTGTACAAAAATGGCCGTTGAATAAAAGCCTCGGTGGCCCCGACCAGCTTCATCACCTCGATTTCGTTGCGCCGGTTCATAATCGCCAGCCGAATGGTGTTGCCTATGATGAGCACCACGGCCACCACCAGGAGCGCGGCGATGGCAAGCACAGTGCGCTCAAGCAAACGCACCACGGCCTGCAGCCGTTCCAGCCATTCGATGTCGAGGCGGCCAAAGCTGACACCCTGCTCGCGCTCAAGCTTGGTCAACAGCTCACGGGCGCCTATGGGGCTTGAGTATTTCTCGGTGGGCAATACAGTCACCACGGCGGGCAGTGGATTGGACTCGAGATACGACAGAGCCTCGCCAAAGCCGGAGAGACGCTGAAACTCCGCCAGGGCTTGGTCCCGGTTAATGTAGTGCACCTCGGCCACTTCCGGGTACACCTTGATACGGGAGATAAGACTTTGAATCGCCTGCTCGTTCTTGCCTTCTTCAATAAACAGCGAGATTTCGGCGGCGTTGTTCCAGGACTGGGTAATGGTATCAGCGTTTTTTACCAGCACCTGCAGCGCGGCAGGCAAACTCAGGCTAACCCCCAGCACCGCCATGGTCATCAGCGACGATACCGGATTACGCCACAGCTCACCGATACTGGCCATGCCCTGCTGAATGTGACGGATGAAAAACATCACGATTTGCCCACTGATGGGCAGCTTGCTGCGGGTCAGTTCGCCATGTTCGCGCATCTTGGCTCCTTATACACCCGGACGCAGAGGCTCGCCGATTTCGCGCGCCCCCAACATACGGCCCTGACGCAGGGTCAGGGTGCGGTATTTCATCCGGGCTATCAGCCCCAGATCGTGGGTGGCAATCAGCACGCTGGTGCCTGCATCGTTGAAGGTTTCGAATAATCGCAAGATGTCCATGGACAGCTTGGGGTCCAGGTTGCCGGTGGGCTCGTCGGCCAGCAGCAGGGCCGGCTTGTTAACTATGGCGCGGGCGATGCCGACCCGCTGCTGTTCACCGCCGGAGAGCATGATGGGGTTATGGCGCTCTTTGCCATACAGGCCCACCATATCCAGCGCAGCGGCGACCCGTTTTTTGATTTCACCGTGGCTGAAGCCTTCTATCACCAGTGGCAGCGCCACATTGTCGAATACGCTTCTGTCCATCAACAGATGGTGATTCTGGAAAATCATGCCTATTTCACGGCGCAGGTAAGGTACATGACGGCGGCTGATATCGGCGATATCGTGGCCGTTGATAAACACCTTACCGGCACTGGCACGTTCGATAACCGTAATGAGTTTGAGCAGGGTGCTCTTTCCCGCCCCCGAATGGCCGGTGAGAAACGCCATCTCGCCACGGCGCAGATGGAAATTCACATCGGACAGGGCCTTCTGACCACCGGGGTAGACCTTGCTGACCTGCTCAAATCGAATCATGGGTTATCCGTTTTCTCCTGACTGAACAGGGCATCGATAAAGTCGCGGGCGTTAAATACCCGCAGATCGTCAATCTGTTCGCCAACACCTATGTAACGGATAGGAATACCAAATTTATCGGCAATGGCAAAGATAACTCCGCCCTTGGCAGTACCATCGAGCTTGGTAATGGAGATACCCGTTACACCCACGGCTTCCTGGAACAGCTTGGCCTGGCTGATGGCATTCTGGCCCGTGCTGGCATCCAGGGTCAGCATGACTTCGTGAGGTGCGCTCTCGTCGAGCTTCTTCATTACCCGCACGACTTTTTTCAGCTCTTCCATCAGGTGGTTTTTGTTCTGCAGACGACCGGCGGTGTCGCAAATCAGCACATCCACACCCTTGGCCTTGGCCGATTGCAGCGCATCAAACAGCACAGAGGCACTGTCGGCACCGGTATGCTGCGCCACCACGGGGATATTGTTGCGCTGGCCCCACACCTGAAGCTGCTCAACGGCGGCGGCGCGGAAGGTATCGCCGGCGGCCAGCATTACGCTCTTGCCCTGGCTCTGGTACTGCTTGGCAAGCTTGCCGATGGTAGTGGTTTTACCCACACCGTTTACACCCACCATCAGGATCACATAGGGGCCCTGCGCATTTTCCGGCACCAGAGGCACACTGACCGGCTCCAGGGTGCGCTGCATTTCTTCACGGAGCAGTTCGTACAGGGCCTCGGCGTCTTTCAGCTGTCTGCGGCTGGCGTGCTCGGTCAGGCTCTTGATAAGCCTTGAGGTGGTTTCTACACCCACGTCGGCAATCAGCAGCTGCTCTTCCAGCTCTTCAAACAGCTCATCATCAATTTTCTTACCGCGGAACAGGCCGATAAAGCCACTGCCTATGTTCTCGCTGGTGCGCATCAGGCCACGCTTCAGACGGGCGAAGAAGCCCTCTTTCACCGGCTTGGCCTGAGGCTCTGGCTGAACCTCTTCTGCCTGCTCAGTTTGAACCGCTGTGGCTTCGGCTGCGGCCTGCTCAGCAGCAATGCGCTCCTGCTCGGCTTGTTCGGCGGCGATGCGCTCGGCTTCCAGCTGCTCAGCGGCAACACGGGCCACTTCCTGACGTTCTGCTTCCAAGCGGGCAGCCTCAGCTGCGGCCTGCTCGGCAGCGATGCGCTCGGCTTCCAGCTGCTCGGCTGCAACACGGGCCACTTCCTGACGTTCCGCTTCCAGGCGGGCAGCCTCGGCTGCGGCCTGCTCGGCGGCAATACGTTCCTGCTCGGCTTGTTCGGCGGCGATGCGCTCGGCTTCCAGCTGCTCGGCGGCAACACGGGCCACTTCCTGACGTTCTGCTTCCAGGCGGGCAGCCTCGGCTGCGGCCTGCTCGGCAGCAATGCGTTCCTGCTCGGCTTGTTCGGCAGCGATGCGCTCGGCTTCCAGCTGCTCAGCGGCAACACGGGCCACTTCCTGACGTTCTGCTTCCAGGCGGGCAGCTTCGGCTGCGGCCTGCTCGGCAACAATGCGCTCCTGCTCGGCTTGTTCGGCGGCGATGCGCTCGGCTTCTAAACGCTCGGCTTCTATACGCTCAGCCTTAGCCTGTTCGGCCTCGGCGCTTGCTGCCTGATTCTGTTCGACGATCGCGTGTTCTGCTTCGGCCTGTTTTGCGGCCGCATCATCCTTGTCCCGGCGGAACCAGGAGAAAAAACCTTTCTTTGACATCTTTGGTACCGGTCTGTGTTGGCACTGGGCCGTTTTCGAAGCCAAGGCTTCATCGGTCATTCCGTGCCGTCTGGGAAGGTATCCCTGAGGATACGCTTTACGTTAAAATGACGACCTTTTACGGGGTGGCCTAGTCTACCACTTTCTTTCTTCGGGCAAAATGACGGGAAATCAATGAGCAGAAATCGTTCATCGGCCGGGCGCGGACCAGGCACCAAACCGAGCGGAGCCATGGGTTCGGGCCAGGTTCGGATCATTGGCGGCCAGTGGCGTTCACGTAAGCTGCCCATCAAAGATTTGGAGGGACTGCGCCCCACCACTGACAGAGTGCGCGAAACCCTGTTCAACTGGATTGCGGCCGACCTGCCCCATGCACGGGTGTTGGATTGCTTTGGGGGCAGTGGCGCTCTGGCGCTGGAAGCCCTGTCCCGTTATGCCAGCTTTGCCAAGGTGTTTGAACTGCAGCGGGACGCTGCCAATCAGCTGAAAACCAACCTGCAAACCTTGAAGTGCGACTGCGCCGAGGTGGTCAATGGCGATACCCTGGCGTTACTGGCCGCTGGCACCACTGAAGGTTTCGATATCGTCTTTATCGACCCACCCTTTCGCAAAGGTTTGGCAGATGCAACCCTGCATGCCCTCAGGGACCATGGCTGGCTGAAAGAGGATGCCTTGGTGTATCTCGAAACCGAGAGTGAACTCGCGGCCATGCCGCTGCCATCTGGCTTTACAGAGCTTAAACACAAGACAGCTGGCCAGGTCTGCTACCGCTTATTGCAATTCAACCAGGGAGAGCAAGCATAATGAAGTGGCTGATCATGTTTGGAAAACTCGCAACCCTCGGTGCCTGGGTGATGATGGGCTATAACCTGTTTGCCCCGTTCGAAGGCAACATAGGCACCCTGCTCAAAATTTTACTGGGGGTCACTGTGGTGATGCACAGCTTCCAGTTGGGGGTGTTTCATCTGCTGTTCAAGAAGCTCCTGCCACTCAAGAGCCGCGATTATCTGCAGGTGTTTGCCTTTGGGGTATTTGCACTGCTGGAGTACCGCGCCAGAGCTTTGACCAAGTTTGAAGCAGAGGCCCGCAAGGCTTAAAGCCGCCCAACAAAAAAGCCCCGTAATCGGGGCTTTTTGCTATCGGGTTATTCTTATCGAATGAGCCACTATCGCAAGTGCTGTTATCAGCTCTTTGGATAAGGGTGGGCAACACCCTTGTGGCAATCGATACAGGTCTTGCGACTTTCAGGATCTTTCTTGAAGTTGTTGGTGTGCATACGCACGGCCATCTTGCTCATGTTCTCAGACTGATTTTCGTAAATACGATTGTGACAGTTCTGACAGGTAGATGAGTCGATGGAACGCAGATAGTCACGGGCCAGGTCCGCTTGCTCTTTACGGTTCGCTTCCAGCCATTCCTGAGTGTTGAAACCATCGATGGTCAGGAAACCGATAACGTCCTTGGATACGATGATTTTCTTCTTCAGATAAGCGAAAGGTTCCTGAGCAATGTGGCACTGCTGACACTGCACAACAATACCGTTTTTATTGTTGCCGTGAGCCGAAGCCAACACTTCGTCTTTCAGGGAATGGTTGCTGTGACAGCTCATACAGAACTGGTCTGTACTGGTCATATGCAAGGTAGTTTGAGTCGCAAAGTAGCCCACCACGCCAACCACAACACCTACCAACAACAGGGCAAATATTGAGTATTTCGCGCTGGGTTTGAATAGTGCACGCCAGTTCATCACTCTATCTCCTAAATTTTTAGGGTTATTTTTTTAGTAGCCCCATAGTAGGGTAATTTTGGTTGAAGAAATTTGATGCTAACCGGGATTTTTTAGCGAATAGCCAAATTTTGTGTGGGATTGAGATCCAGCGCAAACTTTGCCAGTTCGATAACGTCCTCCCTGATGTTTCAACATTAAAACCTAAAGTAAAGGCTTGAGGCTTGCAAGCCGTACTGCGTCCGTTTTGTAGAGAAGCCCTTTGATTATTCATTAAAAGTTTATCTCCACCCCCGAATGGGAACTTTTGTCTGACGAACCCGGTCTGATAAAACACACAGAAACTGAGCCTCTGCCGCGCAAGTTTCACGGCTCTGTCACGCCCCATTGCTGGCTCTCATGTCAACAGCGCACTGACAGCTGCGGGTTTGTGAGTAAAATCAATATCCAATTAATTGCACTGTGCTAATATCGACGCTGTTCATGGTCCGAGGTCTTTATGTCGCTGATGCTGCGTAAACCATTGCTGGTGATAATTACCCTGCTTGCCCTTGTGGGACAGGCACTGGTGGGTAATGGTCATGCCATGGTGATGCAACCCGACATGGCCATGACCATGGATAGCGCCGTAATGGCTCAGCAAACTGACATGGCCGACTCAACCCATGACTGTTGTGACAGCCAGGACATGACTATGCTTCCCGACCACAGCATGTCTTCCTGTTGCGATGGCAACGGGTTTTGCACCGGTGATTGCGGTCATTGTCTGACCATTTCTGTTAGTCTGAGCCTGCCCATTGGCAATGTCTGGCCATTTTCCTATGGTCCGGAAGAAGCCATGGCGCTGCCCTTGCCTCATTTCCACTCCATTGCGCCCACTGCCGCCTTCAAGCCCCCCAGGGCCTGAACGCACACCGCAAAAATACGCAATTAATTCAGCTTCTTTGAATGTAAGGTCGTTGCAGCTATTCTCGCTGAGCTGCTGACCCGAGTGGAGTATCTCTATGAAAACACTGATTGGCCTGTTTTTGGCCGCCCTTTTATCTGTCACTCTGTCCGTTGGCGCCCAGGCAACGCCTGCCCATGAGCATCACGCCCATCAGGCAACCGCCGCCGAAGCAAGCCATGCCTGCCCCATGCATCCCGAGGTTACCGGTAAAGCCGGTGACAGCTGCCCCAAGTGCGGCATGGATTTGGAAGCAAAGCATACCCACGCCTGCCCTATGCATCCCAAGGTAACCGGTGCTGCCGGTGATTCCTGCCCAGACTGTGGCATGGATCTCGAGCCGGTTGCAGCCCAGGGTGAGCACTGCGCCAACTGTCCGAAAAAAGCCATGAACCATCAGCATCACTGACAGGCCAAGGGTGGAAATGAGGTTTACTATGAACACGAAAAAGCAAAAAAGCGCCCTATTGCTGATAGGCGCCAGTCTGGCCTTTGGTCCCGGCATGCCTGCCATGGTGTTGGCTGAAAGCCCACAGCAGTCTCCCGCATCTGAGGCCACAGAGGCCGCCGTTTATCACTGCCCCATGCATCCCGAGGTAGAAAGCCACGAGCCGGGCCGCTGTCCAAAGTGCAAGATGTTTCTGGTACCCGGTGCAGATATTTCTGCCCAGTCCGGCGAACCTTTGGCTGCAGCGCACAAAACTTATATCTGCCCCATGCATCCAGAAGTGGAAAGCCATGAGCCAGGCCGCTGTCCCAAGTGCAAAATGTTCCTGGTTGAAAAAGAAGAGGAAGAAGAGTCCGAGCCTCAGCCAGAGCATAAGGCGACAGAAGATCACAGCGCCCATCAGGCCGCGCCACAGGATATTTTCGCCAAGCCTGCGGCCAGCCCAATCGACGGAGGCAAGGTCAAATATGTTTGCCCCATGCACGCTCATATCATCAGCGACGAGCCCGGCACTTGCCCCATCTGCGGCATGGACCTCGAGAAGGTAGAACTCGGCGGTGGCCAGGAGGTTCAGGTCGATGTATCCGGTGGTATGCAGCAGGCACTGGCCCTCAGGGTTGCCAAGGCCGAACGCCAAACCCTGTGGAAATTTGTCGATACCGTTGGCCAAATCGAGTACGACGAGCGCCAAATTCACCATGTGCACGCCCGCCTGAACGGTTGGATTGAAACCCTCAAGGTCAATGCCGTTGGTGACAAAGTCAGGAAAGGGCAGTTGCTCTACGAAATCTATTCGCCGGATCTGGTTAACGCCCAGGATGACTATCTGCTTGCGGTGGATACCTTTAAAAAGTCAGGGGATTCGGGTCGTTACAAAGAACTGCTGCGTAAAGCCAGCTTGCGACTGGAACTGCTCGGCATGAATGAGGCGCAAATCAAAGAGCTCGCCAAAACCCAAACGACCCAATACCGGGTGCCCTTTTATGCCCGCCAGGATGGGGTGATCACCACCCTGAATACCCGTGAGGGCATGTATATTCAACCCATGACCGAAGTGCTGGCCCTGACGGACATCAGTAAGGTATGGGTGATTGCCGACGTATTCGAAAACGAGCAGAGCTGGCTCAAGGTAGGTCAGACTGCTGAAGTGGCGGTACCTGCCATGGGGCTAAGCGGCATCGAAGGCACCATAGATTACATTTACCCCGAACTTGACCCTGTAACCCGCAGCCTGCGGGTGCGGGTAGTGCTGGATAATCCAGACCAACAGCTGCGCCCCAATACCCTTGCCAAGGTCAAGCTTTACGGTGGGCCCAAACGGGATGTGTTGACCATTCCCCAGGAGGCGTTGATTCAAACCGGCAAGGAAAACCGGGTAATAGTCCGCACCGCCGATGCCAGCTTTGTCGCCCGCCAGATCACTGTCGGCATGTATTCCCAGGGCAAGGTTGAGGTGCTGTCCGGTCTGAGTGACGGTGAAGAAGTCGTCACCTCCGGGCAGTTTTTGCTGGACTCCGAAGCCAGTCTCAAGGGCAGTCTGATGCGCCTTGGCAGCGCCCATCAGCACTAAGGAGGCCTTATGTTGGATTACATTATCAAGTCCTCTATCCGCCAGCGATTTATGGTGCTGGTGGTGGCGCTGATGGTGACCCTGTGGGGCATCACAGAGCTTAAACGTACACCGCTGGATGCCCTGCCTGACTTATCTGACGTGCAGGTGATCATCAAAACCAGCTTCCCGGGCCAGGCCCCCAAACTGGTGGAAGAACAGGTCACCTATCCCCTGTCCACCGCCATGCTGGCTGTGCCGGGGGCGAAAACCGTGCGGGGCTTCTCCATGTTTGGAGACTCCTACGTTTACGTGATTTTTGAAGACGGCACCGATATTTACTGGGCCCGCTCGCGGGTGCTGGAATACCTGAGCCAGGTACGCACCCGGCTGCCCGCTGGGGTTGAGCCTTCCCTGGGCCCGGACGCCTCCGGGGTAGGCTGGGTGTATGAATACGCCCTGGTCGACCGAAGCGGCAGCCTGGATTTATCTCAGCTCAAGAGCCTGCAGGACTGGTACCTGAAACTGGAGCTGCAAAGTGTTGAAGGTGTGTCTGAAGTCGCCACTGTGGGCGGCATGGAACAGACCTACCAAATCGTGCTGGAGCCAGACAAGCTGGCCATCTATAAGCTCGACATCGCCACCATCAAGGCTGCCATCACCCGCGCCAACAGCGAGGCCGGTGGCAGCGTAGTGGAAATGGCCGAAGCCGAGTACATGGTACGCGCCAAAGGCTACCGCCAAACGCTGGAAGATTTCCGGGAAATCCCCCTTGGGATCACCACCAGTGCCGGTACGCCGCTGTTGCTTAAAGATGTGGCCACCATTCGCAAAGGTCCAGCGTCCCGCCGTGGCATTGCCGAGCTGGATGGTGAAGGCGAAGTGGTGGGTGGCATTATCGTGATGCGATACGGCGAAAACGCCCTGGCCACCATAGATGCCGTCAAAGCCAAGCTGGACGAGCTCAAGGCTGGTTTGCCCGATGGCGTCGAGATTGTGCCCACCTATGACCGCTCTCAGCTAATCCAAAACTCTGTGGACAACCTGCTGACCAAGGTGGTGGAAGAAATGTTGGTGGTGGGTCTGGTGTGCCTGCTGTTTTTGCTGCACGCCCGTTCGACCCTGGTGGCCGTGTTTACCCTGCCACTGTCGATTCTTATCGCCTTTATCGTGATGAATCACATGGGTATTAATGCCAACATCATGAGCCTCGGCGGTATTGCCATCGCCATCGGTGCCGTGGTGGACGGCGCCATCGTGATGATTGAAAACCTGCACAAGCACCTGGAACACTTCAAGCGGAAACATGAGCGTGAGCCGAGCACCCGCGAGCACTGGGAAGTGGTGACTCAGGCATCGCTGGAAGTGGGACCTGCGCTGTTTTTCTCGCTGCTGATTATTACCCTGAGCTTTATTCCTGTGTTTGCGCTGGAGGCCCAGGAAGGCAGGTTGTTCGCGCCGCTGGCCTACACCAAGACCTTCGCCATGGCGGCAGCGTCTGTGCTGGCCATTACCCTGGTGCCGGTTCTCATGGGCTATTTTATCCGCGGCAAAATCCCGTCGGAGGAAGCCAACCCCATCAGTCGCTTTTTGATTGCGCTGTACAAACCCGCGCTGAACAAGGTGTTGGCTTACCCGAAGTTGACCCTCTTGGTGGCGCTGCTGGCACTGGCCAGTGTGGTGTATCCGGCAAGCCGCATGGGCAGCGAATTTATGCCCGAACTGGAAGAAGGGGATCTGCTGTACATGCCCACGGCACTGCCGGGGATAAGTGCAGGCAAGGCCGCCGAAATACTGCAGCAAACCGACAGGCTGATTAAAACCGTGCCCGAAGTTGCCCGGGTATTCGGCAAAATCGGCCGCGCCGAAACCGCCACCGATCCCGCGCCGCTGACCATGCTGGAAACCACCATCATGCTTAAACCAAGGCAGGAATGGCGCGAGGGCATCAGCCTGAATGACATAGTGGATGAACTGCAGCGCACCGTGAGGGTGCCGGGGCTCACCAATGCCTGGGTGCAACCCATCAAGACCCGTATCGACATGCTCTCTACCGGGATCAAGACGCCGGTGGGCATCAAGATAACCGGCGCCGATGTGGATGAATTGCAGCGAATTGGCGCCAACGTCGAGGCGATTCTGGCGGCGCTGCCCAACACCCGCTCGGCCTACGCCGAACGGGCCGGCGGTGGGCGTTATATCGACATAGCGCCTAAGCTGGATGTGGCATCCCGCTACGGCATGACGCTCAACGATATTCAGGATGTGGTGCGCTACGCCATTGGTGGCATGAACATAGGTGAGTCGGTGCAGGGCGCCGAACGCTATCCCATCAACCTGCGTTATCCGCGGGAGCTGCGCGACAGCCTGGAAAAACTGCGGGCACTGCCGGTCATCACCAAGTCAGGGCACTATCTGCCTTTGGGTAATCTCGCCGACATTCAAATCAGTGATGGCCCTCCTATGCTGAAGAGCGAAAACGGCCGCCTGATCTCCTGGGTGTTTGTGGACATTCAGGGCACCTCCATCGGCCAGTACATAGAGACGGCAAAATCGGCGTTGGAAGCGGAGCTGAATCTGCCCCCCAGATACAGCTACAGCTTTGCCGGTCAGTACGAATACATGCAGCGGGTCGATGCCAAGTTGAAACAGGTGGTTCCCCTCGCCATCGGTATCATCTTTATCCTGCTGATGCTCACTTTTGGCTCGGGTAAGCAAGCGAGCATGATCATGCTGAGCCTGCCCTTCGCGCTGGTGGGCAGCACCTGGCTGCTGTATTTGCTGGACTACAACCTGTCGGTCGCGGTGGCAGTTGGTATGATTGCCCTCGCGGGTGTGGCCGCCGAGTTTGGGGTGGTGATGCTGGTGTATCTGAACAACGCCATCAAAGACCGCGATGCACTGGGCCACTACCACAACGAGAGCGATCTCAAGGCCGCATTGGTAGAAGGTGCCGTCATGCGTATCCGACCCAAGGCCATGACAGTTGCGACCATCTTTTTTGGTCTACTGCCCATCATGTGGGGCGCAGGTTCGGGCAACGAAGTGATGCAAAAGATAGCCGCGCCCATGGTCGGCGGTATGGTCACGGCGCCATTACTGTCGCTGTTTGTGCTGCCAGCGCTCTATTTGCTGGTGTACCGTAAAAGTTTCGCCGCCAAGGGTGAAGAGCAGTGATATTTTCGTCTACTTATTGATATGTAAGGCTTCCTCTTATGGGGAAGCCTGATACACTGAGCTAATATTCTTCTGAGGTAATGCTCCAAGTGACGTTTTTTCTGCGCCTGTTACCGCTGTTTGTCGGTGCTTTATCCCTGCCTGTTTCTGCCGATACCTTTGTGGCCAAACAAAGCTGCCCCCTGTATCAATCCAAAAACAAACTGACCAACCCCAATGAGGTGATGACTGTCCCCGGGCAGGCATATCAGGTGCTGGAGATGCTGGGCAATCCAAAGCGGCCCGACTGGGTTCGGGTCACCACGGCGGCGCTGGTATCCCCCGAGCGTTGGGTCGCGGCAAAGTGCGGTAACCTGGAGAGCCATACGGCCGAAGAGGCGCCAAGCCGCTGTGACTTAAGCGGCGAGCAAGACAGCCATGTGCTGGCACTGAGCTGGCAAGGCGCCTTCTGTGAACTCTTTGGCAACGGCAAGCCAGAGTGCAAGGCGCTGGACAAGACTGCCACGTCGACTCGCTGGCTGTCGCTGACGCTCCATGGCCTGTGGCCCAACAAGAGCGCCTGCGGTACCGACTATGGCTTTTGTGGAGAGGTGAAACGTAAGGCCAGGGGTTTTTGCAGCTATCCTGACATTGCCCTCGGCGATGCCGCACAGGGCAAATTGGCTCAGGTGATGCCATCGGCCGATTTTGGCTCCTGCCTTGAAAAACATCAGTGGTGGAAACACGGCAGTTGTCAGCAGATGAATGCTGATCAGTACTTTATCGAAGCCGCCAGACTTACCGGATTGGTCAATGAAAGCCGCATGGTAAAACTGCTGGCAGACAGCAGCGGCAAAATGCAGTCAACGGCAACGCTGCGTCAGGCATTTACCGAAGAATTTGGTAAGCAGAGTGCAAAGCGGATCAGTTTTCATTGCAGTCGAGGCCTGTTGACGGAAATCCGCATCAGCCTGCCAGCAACCCTGGATGCCTCTTTGCAACTGAATCACCTGCTGGCGCGCCAGGCCCCAGAGCTCAGAGACAGCTGCCCGGCAAGCTTTCTGGTTGATACGCCCGGTTGATACGCCCGGTTAATACCTATGTTGGTCTGCCTCAGGCACTGTGGATAGCGATGACAGAAAACACACCACCATCCGGGTCGTTGAGCACAGCAAAGCGACCCACCCCGGGAATGTTGGTGGGGGGCACACACAGGGTGCCACCCAATTCCTGCGCCCTCTTGGCAAAGACATCGCAGTCCACCACCTGAAAATACAGCATCCAGTGGGCGGGCATTTCGCCCCATTCGGCGGTCATCTCCAACATGCCGCCAAGGGCCTCGTCGGCAACCAGCCATTCCCGGTAAGGCATGTCCTCGTTTGCGGATTCCCGGCAGTCCCAGCCAAAAACCTTGCTGTAAAATCCCTGCGCCCGTGACGGACTTCGGCAGGCAAGCTCCACCCAGCACAGGGCGCCTGGCTCGCCGCGACGCTTGGCACCAATGTGCCTTTTGCTCTGCCAAACGGCAAACCGGGCTCCTTCGGGATCAGCCAACTGTGCCATCCAACCGGCATGACCAACCTCGTGGGGCCCCATAATGAGTTCACCCCCCGCCGCTTTAACCCGTTCAATTGCCGCATTCACATCATCTGTCGCAAAGTAAATTCCCCATTGGGTCTTTACGCTGCCAGCCAATGCAGAAGGCACCTGATAGATGGCACCGAGGTCGTCACCATCGAGAGTAAACATAGAAAAGGCACTGCCGGGCATGGCCATATCTGCCATCTCCCAACCAAACAACTTATGGTAAAAGTCCTTGGCACCCTGCCAGTCATGGGTGGCCAGCTCACTCCAGCAAGGCTGACCCGGTGCATATTCGATTACACGCATGCCCCTGACTCCTTCAGATAAGTGTATGGAATTGAAGTTAAGTAGTCTTAACTAACTTTGTCTATGCTTAGGGAAACAATTTCAGGGATGGAATCTCTATGTCACTGACCAACGACCAAATATCGCTCATCAACCAGTCTTTTGGGCTGGTTCGTCCCATTGCCGATGATGCCGCAGCGCTTTTCTATCGCAACCTGTTCGAAATAGACCCATCACTGAGGTCATTATTTAAATCTGATCTCAAGGCACAGGGACGCAAGCTGATGGCGATGTTGGATGCCGCAGTAAAGGGACTGGATAACCCGGATAAATTAGTCCCTGTATTGCAGGACCTGGCCCGGCGGCATGTGCAATATGGTGTGAAAACCCATCACTTTTCCCCCGTGGGCAACGCACTGCTGTATACCCTGGCAGAAGGCCTGGGTGACAAGTTTACCCAAGAAGTAAAAGACGCCTGGATAGCGGTATTACATTTGGTAGCAGATGTGATGAAGGCGGAGATGAAAAAGCAGGGCTGTGCCTAGTCACGTGAAGCAGGAGACGTGAAGCAAGTGAAATGGAGCGGGTGAAGGGAATCGAACCCTCGTATGCAGCTTGGGAAGCTGCCGTTCTACCATTGAACTACACCCGCCTTTTACGCGTTATAAATTACTGAAATCCATGCCTTTGTCAAGCAAAGGCATGGCAGCATATTTTAACGGTAAACAGGTAACAGCTCAGCCATCGCGAGCAGATGGCAAGCCGCCGTCAGGATACCGAAACTTATCACCAAATAAATAACGCCAGTGCCACCGGGCACCCTGAAACCAGGGTAGTCAGGTTGCTGCTTTCTGAGTTTCAGCGCCATCACCCCCGGAACCAGCAGGGTCCAAACGGTGGCGGCCAGCGCAGCAAAGCCGATGGCCACCAAAAAGCCGTCGGGGAACAGCAGCCCCAACAGGGTAGGCGGTAAAAAGGTGACGGCAGCCGTCTTCAGGCGACCACTGGCATCGTCGGCAAAACCAAACAAGTCCGCCAGATAGTCAAACAACCCCAGGGTAACGCCAAGGAAAGAAGACGCCACGGCAAGGTTGGCAAACAGGGTCAGCATTTTGCCAAGTAAGTCGCTGGCCATGACCTCAGACAGGGCCGACACCAGCACACCCATATTGCCGCCCTGGGCGATGATATCGCTGAACTGGCTGCGCGGCAGATTACCCATGGCAGCCAGCAACCAACACACATAAATCACCAGCGCGATAAAGGTGCCGATACAAATCGCCTTGATAATGACGGACGGATTTTTACCGTAGTATTTGACCAGGGAAGGCACATTGCCATGGTAGCCAAAACTCGCCAGTCCGAAGGGAATTGCGGCCCACAAAAATGGTGCAAAGCGGGCCTCGCCATCGGGTGAGAATAAGTTACCCGGCTCCACCTCAATCAGCAGATTGCCCACTGCCAGGAAGAAGGTAATTATCATACCGCCCAGCATGATGGTGGTGATTCTGTCCACCGCTTTGGTGCTTATCATAACGATAGCCGCCAATACCGCCGCAAACACCAGACCTGCCGCACTCTGGGGCAAGCTGATGCCCATGCCCGACAGGCTGTGATTTACGATGGAGCCACCACCACTGATATAGGCGTAGGTGAGAATATAGAGCACGAAGGCAATGGAGAGGCCATTAACGATACGGCCAAAGCGGCCCAGCGTATCGCGGGTGAGGGTATCGAAACTGGCGCCCGGTTCAAACCTGAGGTTGGTTTCCAGCAGCAGTAATCCCGACAGCAACATGCACAGCCAAATCGCCACCATCAGCAGCAGCGAATAGCCAAACCACATGCCGGCGCCCACCACGGGCAAGGAGAACATTCCCGCGCCCACAGTGGTACCGGCGATAATCATGGCACCACCCAGCAGCGAGGGGGTTTTGACCGGATGCCTGGCGGCATTCATATGGTTAGCCATCAGTCGTCCTGCTCCTGATTCAGCGTCTCTATAATGGTTTGACGTACCGAACTTCTCAGCAGTCCGTTGGCGTGATCACGGATTTTACGCACCTTGTCACCATCGGCCTTGTCGGACAGATAACCCAGATCTTTCAGCTTGCTCGACAGCAAGGCATAGAGCTTTTTATCGTAAAACTCAGGCGCCATAACGCCATGAATGGCACCAAGACGACTGGCCAGACGATGGCTGTGATGCTCCAGGTCGGCGCGTTCCATTCTGGGCTGCTCACCCAGCAGGTTGAAAATAATGGCGTAGCGTTTCAAGGTTTCGCCTACCACACCGGCCAGCAACAACAGCTGATTAATACGCTCATCTACCAGTTTCAGACGGTTATCGCCGGTAATCAGACCTTCTGACTTAAAGCACTCCACCAGCGCATCCACATAGGCTGGCAAATCGGCAACACCCATAAAGAGCTCGGCCTTAAGCAGCGGATAAAACTCGGCAACCAGCTCCTGCAGTTCTTCGCGGGAGACCTCTTCGTGGCGCACCATCACGGTGGCAATCAATGACGGAATTACAAACAAGTGGATGATGTTGTTACGGTAATAGGTCATGGAAATCGCAAGGCTATCATCGATGGAGATGATGGTACCCAGGTCATCCTTGGTTTCTGTCAGCTTGTTCAGCTCAATACCGCGATCGACCAGTTCCTTGCCACTGCCCTCGGTCACTGATGCGTACGAGGTATAAGGCACGGATTTGAGCAGACTCAGGTACAAATCAATCTGGCGCTCCAGCTGGTTGCGCTCCAGCGCATTTTGCTCCGAGGCCAGCAACACCATACTGGAAAGCGTGACAGAACTGGCGGCTGCGGCATCATTGATGCGGGTCATTACCCGATTGGCGAGCGCATTCACCACAGGGGTCAGCCAGGACGGTTTTTGCTCTGGATCTTCTCCCACTTCTTCACGCCAATTGGGGACTTTTTCGGTCAAAAAGTTCTGCAGGGTGATGGGCTGGCCAAAGTTCACATAGCCACGGCCAAAGTTACCCAGCTTGCGTATGGCCCCAAATACCTGCCATACGGATTCCTTTTCTTTTTTCTTACCCGACAGCTCTTTGTGATAGGTAGCCACTTCCATCACATGGTCATAACCCAGATACACGGGCACTAGGGTCACTGGTCGCTCAATTCCGCGGATAACCGAAGACAATGTCATGGCCAGCATGCCGGTTTTGGGCGCCAGCAGACGGCCGGTTCGGGAGCGGCCACCTTCGGTGAAGTACTCCACCGAGTATCCCTTGGCGAACAGCTGATCCAGATATTCGCGGAATACTGCGGTGTAAAGCTTGTTGCCGTTGAAGCTGCGGCGGATAAAGAAGGCGCCGCCACGGCGGAACATGGGGCCGGCGGGCCAGAAATTCAGGTTAATCCCGGCAGCGATATGGGGCGGCACCATGCCTTCGTAATAAAGGATGTAAGACAGCAGCAAATAATCCATGTGCGACCGGTGGCAAGGCACATACACAATCTCATGGCCGTCATGGTGCAACTGGCGAATCTGTTCGGCGCCCTTGATGCTGATGCCTTTATAGAGCTTGTTCCACAGCCAGGTGAGGAAGCGCTCGGCGATGCGCACCAGACTGTCGGAGTAATCGGCTGCAATCTCATCCAGATATTGAATGGCGGTTTCACGGGCCTTTTCTTCAGAGATTTTTTTGCTGGCGGCTTCTTCGGCAATCGCTTTTTTCAGGTTGTCGGATTTCAGCAGTGCATGAAACATGGCCTGACGATTGGGCAACACAGGCCCTGTCATCACTTTACGCTGACGGCGGAAATGAACCCTCGCCACCCGGGCAAGCTTGTGGGCAATGCGCTTGTCTGTGCCATGTTCATCGGCCATATGACGCAGCGACACAGCACGGGAAAACTGCACGAAGTTATGGCGACCCAGGAATAAAATCATCAAACATTTACGCAGCCAGGTCGGATCTTCCCGCTCAAGCACTGCTGCACGCATAGTGTCATCTTCTTTACCCGGGGTTCGCCCCCAGTAAAGACTTACAGGCACCAGCTGTATATCCAGCTCTTGCTGCTGACGGTGCAAAGCCAGCAGTTGCTGGAAAGTCTGCAAAAAAGGCTCATTGCTGTCACGTTTGCCAAACAGCGGCTTTCTGCCCTCCAGACACACGACCCGTGGGGTCTTGATTCCATCGACTTCCAGCATCTGATATGGGCTGGGTAACCCCAACTTGCCGGTCACCTCATGGAGCGCAGCAATATCGCTCACTGACTCGGTTTTCATGACGTAAACCAAGGGGCGGGAGGGATCGAGATTCAAATCGGCGAAGGGATCCTGAGGTACCACTATGGTGTGTACCAACTGCTTCTGGATCCAACGCAAAGACTTAAACCAAAAAGACTCGTGTGCTGACATGCTGATATTGGGAACCTGGCTTCAATCAATAGCGCAATAGAATATCAGACAGCCGCAGCCATTAGCCAATAATCTGAAAAATGGTTAATACTTGCGCTGATGAAAATACTGTATATACTAACAGTAACTGTATAGAAAAACAGGAATGACCATGAGACCGCTGACGCCTCGCCAGGCCGAGATCCTGGACCTAATCAAACGCAACATCGCCGAAACCGGCATGCCCCCAACACGGGCAGAAATTGCATCCAGACTCGGCTTTAAAAGTGCCAATGCCGCCGAGGAGCATCTTAAAGCGCTTGCCAAAAAAGGCTGCATTGAGATTATGCCCGGCACCTCGCGAGGTATCAGACTGGCGGGTGATGAGCTGGAAGATCAGCCAGACCCGGGGCTGCCCCTGATAGGTCAGGTGGCTGCCGGTGAGCCCATTCTCGCCCAAGAGCATGTGGAGCAGTATTATCAGGTCGATCCTGCCATGTTCCGCCCCCATGCCGATTTTCTGCTGCGCGTTCGCGGCGACAGTATGAAAGACATAGGTATTCTCGACGGAGACCTGCTGGCAGTGCACAAGATGAACCAGGCACGAAACGGCCAGGTTGTCGTTGCCCGGGTGGAAGATGATGTCACGGTAAAACGCTTCGAGAAACAAGGCAATGTGGTGTTCTTGCACGCAGAGAACGAGGCGTTCGCCCCTATCAGAGTGGATCTTGCCAGCCAAAGTCTGACTATCGAAGGCTTGGCCGTGGGCGTTATCCGTAATGGAGACTGGTTATGAACAAGCTGATTGGTAACGCACCCCGTCATCCCGGCTTGTGGACAGATTCCGCCGCCAAAGATGTTTGCCCCGCATCTCAGGTGATCACCCAAAGCACTCAATCCCAGGGGCGCCAAGAGATACAGCAGCTCGCCCCAGAGCTCGCACGCCTCAGTCTTGAGGGCCGATGGATAGTGCTTATCAGCCCACCCAACATCGGACTCAAATCCACTCTGGCACAGGCTGGTGTGCGCATGGACCGTGTGCTGCTGGTGCATGCCAAAGACGAATTTGAAACCCTGTGGGCGATGGAAAAGGCCCTAACCAACGGTACCTCAAGCGCCGTACTGTGCTGGACCAACGAACTGGATCCCAGAGATAAACGCAGATTGGCATTGGTAGCCAAAAATGCCGTGGCATTGGGTGTCATTTTTGAAAATGTAAATGCTCACTCACAGGCCAACGCTTTTACTGTTAGGCCCGAGTTAAGTCACCCCCTTCGCAGTGCCTCTCCGCTGCACTGATCATCTCCTCATCCCTTTGAGCCCCGTTATCGGGGCTTTTTTTCGATAATTTTTTCAGATAATTAGAAAATAAAGTGATCTTGATCAATATTTAAACTGCAAGTAATGTAGTTCAGGTTAACAACGATTTGTTTGTTATATCCGGGCGATTATGTCGTCGCAGTATCTGAGGCTTGCGCCATGGATATTGTGTATTTGACCGATATATTCAGCTGTAGGTGCAAGTGTGGTGAACAAAGCTGTAGTTCATTAAATAAGATACCAACCGCCAACGCACTTTGAAGTCATCGTTGCTTTTTGTGGGAACCGAAGAGTTTGCATAGAGCAGAGACTTACTGTGTGACTCTTCTTTGTAGTTGCTTGATGCAATTGACAGAGGAGATGTCTTGTGAAGCAATGGTTGTATTGTTTCGCGGCGGCTTTTATGGCCCCGCCCATCCTTGCGGCTGATATGCCGCTCAACATGACACAAGGTGTTACTGAGATAAGTGGCAGGGTCTATGGCCTGCACATGACTATCCTGTACATCTGCTGTGCCATAGGTGTAGTGGTTTTTGGCGCCATGATTTACGCCATGATAAACCACCGCAAATCCAAAGGGGCCGTTGCCGCCCAATTTCACGAAAGTACCAAGGTCGAAATCGCGTGGACTCTGGTGCCCTTTCTGATCCTGATTGCCATGGCTATTCCGGCAACCAAGACCCTCATCGCCATGGAAGATCCCTCCAACGCCGACTTGACCATCAAGGTCACCGGCTCCCAATGGAAGTGGCATTACGATTACTTCGACCACGACTTCGGCTTTTACAGCATCCTGGCGACCCCCAGAAGTCAAATAGAAGGCGCCGAAGCAAAAGGCGATCACTACTTGCTGGAAGTGGATAAGCATCTGGTGCTGCCCACCAACCGTAAGGTTCGCTTTTTGATGACTTCCGACGATGTCATTCACTCCTGGTGGGTGCCTGCATTTGCCGTAAAAAAAGATGCCAATCCGGGCTTTATCAACGAGGCCTGGACCCGGATAGATAAACCCGGCATTTACCGCGGCCAATGTGCCGAACTGTGCGGTAAAGACCACGGTTTTATGCCCATAGTGGTTGAGGTATTGCCCGAAGCAGAGTTTGACGCCTGGGTTGAAAACCAGAAGCAACTGGCAAGCAACGCCGCTGCCCAAGCCGCTGCGGCATTGAACCAAACCCTTTCCATGGAAGAACTGATGGCGCAGGGTGAAAAGGTGTACATGGCCAGCTGCGCCGCCTGCCACCAACCCAATGGTATGGGCCTGCCCGGCGTATTCCCCGCCCTTAAGGACAGTGCCATTGCCATGGGTCCTGTCGACAAGCATCTCGACATCGTTATCAACGGCAAAGCCGGCACAGCCATGCAGGCATTCAACAAGCAGTTGTCTGCCACAGAGATTGCCGCTGTTGTGACCTATGAGCGTAATGCATGGGGCAACAATACAGGTGACACAGTGCAGGCCTCTGATGTTAACGCCCATGGCAGTAACGGCGCTCCCGCAGCCCAGACCGAGATGCAGGGAGCTGACCAAGCGACACCCGTCAGTGCAGCCGTGACATCGACCGAAGCTCCTCCAGTTGCCGAACCTACTGCCGACGAGCCTTCATCCGACGAGCCCATGTCGATGGACGCTTTGATGGCCCGTGGTGAGCAAGTGTACATGGCTTCTTGCGCGGCGTGTCACCAAGCCAATGGTGCCGGTTTGCCCGGTGCGTTTCCCGCCCTCAAGGGAAGCCCAATCGCTACCGGCCCCATCGCCAATCACCTCGACATAGTCATTCACGGCAAAGCCGGGACCGCGATGCAGGCTTTTGGCTCAATGTTGTCTGCCAGGGACATTGCTGCGGTGGTGACCTATGAACGTAACGCCTGGGATAACAACACCGGCGATAACGTTCAGGCCACCGACGTAAACAATCATGGAAAGTAGGGGAACGATAATGACAACCACGACCCACGATACCCATCAGGGCGTCCATGACGAACACCATCATGGCCCGGCCAAGGGCATAATGCGCTGGATATTAACAACCAATCACAAGGATATAGGCACACTCTACCTTTGGTTCAGTTTTATTATGTTCCTGACCGGTGGCGCCATGGCCATGGTGATCCGTGCCGAGTTGTTCCAGCCTGGATTACAACTGGTTGAGCCTAACTTCTTTAACCAGATGACCACGGTACACGGCCTTATCATGGTGTTTGGTGCCGTTATGCCAGCCTTTACCGGGTTGGCTAACTGGCTGATCCCCATGATGATTGGGGCACCAGATATGGCATTGCCCAGGATGAACAACTGGAGTTTCTGGATTTTGCCCTTTGCCTTCCTCATCTTGCTCAGCTCGCTGTTTATGGAAGGCGGTGCACCCAACTTCGGCTGGACGTTTTACGCCCCTCTGTCCACCACCTACAGCCCCGACAGTACAGCACTGTTTGTGTTTTCGGTTCACATCATGGGGATCAGCTCCATCATGGGTGCCATCAACGTGATAGTGACCATAGTCAACCTGCGCGCCCCCGGTATGACCTGGATGAAACTGCCTCTGTTTGTCTGGACCTGGCTTATCACCGCATTCCTGCTGATTGCCGTGATGCCAGTGCTGGCCGGGGTTGTTACCATGGTGCTCACCGACAAATACTTCGGTACCAGTTTCTTTGATGCCGCAGGTGGCGGTGACCCTGTGATGTTCCAGCATATCTTCTGGTTCTTCGGTCACCCCGAGGTGTACATCATGATCCTGCCTTCATTTGGGATCATCTCGGCGATAGTGCCGGCATTCAGCCGTAAAAAGCTCTTCGGTTATGCCTCCATGGTTTACGCCACGGCCAGCATCGCCATCCTGTCGTTTCTGGTGTGGGCACACCATATGTTCACCACTGGGATGCCGGTGTTTGCCGAGCTCTTCTTTATGTACTGCACCATGTTGATTGCGGTACCCACGGGGGTGAAGGTGTTTAACTGGGTCGCGACCATGTGGCGTGGTTCCATGACCTTTGAAACACCCATGTTGTTTGCCATTGCCTTTATCATCCTCTTTACCATTGGCGGTTTCTCGGGATTGATGCTTGCCATCACGCCAGTGGACTTCCAATACCACGATACCTACTTTGTGGTTGCACACTTCCACTACGTGCTGGTGTCCGGCGCCATTTTCTCGATTATGGCGGCGGCCTATTACTGGTTACCCAAGTGGACCGGGCACATGTATGACGAAAAGCTCGGCAAGCTGCACTTCTGGTGTTCGGTGATTTCAGTGAACGTGCTGTTTTTCCCGATGCACTTTCTTGGCCTCGCGGGTATGCCAAGGCGAATTCCGGACTATGCGATTCAATTCGCTGACGTAAACCAGATAGTCTCCATAGGCGGCTTTGCCTTTGGTCTGTCGCAGCTCATCTTCCTCGCGGTGGTTATCAAGTGTATCCGCGGCGGCGAACGTGCTCCGGCCAAGCCATGGGAAGGCTCAGAGGGTTTGGAGTGGACGCTGCCAAGTCCTGCCCCCTACCACTCGTTCAGCACTCCTCCCGAGGTGAAATAAGATGACGGCGCCCGGGGTTTCTCACCGAAAGCTGATAATCGGACTCTGCCTTGGCTGCGTTGGAATGTTCGGTTTTGGTTTCGCCCTTGTCCCCCTTTACGACGTGCTGTGCGAACAATTGGGGATTAACGGCAAAACCAGTTCCGAAGCCGCGCAATACAGCCAGATGCAGGTAGACGAAGCCAGAACTGTGACCGTGGAGTTTATGGCGCAGGTGCAACCCGGGATGCCATGGGAATTTGGCCCGGCGGTTAAGCGCATGGAAGTACATCCAGGGCAGCTGGTACGCACCGATTTTCTGGCACACAACCTGTCGTCAAATGCTCTGGTTGGCCAGGCTATTCCTTCGGTATCCCCCGGACAGGGCGCCGCTTATTTCAATAAGACTGAGTGTTTTTGCTTTAACCAACAGGTGTTGGCAGGAAAAGACAGTGCCAATTTGCCACTGATTTTCTTTGTGGATCCGGATTTGCCTGAGTCTATCCATACCCTGACCCTCTCTTACACCCTGTATGACATCACAGACAAGGATCTGGCCGGTGCCCTGCAGGCGGGAGCCATGAAATGACAAGCAAGCATCAAAACTACTATGTTCCCAGCCAGAGTGGCTGGCCCATTATCGGCGCTATTGGCCTGTTTTTGATTGCCTACGGCGCGGGTAATTTTGTACATCAGCTTAAATCGGGTGGCAGCGGCGCCGGATACATTCTGCTCGCCGGTGTTGCCGTCATTCTGTTCATGATGGTTGGCTGGTTCAGAAATGTGATTGATGAGTCCATGTCGGGACTTTACTCAAGCCAGATGGACAGGTCCTTCCGTCAGGGGATGAGCTGGTTCATCTTTTCTGAGGTCATGTTCTTTGCGGCCTTCTTTGGCGCGCTTCTCTACGCTCGCACCATAGCAGTGCCCTGGCTTGGCGGTGCTTCCAACAACGCCATGACACACGAAGTACTTTGGCCGGCGTTTGAGGCCGTGTGGCCACTGGAAACCACCCCTGACGGCACCAAAACCCAGGCCATGGGCTGGACGGGTCTGCCGCTGATCAACACCATCCTGCTGCTCACCTCCTCCTTTACCCTGCACTTTGCCCATATGGGGCTTGAGAAGGGTAAACGCACGGCGCTGACACTCTGGCTCGGGTTCACCATTTTATTGGGATTGGGCTTCCTGTCGCTGCAGGTTGAAGAGTATATCCATGCCTACACCGAAATGGGGCTCACCCTGGCGTCCGGTGTATATGGCAACACCTTCTTTTTGCTCACAGGCTTCCACGGCCTGCACGTTACCCTCGGCACTATCTTCCTGCTGGTGTTGTTTTTCAGGGTGCTTAAGGGCCATTTCAGCCACGATAACCAGTTCGCGTTTCAGGCTGGCAGCTGGTACTGGCACTTTGTGGATGTGGTTTGGCTCTGCCTGTTTGTGTTTGTTTACGTACTTTAGGTTCAGTAAGGCCTGGGGTGAGGTGTTATCCACCCCAGCGCCAGAGCCACCAGCAGCAAGAGTATGACCAGGGCAGACAGGGCGACACGGCGACCCAAATAGCGGCTCATGGGGACACTGCCATCCCCCTTGACCATGATGTAAAGGGCGCGGCCGAGATTGAAGATGATAAAAATCAGCAGCAATACCAGCACAGATTTAAAAACAAAAGCAGTCATGGATTCTCCGGGTACCAGGCCGGGATATGCCGGCAAGTTGCTGATGTTATTCACTCTGGTGCTGTTTGCTGTGCTCGTCAAGTTGGGATTTTGGCAACTCGAACGGGCAGAGGAAAAGCGTGAGTTGCTGGCGTCATTGGCAGAACACCATCAGGCCTCCCCCTTATCGATGGACAGTTTGCTGGCAAGGCAAGCCAATTCGGACGACCTCGAAGGTTACCGACTGGAGGTGACCGGGGAGTTTATCCCCGGGATAACGGTGCTGCTGGATAATCAGGTGCTGGATGGCCAGGTGGGATACAAGGCGTTTCGCCTGCTGCGGGTGAATGGATTTCAAAGTGTGTTGTTGGTGGAGTTGGGGTTTGTGGCTGCGGGCCGCGACAGAGCAACGCTGCCACAAATTGAGCCAATTGATGGTCAGCTGAGCGTAAAGGGCCGGATTTATCGGCGCAAACTGAATCCGCTGAGTGATGATCTGGCCGCCGAAGCGGGCGATCCAATGCGCATTCAGGCGCTCAACATACCCGCGCTTGCGGCTCAATTGCAGCTTGAGGTTATTGACCTGGTGCTACAGCCAGACAGCCTGCCGGGCAGGCCCTTACCCAGGCGCTGGATGCCGGTCAATATGCCACCGGAAAAACATCTGGGCTACGCGGCACAGTGGTTTTCCCTGGCGGCAGCATTGGCACTGCTGGTGATTTTTTATGTTGTGAAGTCAAGGAAGAAACAGAACGAGTTAAGGGATTAATCATTCATAAATGTAAGAGGAGAGAGACATGAACTCCCAAAAATTCAGTGCGCGCCCCCTGCTTCTGCTGTTGCTGGCTTTCATACTGCCAGTCGCGCTGGCGAAGCTCGTCCTCAGCCAACACTGGTACAACGAAGGGGTGACCAATCAGGGGCAACTCTTCACCGAGGAAACCAGTTACCAAAGCCTGGGCGCCACCAACCCGGCACCACAACGATGGCAAATTCTTTATCTGATGCCCCAAACCTGCGATCAAATGTGTAAAGACAGGCTCTATGTCATTCATCAAAGCCACACAGCGCTTGGCGCTGAGCGAAGCCGGGTCACTCCCCTGGTGCTGGTGTCTGACTCGAGCGACATCACAGCCCTCGACGGCGCTGAGTTACCCACAGCCTCACTGCCAATGGCACTGAACCCCTTACTGGCATCCCAGGAATTTATTCTGGTCGACCCCATGGGCACCCTGGTGATGCGCTATCCCTCGGTCAGTGGACAAGAAGCGAATATCTCCCAAGGCAAAGCCATGTTGGCCGACCTGCGTAAACTGCTTAAATTATCGAGGGTTGGCTGATGACACTGAGAAACCTGCTCAAACTCACCCTCGCCTGCACCCTGATGGTGATTTTACTGGGGGCTTATACCCGCCTGTCGGATGCCGGCCTGGGTTGCCCCGACTGGCCCGGCTGCTATGGTCACTTTAAAGTCCCCTCTGCGGCCCATGAGCTGGCCAAAGCCGAGTCGCTGTTTCCAGACCATACGATTGATCCCACCAAAGCCTGGCCGGAAATGATCCACAGATACATTGCCAGCAGCCTGGGCTTGCTGGTGATCTTGGTGCTGATAGCCTGTTACAGGTTGAAAGAAGCACCGCGCAAACTGCCGATATTTATTCTGCTGCTCATATTGTTCCAGGGCGCACTGGGCGCCTGGACTGTCACCATGAAGCTGATGCCCGTGGTGGTTATGTCTCATTTGCTTGGCGGTTTTACCCTGCTGTCGCTGCTGACCTTGCTGTATTTGCGTACCAGTGGTTTCCGCATCCCCGGCGGAGATCCGGGCATGCGTCAGTATCAGCGACTGGCACTGGCCTGTGTTGGGGTATTGGTTGCGCAGATCCTCCTGGGGGGCTGGACCTCGTCCAACTATGCGGCCCTCGCCTGCACAGAGTTACCGTTTTGCGAGGGCGATTGGACAACCAATCTGAAAATTGCCGATGCCTTCTCACCCTTCCAGGGTACGCACCCCAGCTTTGAATTTGGTGTGCTGGACTACCACGCCCGCATGACCATACATATCGCGCATCGCTTTGGTGCCATGATTACTGCGGCTCTGCTGGGGCTGTTGGCGTTTCGCATGATAAGCCGGGCCCATAGCAAGGTGCTTCGCCATGCCGGTTGGGTACTGGCAGGTTTTTTGGTGCTGCAAATTGGCCTGGGGATTTCCAACGTAGTGCTTCATCTCCCACTGGCCATTGCCGTTGCCCACAATCTGGGGGCCGCATTTTTGCTGGTCACACTGGTCTTTATTAATTACGCACTGTGGCGCAAAGCCTGAAAAAGGAGCTGTTATGGCCAAATCTCTCTCCATTACCCCCGTATCAGGCCTGTCCCGTTTACCATGGCGCGCCTATTTGGAAATGACCAAACCCAAGGTGGTTGCCTTGATGCTGCTGACAGTGCTTGTGGGCATGTGCCTGGCATTGCCGGGCGCGGTACCACTGCAGCCATTGATTGCCGGAATGCTGGGCATTGCCATGATGGCAGGCGCCGCAGCCGCGATGAACCACCTCATTGACCGGCGTATCGATGGTCTGATGGCACGCACCTATAATCGCCCTCTACCCAAAGGCAAGGTGCCCGTCAGCCACGCCGCTACCTTTGCCGCCCTGCTGGCACTGATTGGTTTTGTCTGCCTCTACTGGTTGGTCAATCCACTCACGGCCTGGCTGACACTGGCGAGCCTGCTTGGCTATGCCGTGGTCTATACCGCCTACCTCAAGCGTGCGACGCCACAAAACATTGTGATTGGCGGACTCGCCGGAGCCATGCCCCCCTTACTGGGCTGGACAGCGGTGACCAATGATTTCCACGGCCATGGGTTGCTGCTGGTGATTATTATCTTCGCCTGGACACCACCCCACTTTTGGGCGCTGGCAATACATCGCAAAGCTGACTACGCCAAGGTCGATATTCCCATGCTGCCCGTGACCCACGGCGTGGAATTTACCAAGACCTGTATCTTTCTTTACACTGTATTGCTTGCATTGGCCTGCCTGCTACCCGTGTTGGTTGGCATGAGTGGGGCCTTGTATTTGCTGGGTTCAACCTTACTGAGTATCGGCTTTATCTATAAGGCATGGCAGCTTAAGTATCATGAGACCCCAGGCATGGCGATGGACGTGTTCCGCTTTTCTATCTATCACCTGATGCTGCTGTTTATCCTGCTGTTGATTGACCACTACATATAAGGGGCATGCATGAAAAAATCCTGGATGATGGCCGTCTTCTTCCTGGTGGGGATGGGCGGTCTGACACTGCTGATAAACTCGGGCAACTCCAGTGATAACCAGACGCCACCCACACTGGACACGGGTTATCTGTTTCCAGCGCCCAAGCCGTTACCCCCTTTTAAACTGGTCGATCAGCAGGGACAAACCTTTGACAATCAAAGGCTCATTGGTAAGTGGAGCCTGATTTTTCTGGGTTACACCTCTTGCCCAGACATCTGTCCAACGACCATGTCAAAGCTGGCGGCGGCTTATCCTGAACTGAATCAGGAAAACTCGCTGCAGGTGATTTTTCTCTCTGTAGACCCGGCGCGGGACACGCCAACCAGGCTGGCCCAATATGCGGCCTTTTTCCATCCGGAATTTCTCGCCGTCACCGGAGAGCACAGCGAGTTGTATTCCCTTACCCGATCTCTGGGCATGGTGTACACCATGGTGGGTGATGGCCCCGACTATCAGGTCGACCACAGTGCCTCCATCGTTGTGATTTCACCCAAAGGTGAAAGGTACGCCGTATTCAAACCCAAGAGCGATGGCCAATCCATTCCTCAAATACGGAATCAGGCGCTGATTTCTGATATGCGCCTTATTCGTCATCAATACTGACCCTCCAATAAACCCGGGCAAAACACCGGTTTTGCCCTTGCTGTTGCCCCTTTAGCATCAAACGCCATTCCAAAAGAAAAAATCCTTGTAAATGAGGCGACAGTCCAAAATGGCGTCTATCTTTTGTGTGTAAAGGAACTCAGGTCCAGCACTCAAGGGATGCCTCAATGTCAGAAAACACAGTAGAGCTCGGAAGCGAGCTGACCATCCGCAACATCCAGCCTATCTACAGTCAGTTAGCCGATCTGCTGCATCAGGGCAGACCTGTCACCCTGAATGCCGCCAGGCTAATCAAGGCAGACACTGCTGGCCTGCAACTGCTGCTGTGCCTGCAGTCCCATTGTGTAAACAGTAGTATCCCACTGAACTGGAAAGGAATAACTACAGAACTTGTCGCTCAGTTCAAGCAGATGGGTATGCAACTTCCGGGAATAACCAGCCAAGCGTAAAAGGACAACAACCTATGAAGAAGATTCTTGCCGTTGATGATTCGGCCTCAATGAGACAAATGGTGGGGTTTACGCTGAAAACCGCCGGATTTGATGTCACCGAGGCGTGCAATGGCGATGAAGCCTTGAAAGCGGCGCAGGCCGGCCAGTACGACCTGGTTATATCGGATGTGAATATGCCCGTGATGGACGGCATCACCCTTATCCGTAACCTGCGAACCCTACCTGCTTACAAATTCACCCCACTGCTGATGCTGACTACAGAATCCGGTGGCGATAAAAAGCAGGAAGGGCGGGCAGCAGGTGCTACAGGTTGGATTGTGAAACCCTTCAATCCGGAACAATTGCTGGCCACGGTGCGCAAAGTGTTGGGATAACCCGCAGAGAGACTAGGGAATGGACATAGATCTTAGCCAATTCAGCCAGGTGTTCTTCGAGGAAAGTATCGAAGGCCTGGCGATTATGGAGTCTGAGCTGCTGAAGCTGGACGTGGCCGCGCCGGACCCAGAGACCATAAACACTATCTTCAGGGCAGCACACTCCATCAAGGGCGGCAGTGCCACCTTCGGTTTTATGCAGGTGGCCAACTACACGCATCTGCTTGAAACTCTGCTTGACGAAATCCGCGACGGACGAAGGCAGATGCAGCCTGACCACGTTGACATGCTGCTGTTGTCGGTGGATTTGCTCAGGGGCATGTTCGAAGCCCTGATGAGCCAAGCCGAATTCAATGACCCCAAATTATCCGAGCTTGAGTTGCGGCTGAATCACACCCTGTCCAATCAACCAAGCCAAACGCAATCGGTTTCATCCCCTCAGGCACTATCAGGCTCCGACTCAAAAGCACTGTGCTGGCAAATTGATTTCAAGGCTGGCGCCGACATTATGCGCTGCGGCAACGATCCCATGCTGATGTTTGCTGAGCTCGCCTCCAAGGGCACACTGACGACCGAACTCCTGCCGGTTTCCTTGCCCTCATGGGACGACTTTGATCCCGAAGCCTGCTACCTGCACTGGCGCTTAAGATTGACCACAGACGAGCCACTGGAAAAACTCAAAGAAGTGTTCGAATGGGTCGAAGATGAGTGCGAAATCAGTTACCAACAAATGGAAGCGGTACCTTCGGCAGATGCCCCCACAGAGATGCTGTCGCCATCACCGCAAGCCGAAATTGACGCGCCTGCAGCAGCCCCTGAGGTCATTGCGCTGGCACCGGAGGTACAGACCCTCTCCACAGACAAAGCCGCAGCCAGCCAAAAACAAAACGCGGTTGCCGCCAAGAGTGGAGAAAGCAGCTCCATCAGGGTCAGCACAGAAAAAATCGATATGCTCATCAATATGGTGGGCGAGCTGGTGATCACTCAGGCCATGCTGGGCCAGATAGGCCAACAGGACGAAATCAACCAGGAGTCGCTGTTACTGCTGCAACAGGGGCTTGAGCAGCTGGCTTCCCATACCCGGGATTTGCAGGAAAGCGTCATGCAGATTCGCATGCTGCCCATCAGTTTTGCTTTTAACCGCTTCCCCCGCTTGGTCAGAGACATAGGTCAGCAGTTGGGTAAGAAAGTAGAGCTTATCCTCAAAGGTGAAGACACAGAGCTGGATAAAACCGTACTGGAAAAGATTGTCGATCCCATGGTCCATCTGGTACGAAATTCTCTCGACCATGGGTTGGAATCCCCCGAGCTCAGGCTGGCACAGGGTAAGTCTGAAACCGGCACCATTATGCTCAATGCTTACCATCAGGGCGGTTGCATCATCATCGAAATAGTGGACGATGGCGCCGGACTCAATACCCGCAAAATCCTCGAAAAAGCCCGCCAAAAAGGAATAGTCGGGCCCGATGAAGAATTATCGGAAGAGGCCATCCACCAGCTGATATTCAAGCCAGGCTTTTCCACCGCCGATGCGGTGTCAGATCTCTCCGGGCGTGGCGTGGGTATGGATGTGGTCAAACGCAATATTCACGAACTCAACGGCTCCATCGAACTGAAGTCCGAGGCGGGCAAAGGCAGCCGCTTTACCATTCGGCTACCCCTGACACTGGCTATTCTCGACGGCCAGCTTATCCGCATCGGCAAGCACATATACGTGGTGCCGCTGGTGTCCATCTACGAATCCTTGCAGGTGCCCACCAACCGCATCAATCGGCTGTCCGATGGCCATGAGCTTATCCGTCTGCGGGACGAATATTTACCGGTAATCAAGATGTACCGGGAGTTCAACCACGACGCCGATGCGCGGGAAATCAAAGATGGCCTGGTGATGGTAGTGGATCACAACAATGAAAAAACCGGCCTGCTGGTGGATGAACTGCTGGCGCAACAACAGGTTGTGATCAAAAGCCTGGAGGAAAACTACACCCGTATTCCGGGCATTTCGGGCGCCACCATACTGGGCGATGGCACAGTCGCACTCATCATAGACGTTGCCGGACTGGTCAAGTTGGCCGGTATTGGCAGCAGCAATGAACACGCCGCGTAAAAAGGAAGACTCGATATGGCTGACATTTCCATCGAACAGGTCAAGCAAGGTAATCAACAGTATCTGAGCTTCATCATGGCCAATGAGGAGTACGGCGTGGACATTCTCTCCGTTCAGGAAATCCGCGGCTGGGAGCCCACCACTGTGCTGCCAAACGCCCCCGACTATGTCAAAGGCGTCATCAACCTGCGGGGCACCATAGTCCCCATCATAGATCTGCGGCAAAAGTTTGGGATAAAAACTCTGGAATATGGCGCTACCACCGTGGTGATAGTGGTCAAGGTAACCATGGATGAAACACAAAAGGTGATAGGCATAGTGGTAGATGCCGTATCAGACGTGTTCAGCATCGAAGAAGAAGAAATCCGCCAGGCCCCTGACTTTGGTCACGGCACCGACCTGCGGTTCATCAAGGGGCTGGCAAATGTGCAGGACAAGATGGTCATTCTGCTTGAGATCAACCGGTTACTTGGCTCCGCCATCTTACCGGATCCCGAGACACTGAATCGGATCATCGGCAATCTCGAACAACAAGCTCAGGTAATGACTGCCTGAAATGGACACTAAAGCAAGAGGAATCAACATGGACGCAGGCAATAAAAAGCTGATGGGGCCAGCCCCATTTACCTTGGGCGGCATGGTGATAGTTGCCGTTTCTTTGGTACTCAGCCTGATGGGGCAATCCGGTAACATGGTCAGTGCCGCCCTGGTTGTTGCGCTGATTGTACTGGGTATTGGTTTAAGTCAGGGCGGCCCGAGGGTTGCTGAAGCGCTGGCAGAAATACGTCAGGCGCTGCGAAGCCATACCAGACCCAAACTTGGCAGTTACGATATCCCTGGCTGGCAGGAGTTCTCTGAAGAATTTGCCAGCTTCTGGGACGAGCAGCAAAAAGGCCGGGCCACCCTCAAAGCACTGGACATCTGCCAGGCAAACGTAATGCTGGCGGATCCCAACGGGGAAATCCTCTACTTTAACGACTCACTGCGCACCACACTGAGCGATGCCGAAGCGGATATTCGCAAAGAACTACCCAACTTTGATGTGAGTCGCCTGCAGGGTGCCAACATGGACAGCTTCCACCGCGAGCCATCCCATCAACGTCGTCTGATAGCCGGATTAAAGTCCACCTACTCCGCCAAAATCAAAGTCGGTACCCGGACCTTCAGCCTGATTGCCTCACCCGTGTTCGATGAGCAGCATCAACGAATCGCAACCGTGGTGGAATGGCAGGACCTGACCGAATCCCTGGCGCGGCAGCAAGCTGAAGAAAAACTGATCCGCGAAACCAACCGCATCAAGCAGGCGCTGGATGTTTGTCAGGCTAACGTGATGATGGCCGATGAAAATAACAACATCATTTACTTCAACCACTCCCTCAAAGCCATGTTGACCGGCAATGAGGAAAAACTGCGTGAATCCATCAACCGATTTGATGTTTCCACCCTGATGGGCACCAACATAGATATCTTCCACAAACACCCCGAGCATCAGCGCCAGCTGCTGGCCAAACTCACCAGCTCTTACAAGGCCCGTATCAAGGTAGCAGGCTTAACCTTCGACCTGATTGCCACTCCTGTATTCGATAATGGCAAACGCACAGGCACCGTGGTGGAGTGGAGCGACATTACTGCGCAATTGGCCCGGGAAGAGAAAGAACGGGCTCTCGCTGCCGAAAATGCCCGTATCCGTCAGGCGCTGGACAATGTATCGTCAAACACCATGGTGGCGGATGCAGACTGCAATATCATCTATCTCAATGATGCAGTTAAAAAAATGTTCAGCATTGCCCAATCCGACATTGTCAGGGACTTACCCAATTTCAACAGCAATAAGCTGATGGGTGCAAATATAGATGTGTTCCATAAAAACCCTGCTCACCAACGAAACCTGCTGGCCAACCTCACCAGCACTTACACCAGCCAACTTAAAGTCGGTGGTCGCACCTTCCGGATCATCGCCAACCCTATTAACGACACCGATGGCACCCGTATCGGGACTGTAGTTGAGTGGGCAGACCGCACCGCCGAAACGGCCATCGAGCATGAGATTGATGGCATCATCGCAGCCGCAAGCTCCGGCGATTTGTCGCAGCGCATCGCCACCCATGATAAAGAAGGTTTCTTCCTCAATCTCTCCAACGGCCTCAACAGCCTTGTCGGCATTGCCGATAACGTTATTTCCGATGTCGTTGATATGTTTGATGGTTTGGCTAAGGGTGACTTAACCCGCAAGATTAATGGCGAGTATCAGGGACAGTTCGGCAAGCTCAAGGCCGACGCCAATGCCACCGTCAGCCGTCTGACTGAAGTCCTTGGCGGCATCAGTGAATCAGCCAATACCGTCACCTCGGGCGCCGAAGAAATTGCTCAGGGTAATGCCGACCTGAGCCAGCGCACCGAGGAACAAGCCGCGTCACTGGAAGAAACCGCCTCCAGCATGGAGCAGATGACGGCCACCGTAAAACAGAGCGCCGAAAACGCCACCCTGGCCAACACCCTCGCCAAAGAGGCCTCCACCAAGGCAGATCATGGCGGCAAGGTGGTCAAACAGGCGGTCACCGCCATGGAGGCCATTAACGAATCCAGTAAGCGAATTGCTGACATCATAGGTGTTATCGACGAAATCGCCTTCCAAACCAACCTGTTGGCACTGAATGCGGCAGTAGAAGCCGCCCGCGCAGGTGAACAGGGCCGAGGCTTTGCCGTGGTGGCTGGTGAGGTGCGCAATCTCGCCCAACGCTCAGCGGGGGCGGCCAAGGAAATCAAAGAACTTATTCGCGACAGCGTGAATAAGGTCAATGACGGTACCTCGCTGGTGAACCAGTCCGGCAACACCCTGCAGGAAATCGTGCACGCCGTATCCAAGGTGGCTGAGATGATTAATGAAATCAGTGTCGCAGCCGAACAGCAGGCATCGGGTATCCAGGAAGTGAACAAAGCAGTGTCTCAAATGGACGAGATGACCCAGCAAAACGCCGCACTGGTGGAAGAAGTCTCCGCCGCCGGTGATGCCATGGCCGAACAGGCCCGCAATATGCGACGTCAACTCGGGTTCTTCAGAACCGACGTACAGGCATCCTCAGCGGCACCTTTGGCACTGGTCGCTGGCGGCGAAAAGCGGCCGACCAAATTTAAAGCCAGTAAAGAAGAATGGCACGAGTTCTGACCTGACCGACAACAAGGGGCTCGTCAGAGCCCCTTGTTGTCAGAGATGCTTTCGGGGCCAAAGGAGGCGCTTTGGAATTCACATCCGAACGGGAGTTTCCGATGACTCAAAGGGATTTTGAGTTCATTCGGGAGCTGGCCTACAACCAAACAGGCATTGTCTTACCTGAGCGGAAGCGCCATATGGTGTATTCCCGCCTTTGCCGTCGCCTGCGCGCCCTTCGGATACGCTCCTTCTTCGAATACTGTGGCTACCTGCAACAGGAGCCCGATGAGATGGGCCACTTTATCAACGCCCTGACCACTAATCTCACCGCCTTCTTTCGTGAAAAGCACCACTTTCACTATTTGCGGGATCATCTGGTACCCAAATGGCGGCAAAGGCGCAGTCGTCGTCTGCGGGTCTGGTCGTCGGCCTGCTCAACCGGTGAAGAGCCCTACTCTCTTGCCATGACCTTGGAGCCCTTTTTTCCACGCTCTCAGTGGGATTTGAAAATTCTGGCGACCGATTTGGACACGAATGTATTAACCAAGGCCGAGGCGGGGATCTACCCTCCAGAAACCCTCGAAAATCTGCCTCCAACACTGGCAGAACAGTATTTCACGGCTCAGGGCGGCATGGCCAAAGTGAAGGACTCGGTGCGGGATCTGGTGTTTTTTCGCCAGCTTAACCTGTTGGAAAGCTGGCCTATGCAAGGGCCCTTCGATGCCATTTTTTGCCGTAATGTACTCATTTATTTCGATAATCCGACAAAGAAAAAAATCATTCAGAAATTCAGACAGCTACTCAGCGATGATGGGTATCTCTTTATTGGCCATTCGGAAACCCTGCACCTGATTTCCGATGACTTTGATCTCATTGGCCAGACCATATACAAACCCAGAACAGGCAGCATTTCGGGACTCAACGGGGAGAGAAAATGATAAGAGTACTCATCGTCGATGACTCTGCCCTGGTCAGGCAGTTGCTGAGCCATATGCTGGCGCAGGCAGAGGACATCGATGTGGTGGGCTGTGCCGAAGATCCCTATCAGGCAAGGGACATGATTAAGGAGCTCAATCCGGATGTGATAACTCTGGATATTGAAATGCCCCGGATGGATGGCATCGCGTTTTTGCGCAACCTGATGAAGCTGCGCCCCATGCCCGTCATCATGATTTCAACACTCACAGAAAAGGGTGCCGCCGTTACTTTGGAAGCCCTGTCGCTTGGGGCCGTGGACTTTATCAGTAAGCCCAAACATGACCTGACCAACAAACTGCTCGACTATCAGGATGAACTGCTGGAAAAAGTCCGCCAGGCCGCTGTCAGCAGGGTAAGGGCACTGTCTGCGCCACCACCTGAATCTGAGAGCCCCGGCAAGCTGAAAAACCGCGTAATTGCCATAGGTGCCTCCACCGGCGGCACAGAAGCCATTCAACGACTCATTTCCATGTTGCCGGCCAACTTCCCGCCTGTGGTTATCGCACAGCACATACCCGCCGCCTTCAGTGCTTCCTTTGCCAAGCGTCTGGACCTTAACTCGCAGATGCAAGTGGTTGAGGCCATTGGTAATGAACAATTAAAAGTCGGCAACGTGTATATCGCCCCGGGTCACGCCCATCTGGTCATTCGTCGGGTGGGTGCCCACTTTCGTACCGCCATTTTGGACACAGACCCGGTGAACCGCCACAAGCCCTCTGTGGATGTGTTGTTTAACAGTGTGGCGGAAGTCGCAGGCAGGGCAGCCGTGGGCGTAATTCTCACCGGCATGGGGCGTGATGGCGCCCAGGGACTGCTGCATATGCGGGAACAGGGGGCCTACACCATAGCCCAGGATGAAGACAGCTCTGTGGTGTGGGGCATGCCGGGCAGCTCCGTTGAGCTGGGCGCCGTCTGTGAGCAGCTCCATCTGGATAAGATTGCCCCCAAGCTGCTCAGTTTGCTCAAATCAGATTAGGGCTCTTTTGGCCAGCTGCCATCTTGGTTGGGTCTGAGCCAGGCCTGGGAAAACCAGTAAAATCCTTTTTGTGTTTTGGATGGTGCGGTGCAGTTGTAACGTGAGCGCCCCGGCGGCAGTGGTTTGTCCGCCTGCACCTCAAAACTGACATCGTCCAGCCAGCGTGGTGAAACCGCCTCCTGATTGGGTAAAAAGCACCGCATCCCGGCTTTATTGATATCGGCCACCTCCGCCAGGGTCACTTTCATGCGCGGTTGCCAGTCCTGCAATAACAGGGGATCCGCAGGCGATATGGTCGCCACCGGCATGGGCAGGCTGTACAGTTTTTCTTTCAGGGTCTCCAGGCTCGCATAACGCCCCCCCACGGGAAATCTCGGTAAGGCGGTTAAGGAACTGTACTGCCCAAGCGCACCTGACTGCTGGCCGAATGCCACCATCCCAAGCTCCTCAACCAAAGACTGCAGCGCAGCGTTATATTCGCCGAAGGGATAGGCCAACATGGGTTGTGTCGATTCACCACGAATACGGGTCAGTGCGGCTTCGGTTTGCAAAAGTTGAGTCTTGATACGCAAGAGCCAGGCTGCTTCATCCTCCCCTTCCAAGTGCCGTACCAGATGGCCGTGATCGTAACTGTGATTGGCAATCTCGGCGCCTTCGACTGCCAACTGTTTCAGAGTCGCTTCACTCATCATCCCCTTATGTCCCTCCATCATGGGGGCGATAGAGACAAACAATGTGTAGGGAAATCCATATTCCTTTAAGATGGGAACGGCATTGTCAGCAATGTTCTGATAACCATCATCAAAACTGATGGCGACCGCTCTCAAAGGCGGCGTTTCACCCCGTTTTATCTGGGTGACCAGGTCAGTCAGAGGCACAACCTCAAAGCCATTTTTTGCTAAAAATTCCATATGGCTGCGAAATTCGGCGGGCGTCACACTGGTAACCCGGGGCGAGGTCTCAGAGACATGGTGATACTGCAACACCACAGCCGCCTGAGCCAGGCTGGAGAACAAACCACATATGAACAACAACACTTTATGCATTTAGAGGAACTCTCTGATTAAACTTGTGAATTTTTTCCCATTGACCTGGTCAGCCCATCAACGTCTGTGGGCCTTGGCGCTGCCTATGATGCTGTCCAATATTACCGTGCCGCTGCTCGGTCTGGTGGATACCGCCATCATGGGTCACCAGAGTGAGGCCTATTATTTGGGCGCGGTTGCACTGGGGTCAACCGTGTTCACGCTAATCGTCTGGTTGCTGGGTTTCCTGCGGATGGCCACCACGGGCCTGACCGCCCAAGCCTGGGGGGGGAACCATGGTGAAGCCCAAAAACGCATTCTTGTGCAAGGGCTGACACTGGCGGTCGGCGCCGGGCTATTGGTACTGCTGATCCAGCCAGTCTTGCTCAATACGCTGCTGGGCTGGTCTGATGCCAGCGCAGAAGTACTGCAATACTGCCGCGACTACTTTGCCATTCGCATCTGGTCTCTGCCGCTGGCGCTGGCCAATCTGGTCATGCTTGGCTGGCTTCTGGGCCGCCAACAACCCAAGGTGGCCATGTGGCAGCTGATCCTGGCCAACCTGGTCAATATCGCACTGGATTTCCTGTTTGTGTTTGGCTTTGGCTGGGGTGTTAAAGGGGCCGCCCTGGCGTCCGTTATGGCTGATATCTGCGCCTTTTCCATCGCTGCATTTTTTACCGCCAAGGCCTGGCGAACGCTTGCCTGCCCATCCCCGCTGCTGCACGACATTCTGGCGAATCTCGGCCAACTGCTCAGACTGAACCGGGATATTTTTCTTCGCAGCCTTTGCCTGCAGGCCACCTTTGCCTTTATGACTTTCAAAGGCGCCGGTCTGGGAGACACTACAGTGGCAGCCAACGCGGTACTGCTTAACTTTTTAATGCTGACATCCTACGCACTGGATGGGATTGCCTACTATGCCGAGGCCGAAACCGGCGCCGCCATAGGGCGTCGCGACCCGGCCGCGCTCGATAGTACTGTGGCACTGGCATTTGCCTGGTCGGCGGTTTTTGCCTGCCTGTTCAGCGGTGGATTTGCCCTGTGGGGTGAGTGGCTGACGACTGTGATGACCGATATAACCGCTGTTCAGCAGCTCGCCAATAGCTTTCTACCCTGGCTGATAGCCATGCCCTTACTGGCGTTTGGCTCCTATCTGTTCGATGGCGTGTATATCGGTGCCACCCAGGGAAGAGTGATGAGAAACAGCATGCTGCTCTCAACCATCGGGGTATTTTTTCCACTCTGGTGGGGATTTTCCGATTGGGGGAATCATGCACTGTGGCTCGCCATGGGCGGCTTTATGTTGTGCCGCAGCCTGAGTCTGGGCTGGCACTTTGTGCGCTATCGCCACGGCTTTGTTGCCTGATACGCGGCCAATAATGGGTTAATTTGGATGTGGGCTATCCGTTAGCCCAATAAAAAACGCGGCCATCGGGCCGCGTTTTTTATTTTCAGGCATCACTGATAAGAGTGACTGCCGTGTTGGTGCTCAGTGGCATCGCGCACTTCGGTCAGCTCTCCCGGGAACATGTCCAGCAGTTGCTTCTCGATACCATCTTTCAGGGTGACATCCACCATGGAGCAGCCGTTACAACCACCACCGAACTGGATAACGGCCACGCCATCATCGGTCACTTCCACCAGCAGAATGTTACCGCCGTGGCTTGCCAGCTGCGGGTTGATTTCAGCCTGAATGACGTATTCGATACGTTCAACCAGAGACGCATCAGCCGACACCTTGCGCATTTTGGCATTGGGCGCCTTGAGCGTGAGCTGTGAGCCCAACTGATCAGTCACCAAATCTATGCTTGCATCTTCCAGGAAAGGAGCGCTTTTCTCATCAACCATGGCATTGAAACCGTTGAACTCCAGTTCAATATCATCATCTTCCACGGCATCTGGCGGGCAGTAGGACACGCCACACTCCGCCTGGGCAGTACCTGGGCTAATCACAAATACGCGGATGTTGGTACCTTCTGGTTGATCGGCCAGCAGCTTCACAAAGTGGGCCTGAGCCGCTTCGGAAATGGTAATCATGTAGAGCGCTCCATCAGGGAAACCTGAGTAAATTACTAAGAATTACCGGCTATGATACTCCGGATAGGAACCAGATTGTAGCCCCGGCTTATATGGCACCCGGGAATTTTGTCGACTAGATCTCACTGTACGCCATCCGGAATAGGTAAGCCTTGGTGGTCAATGAATCAACAAACTGCTAATTTGTTCAGCAATACAAAAAGATAATAACGAGTAGAACATGTCATTTCTGTCGATTTTCGCCTCCCTTGGCCGGGCACTTTGTTACTGCATCTGCCTCTCGCTGCCCCTCACTGCACACGCTGCCTCTTTGGAGGCCTATCTGGGCTATCCCCTGGGGGAGTGGCACATCAGACACGATCAGGTGAATGGCTTCCTGGAAAAACTGGCCGCCGATAATCCCAGAGTCTCGCTGGAGGATACGGGCTACAGCCATGAAAGGCGCAGGCAACTGACAGCGGTAATTACCTCACCGGCCAATCAGGCCAGGCTCGATGAGATTCTGGCCGAAAGGGCCCAGGTCAAACAGGGCAAAGCGCAGCCAATGTTGGTGATATGGCTGGCCTATTCAATTCATGGCGATGAAGCCAGTGGAGCCCATGCCGCTTTGGCAGTGGCGCAACATTTGGCAATGAGCCAGGAGAGCTGGATTACCGAGCTGCTCAGCCAGAGTGTGGTGCTTATCACCCCCAGCCAAAACCCTGATGGACTCGACCGTTTTGCCAACTGGTCCAACAGCTACCGTGGGATAGCCGTGCCTGTGGCCGATGAAAACCACAAGGAGCACAATCAAAACTGGCCTGCCGGACGCTATAACCATTTTCTCGCCGACCTCAACCGTGACTGGTTGTTTTTACGTCATCCGGAGAGCCGCGGCCGGGTCGCGTTACTCCACAGGTGGCAACCCCAGTATGTGGGGGACTTCCACGAAATGGGTCACAACCAAAGCTACTTTTTCCAACCCGGCGTTCCCGAGCGTACTCACCCACTGACAGAACAACGAAACCAGCAACTGACTGAGAAGTTAGCCAACTTTTATCGCCAGGCACTGGATGCCAAGCAGCAGGCCTATTTCAGTCGGCAGGGATTCGATGACTTCTTCTATGGCAAAGGCTCTACCTATCCGGACATCAACGGCGCTGTGGGGGTACTGTTCGAGCAGGCCAGCGCCCGTGGTCAGGTGCAGGACTCGCAATACGGTGGCATCAGCCTGGCTGAGGCCATCGATAATCAGTTCACGACTTCAGTGGCGGCCCTCAAAGGTGCTAACCAACTCCGTCAGGAACTCATCGACTTTCAGCACGATTTTTACGCTGGCAAAGGCCGGGTGGGAAAACAGGGGCGGCTGATCTCGACCCAGGGAGACAGACAGCGACTGCTCACATTGGCCGAACTCCTTCGTGACCATGGCGTGGTTTACCGCTACCTGACGCAGGATATGAAAGAAGGCAAACAGATATTCGCCGCAGCTGATAGTGTGTTTATTCCCAACGAACAACCTCAATCTGTATTGGTAGAAGCCCTGTTTGAACGACGTACCCGATTTGAAGACCCCACTTTCTACGATGTCAGCGCCTGGGATCTGGGCAGCGCCTTCAATCTGGTCATCGCAGAGAACATGCGGCCTGCCGGGAACCAGCTCAGCACAGGTGCGCCAGCGTTTGGGCAGCAGGCACTGCCAGAAGACACGGTAGCCCTGCTCATCGACTGGCAACAGAGCGGCGCAGCCTCTTTGTTGGCGCAGCTTCACCGGGATGGCATAGCCGTCAGGGCCTCGGTAAAACCCTTTACTCCCGTTGCCAGTGACCGTGCGTTTGCCGCCGGCACCCTGATGATAAGCACAGCCCAGCAGCAAATGACGCGGGACGTATTGCTGCCTTATCTTGCTAACCTTGCCAGGCAATATGAGGTCCGCCTGTTCCCGGTCGCCTCATTCGCTTCCGCCAAAGGCATTGATCTCGGCAGTGGTGACTTTGTTCCACTCAAGCCAGTGAATGCCTTATTGGTCAGCGGTCGTGGCACCGATGCCACCGAGGTGGGGGAAATCTGGCGTTATTTGGATCTGGAGCTGAAACAGGGCGTAACCCTGGTGGACTCAGACAGACTGGCACGGACTAGCCTTAACCGTTACAGCCATATACTGCTGGCAGACGGAAATTATGATCACCTGGACGACGCACTTGGACGCAAGCTCAGTGAGTTTGCCGAGCAGGGCGGCGTCATTGTGGCTCAGAAGCGGGCGCTCATTTGGCTCAATAAGCACAACCTGCTCAGAAACACGGTTTTGGAGGAAGGGTTCTACAAGCAGCAGTTTTCCACGGCTGGGCTTGGTTTTGATGACAAAGAGGCCCTGCGCGCCCGCCAGGCCATTGGTGGTGCCATACTCAACTGGCAACTGGATCCGGCTCATCCACTGGCGTTCGGTATTCCCTCTGCCACTGTAGCCGTGATGAAAAATGAAGTTCTGGGGTTATCCGACACCAGCGAGCCCTTCGTTATCGCCGCACGCTATCCACAAAACCCGCTGATCTCAGGCTACCTCTCTGGCGAATACCAAAGGGCATTCGGCCTGAGCAATACCCTCCTGGCAGAACCCAGGGGTAAGGGTGTTGTGGTGGGAACAACAGATAACCTGCTGTTTCGCAACATCTGGCTCGGTACCGAAAAAATCTACGCCAATGCGCTCTACCTGTTACCGGCAGCCATGAGCCGCTAACCGAACGTGTCCAGCAGCCCGGGGGCTTCCGCCCGGGCAAGACACCACACCTGAACCCTGACGCCCTGATGTTGCAACATGGCGGCGATTTCATTGGCCGTGCTGCCGGTGGTGACTACATCGTCCACCAAGGCCACTGAACCCTGATGGCAGTTGCCGGTGAGTTCAAAGGCGCCCAATAAATTCTTGCGCCGTGCCTTACCGGTAAGACCAGCCTGAGGCTGGGTATCACGCCGTCGCTGTAACAGGTCATCGCACAGGGGAATCCCACTGAGCTTTGAAAGCGAGAGAGCAATTTCATAGGCCTGATTAAAGCCACGGGTTTTAAGGCGTTTGGGGTGAAGGGGAACTGGCAGGAGTAAAGAGACCGGGGGGATTTCGCCCTCCTCTTTCAGTTGAGTCACTCTGGCCATCAGGGCACGGCACAATACATCCAGCGCTGCAAATTGCCCCTGATATTTAATGGCAGCAATACTGGCTCCCAGACCCTGATGGTAACTGCAGGGCGCGATAACGGGCAGCGCGTCCAACACCCGGCAGGCACCACAAAAGGCGCCGTCATTAACCAGGCTGCGACCACAACCCAGGCACACGGGGCCGCAATACAGACAGCGTTGCAGGCACAGGCTGCATACACCGGTTCCGTCAATGACCGTTTGGTGGCACAGCAGGCAGCGGTTGGGTAAACTCTGGGCCAAGGTGGTAACGACATACGTCCATGCTCGGCGCCACACGGATACTTCATCCATGGCATCATCCCTGACTAGAGGCACAAGTGACACAAGGTTCACAGGCACATATCCATATCGACACCCATGGCACGGGTAAAAACCTGGTCATTCTCCACGGCTGGGGCATGAACGCGGCGGTGTTTACGCCCCTGATGGGTGCCTTCCCCGAGTATAGGCTGCACTGCCCTGACCTGCCGGGATTCGGCCATAGCACTGTGTCTGGCGATACTCTGGATGACTGGGTCGATACCCTGATGCTGGCCCTGCCCGAGCAGATGGTGCTTGCGGGTTGGTCCCTCGGTGGTCTTGTGGCAACCAGAGCCGCGCTGCGTTATCCCCAAAGAGTAGAGGCGCTGATGACCATAGCCTCATCCCCCTGTTTTATGGCGCGGGAGGAAGAAAGCTGGCCCGGCATTCCACCCCAGGTGTTGTCGCAATTCGGCGCAGAGCTTGGCAAAGATCTGCCCAAAACCATAGAACGCTTTCTCGCTATCCAGGCCATGGGCAGCGAAACGGCAAGGGAAGACATCAAGCGCCTGCGGGATCTGGTGCTGTCACGCCCCCTGCCCCAGCAAGTGGCGTTGGATCAAGGGCTGAACATGTTAAAAGACGTGGATTTACGCCCCGAGCTGGCAACCCTGAGCCAACCCTGGTTGAGAGTGTGGGGACGCCTCGACGGGCTGGTGCCCAAGCGGGTCATGCCGGCCATGCCAAGCCCCGCCGGAGCCTGCGAGGACCTGATGCTCGCCAAAGCGTCCCATGCCCCGTTCTTTTCTCACCCATCCGAATTTGTGACCGGGGTGAAAGACTGGCTCTCCCGGCTTTAATCTGCTCAAACGAGAGGTTATTATTTAATCATCCTGTTTTTGGAGTGAGCCATGCTGGTTGTAACCAACTACCCTCAAGTGCCCTTAGCAACGAGCAATGTTGCGACGGACAGCGCGCGGGTAGAAAACCAGCAGCGCCCACCCATAGTGCCGCCACCTCAGTTGACCAAGGGGCACGAAGAGAGAGCCTTTAATCCGCAAAATGAACGCACTGCCGACGAGCCCCAGGTTCAGGCCAGGCTGCAAAAGCGGGTAGAAGAGAAACAGCAACAACATCAGCAGCAACAGCATAAAGACGCCGAGCAGCAATCACAGCAGGCGTTACCCCGGCCGCTGAAACGCCCCGCCAAAACCGCAGGCGCCCTCAGCCGCAGTGACCTTAGAGTAAAAAACCAGCCACAGGAACCGAGGCACCCGCTGGGGAGCAAAACGGCTTCTCCGGAAGCCGGGCACCCCGACAGCTTTTATCGTGCCATCGCATCCCATGTAGACAGCTTTTATCATCACACCAGCGAGCCCAGGGCGGAAAGTACCCTCTCCTCCTGGGTGTGATCACTCCTGCCTGAATAATCCTTTCTGATAGGCAAGACTTCCCCACAAAGCCCAGGCCAAGGCGGTTTTTTGCATACTCTTGGGCTGTTGACTGGGCAGCAAGCTGCCATCTTCCGGTTGATAGGTAAAACCTTCTGGGTCGCGCTCCGGTTGCAGGATCACCAAATCCTGACCGCGCATATAGGCAAAGTTTTTGTCGTACTGCATCAGCGCCCGCCCCGGCCAATCTTCTGGCATGCGGGTCAGATCTTTCCCCAGCATGGGGTAGCGGCCAGAAACGCCGATAAGCGATAACAGGGTCGGGGCCAAATCGATTTGGCTTACCACCCGCGGGTCGCGCTTGGGCGCCACGCCGTCTGCAATGATAAGACCGGGAATACGAAAGCGATTTACCGGCACCAGATTGGCACCGCCAACACGACTGTCGTGATCCGCCACCACCATAAATACCGTGTCCTTCCAGTAGTCGGCATTTTTGGCGAGCTTGAAGAACTCACCGATGGCGAAGTCGGCATACTTGGCGGCGTTATTACGGGTTTGCTTGGGCTGCTCATAGAGTTCGATGCGATCATCGGGAAACTCGAAGGGATCGTGGTTACTTGAGCTGAACACCAGACTGAAGAAGGGCGTGCCCTGCTGATGCAGGCGTTTGAACTCGCTGTCGGCGCGGCGCATCAGGTCTTCATCGGATACACCCCAACTGCCCACGAAGGCCGGATTCTGGTAGTCATCCTGGTCAACAATACGGCCAAAGCCATTGCCCAGGAAGAAGCTGCGCATATTGTCAAAATGGCTTTCACCGCCATAGATAAACGAGGTGTCGTACCCCTGGCGGCGTAAGAAATCCGCAATGGTGAAAAAGCCCTGTTGACTCTTGCCCAGTTTAACTACGGCTCTGGCGGGCGTCGGGGTAAAGCCCGTGGTCACGGCCTCGATACCGCGTACCGAGCGGGTACCTGTGGCGAAGAGGTTATCGAAGTACCAGCCTTCCTGAGACAGGGCATCGAGATTGGGCGTCAATGGCAAACCACCGAGGCTGCCGACAAACCGGGCACCCAGGCTTTCCTGCAGAATAATCACCAGATTGCGGGGCTTGCCCTGATAGGACGCCGGGTTATCCGACAGGCTGGGCAATAGGTCTGAAACAAAACGCTCGGCAGATCTGCCACTGTCCTCGCGCACAGCAGCAATGATTTCTTCGTCCGTCAATTGACCATACATCTTGGCGGCATTTTCTTCCTGGCCCATCTGAGTAATGGCAAACACCAGTGAATAGGCCGAATTCACCGTAAGCGAATTCACCAGAGGATCGTCACAGAAGGCCACCATGGCCGGATTCAGCGGCCTGTGCCCCAGGGTAGAGCGCGCCCCCATCAGGGTCACGACAATTACCAAGAGTGCAAACACGGGTCGCCAGTACCAGCGCGGATAAACCAGATGGGTGGAAAGACGCCCGGATAAACGCCATCCCCCCCAGAGGATCCCAGAGGATGCCAGCAGACCAAACACCAACTCCATTGGCCTGCCACTCCAGAGCATGGACAGAACTTCTTTGGGATAAATCAGGTATTCCACATAGAGGCGATTGGGGCGAATGCCGTATTCCTCGATGAAAGAAGGCGTTGATAATTCAAGAAACAGCATCAGCCACAGGCCAAGCACCAGCCAGCCTCTGAGCAGCACCAGCCACACACGGCCTAAGGCGTGATTACCTGAAAAAATCACTGTGCCCAGGGCGGCAATGCCCCACAGCCAGCACAGGGTGGCAATGTCGACTCGTGCGCCTTGCAACAGCATATGGGTCCATCCCTCAGCTGCTGCCACTCTTTCACTCTGCCACAGACCAAGTCCAATACGGCTTGCCGTCAGGGCAACCATGGCCACCAGGCCAAAAATGGCTATCATCCGCCAAATGCTTTGTGGCGGTTTTGTGCTTCTCATTGTGTTACTCCAAAATCCCGCTCTTGATGGCGGTGTGTCATACGCGGGTTGTATGATACAGAACGACAACAAAAGTTCATGAAAGATTCACACAATTTTTCGATTTGATCCGAAAAAGCAAAAAACGCGGCCAGAGCCGCGTTTTCAATGGATTGAAGCTAATGCTTATTTCTTCATTTTGGCAAAGGCATCTGCAAACGCATTGCCCATGGCCGCATTGATAGCCTGAGGCTTCTGGGGTTTGGACTGGGGCTTGCCACCCTTGGTTTGGGGAGCTCTGGCGGCAGGCGCCTTGCCCTTAGCGGCCTGTGCTGGCTGAGGTTTTTCATCGAGCCGCATCGACAAGCCGATACGCTTGCGCTCAACGTCCACCTCCATCACTTTCACCTTCACCACATCTCCGGCTTTCACCACGGTATGGGGGTCACTGACAAACTTGTCCGACAGGGAAGAGATGTGCACCAGACCGTCCTGATGCACGCCCACATCCACAAAGGCACCGAAATTGGTCACGTTGGTCACCACGCCTTCGAGGATCATCTCCGGCTTGAGGTCACGGATTTCGGTCACGCCCTCTTTAAAGTGCGCCGTTTTGAACTCGCCACGGGGGTCTCGGCCGGGTTTGTCCAATTCCTTGAGGATATCTGTCACCGTGGGTAAACCAAATGCGTCTGTAACAAAATCACCGGCCTTCAGGGTACGGATAAGCTCGGTATTGCCGATGAGGTTAGTGAGCGGCACTTCACGGGTTTGGGCAATAGTCTCCACCAACGAATAGGCTTCGGGGTGCACTGCCGACGCATCGAGGGGGTTATCACCCTCGCGGATACGCAAAAAGCCGGCGGCCTGCTCAAAGGCTTTGGGCCCGAGTCGTGGCACCTTGAGTAATTCTTTACGGGTCTTGAACTGGCCGTGCTCGTCGCGGTAATCCACCAGATTTTTGGCCAGTGTCTTGTTCAGGCCAGACACCTGGCTGAGCAGGGGAACAGACGCCATGTTAACGTCCACACCCACACTGTTTACGCAGTCTTCAACCACGGCTTCCAGCGACTGGGACAGTTGGCTCTGGCTCACATCGTGTTGATACTGGCCCACGCCGATGGACTTGGGCTCAATCTTGACCAACTCAGCCAGCGGGTCCTGCAAACGACGGGCGATGGACACGGCGCCGCGGATGGACACGTCCAAATCCGGGAATTCATTGGCCGCAAGCTCAGACGCTGAGTAAACGGACGCACCCGCCTCGCTAACCATGACCTTGGTCAGCGTTGGGTGATGTTCTTTGACCGCCGCAATCAGTTCGGCCGCCAACTTATCGGTTTCACGGGAGGCAGTGCCATTGCCCACGGCAATCAGCTCCACCTTGTGCATGCTCACCAGGTTAGCCAGGGTTCGCAGCGACTTATCCCATTGATTTTGTGGCTCGTGAGGGAAAATAGTGGTGTGAGCCACCAGCTTGCCGGTGTCGTTCACCACAGCCACCTTCACGCCGGTTCTCAGCCCCGGGTCCAGCCCCATGGTCGCCTTGGAACCGGCCGGCGCCGCCATCAGCAGATCGTGCAGGTTACGGGCAAATACCTTGATGGCATCGTCTTCGGCCTGTTCACGCAAGCGGGAAATAAACTCGGTTTCCATCTGCAGCGCCACCTTGATACGCCAGGTGCCGGTAACCACTGTCTTGAGCCACTTATCGGCCTCGCTGTCGCCAAGGGTCAACCCCAAATGGTTGGCAATGATAACCTCACAATAACTGCCACTGCCGGGCTCTGAGTCCGGGTCGGCAATCATGCTCAGGCTGAGAATGCCCTCATTGCGACCACGCAACATGGCCAGCGCCCTGTGGGAGGGGACTTTGGCCAGCAGCTCGCTGTGTTCAAAGTAATCCCTGAACTTGGCCCCTTCTTTTTCTTTGCCTTCAATCACCTTGCTTTGCAGCACTGCCACCCCCGACAGGTGTTCACGCACCTTGCGAATAAGCTCGGCATCTTCGGCAAAACGTTCCATCAGAATGTAGCGCGCACCGTCGAGCACGGCGCGGCTGTCAGCAAAACCAGCTTCGGTATTGATAAAGGCAGCGGCTTCAGCCTCGGGATTTGCAGGCCGCTGTTGCAGCAAGAGGTTCGCCAGCGGCTCGATTCCGGCTTCGATGGCAATCTGCCCCTTGGTGCGGCGCTTGGGCTTATAAGGTAAATAGAGATCTTCAAGGCGGGTCTTGCTGTCAGCCCCCAGAATAGCGGCCTTGAGTTCGGGGCTCAGTTTGCCCTGAGCGTCGATGGAGGAGAGGATCACGTCCCTGCGGTCATTCAGCTCACGCAAATAACCAAGACGGCTGTGCAGAGTACGCAGTTGGGTGTCATCCAGCCCCCCTGTCACTTCTTTACGATAGCGGGCCACGAAGGGAACCGTGGCACCATCATCCAGCAGGGTGATGGTTGCAGTGACCTGCGCCTCACGGACATTCAGTTCATCGGCAATGATCCGCGCAATATTCGATGTCATCTGTTTTACTCGTACGTCTTAAGTGTCAATAAACACATGAAAGGATCGGCTGTGGCCCAAGAGTATCACGGCCACCCCGCAGTTTCATGCCGGGTGGCCTGCCATGCCGCGTTTTGCCTGCGACCTAAGCTTCCATTCCATCAAAGGGTTGATAGCGAATCTCGTTGATAAACCATTCTTTTCGCCCTGAAGGGGTTTGTACCACCACTTCATCGTCCACCTGTTTGCCGATGAGGGCTCTGGCCATGGGCGAATCTATGGTGATATAGCCCTTTTTGGTGTCTATTTCATCCTTGCCAACAATGCGGTAGCGCACCACAGCCCCTTCATCATTTTCCAGCTCCACCCAGGCGCCAAAGAAGACCTTGCCTTCCTGTTGGGGCGAATAGTCAACGATTTTAAGTACTTCAAGACGTTTGATGAGATAGCGCACCCGGCTGTCTATTTGCCTGAGCAGGCGCTTGTTGTAGGTGTAATCGGCGTTCTCGGAGCGATCGCCCTGGGCTGCCGCTTCCTGCACCTTGAGGGTGATTTCGGGACGGTATTCCTTCCACAGGTACTTGAGCTCTTTGTCCAGAGCTTCCCAGCCCTTGCGGGTAATGAGATGGGCTTTTTCTGTCATGGATATCTTGCATGGCCAACAAATCTTGAGACAGGGTTCCAGAACCTTGACTGGCTTTCAAGCCCTGTGGTGTTCAGATGATTATTGAATGTTACAAAGTCCCGGGTGCTTTTTGCGTACAAAGTGGCTAAATTTAGGATATTCGGTCACTTTTTCGGTTAAGATTCCGAAAACTTGCGTGCCAATTTGAGGGGAAGGATACATGGGACAGGAAACCTCCAAGATTCTGGTCGTTGATGATGATATGAGACTCAGAGCCCTGCTGGAGCGCTATCTGGTGGAGCAGGGATTTCAGGTCAGGGCAGCTGCCAATGCCGAGCAAATGGACCGGCTGCTGGAGCGCGAGAATTTTCATTTGCTGGTATTGGATTTGATGCTGCCCGGTGAGGATGGCCTGTCTATTTGCCGGCGTCTGCGTCAGACCGGCAGCCCCCTGCCCATCATCATGCTTACCGCCAAAGGCGATGAAGTCGACCGCATTATCGGCCTTGAGCTGGGAGCCGACGATTACCTGCCCAAACCCTTTAATCCACGGGAACTGCTGGCCCGCATCAAAGCCGTGATGCGCCGTCAGACCCAGGAAATCCCCGGTGCACCGGCGCAGCAGGAAGAAGAAGTGGGTTTTGGTGAGTTTCATCTCAATCTGGCGACCCGCGAAATGTATCGCGGTGACGAGTCCATTGCGCTCACCAGCGGTGAGTTTGCCGTGCTCAAGGTATTGGTGACACATCCACGTGAACCCCTCTCCCGGGATAAGCTGATGAACCTGGCGCGGGGCCGCGATTATTCGGCACTGGAGCGCTCCATCGACGTGCAGGTGTCCCGCCTTCGACGCCTGATTGAAAAAGATCCCGCCAATCCAAGGTATATCCAAACCGTGTGGGGCCTGGGGTATGTGTTTGTACCCGACGGCAGCGCCCGTCGTTAAGCCCGGAGCCGGATCATGAAACTTCGCTGGTGGCAGCGCTTGCTGCCCCGCAGCGCCTTCAGTCAAACCGTGATGCTGATAGGCTGTTTACTGTTGATTAATCAGCTGTTTTCCTATGTGTCTGTGGCGCTTTACGTCATCAAACCCAGCTATCAGCAAATCAACCAGCTCATTGCCAGGCAAATCAATTTTCTGTTTACCGAAGAGGCGGTCATTGGCCGCGAATACCTGAGTCTGGTGGATGCCCTCAATGCCAAGGTCGGCGATGGCAGCATGCACGTTTTCAACCAAAAGCAGGCCAAGGAAGCCGGAATAGACAACGCCACCTATTACGGGTTGCTGTCGAATCAGATGTCAGAATACCTCGGCGGCAATGCGGAAGTCCGCATCACCCAGGGCGAGACAGTGCAAATTTGGATCCGCCCGCCACAGGCACCCAGTGTTTGGATACGGGTACCCCTGTCGAGTTTCAACGAACTGGAAATGTCGCTGCTGACCCTGTACCTGATGGTCATTGGCGCGCTCAGTGTGGCCGGTGGCTGGCTGTTTGCCCGCCGCCAGAGCAAGCCCCTCAAGGCACTGCAGAAGGCGGCCATCAATGTGTCGCGGGGAGAATACCCCGAAGCCATTCCCCCTGCCGGCTCCAGCGAAATTGTGGAAGTGACCCACGCCTTTAACCAGATGGCCCACAGCATGCGGATGCTGGAGCAGGACAGGGCACTGATGATGGCGGGTATCTCCCACGATCTGCGCACTCCCCTCACCCGCATTCGTCTGGCCTCGGAAATGATGGTAGATGAGGATGCCTACCTCAGAGATGGCATCATCGCCGACATCGATGATATGAACGCCATCATCAATCAGTTCATCGCCTATATACGCCAGGATCAGGAAGCAGTATGGGAGAAAGCCGATATCAATCAGTTGGTAAGCGAGTATGCCCAGGCCGAGTCCAAACGAGATGGGGTAATTGAGCTGGCACTCGGCTCCTGTCAGGCGATCCCGGTGCAGGTTATCGCCATCAAACGGGTACTGGGTAATCTGGTGGAAAACGCCTTCCGCTACGGTCGGGGCTGGATACGCATCTCAACCCGAATGGAAAAGTCGGCCTTGGTACTGACGGTGGAAGACAACGGCCCCGGCATTCCTGTTGATCAAATCCCCAAACTCTTTCAACCCTTTACCCAGGGCGACATGGCCCGCGGCAGTCTGGGCTCAGGTCTGGGGCTGGCCATTATCAAGCGAATCGTGGACAGGCATCAGGGCAAGGTGAAACTCAGCAACCGGGTTGAAGGCGGTCTGAAAGCAGAGGTATTTTTACCGCTGGAATAAGTCAGCTTCATAAAATTGTCATCCAACCGTCATAAGCTGATGAAAATCGGCCTTAAACGTGAATCCGGATGAAAATCTCGACCCTGTCTCTGGGCGCATCTGCCCTGCTGTTGGTACTGGCAAGCCTGATGGCCGCCACCCTGTTGTGGACCAGCAATCAGCGTCAGCAACTGGAATTTCAAACCAGCGAACTCAATCGACTGCAGCAGCATTTTGTAATTGATGTCAGGCGCTTACTGGAATCATACCTCACAAGTGGCGATGCCAGTCGTTTGGAGGCCGCCCGCAATCAATTGGCCGACATGAGCACATCGCTGACAGTATTGGAGCCCTCCCAGGCCGAATCGCTGGCAAGCCGACTCGACACCTTTGGCAGCGAACTCGATGGCAAATACCGCGCAGCCGGCAAACTGGCCGGTAATCCACGCCAGTTGTTGTCCCACGCCGAGACGGAGCTGCTCGACTTTAACCGCCTTTTGGCCGCCTATGCCCGTGAAGGCCTGGAAACTTCGCCCGATAAGGCGAGCCAACTCCTTGCACTCACTGCCGAACTGCCACCACTGGTTTATGGATTATCTCAGCAAACCCACGGCTATCTTATTGACAAAGATACTCGCCTGAAGGGCATTCTGGATTCGAGTCTGGACAGCCTCGAACAATGGCGCGCCGCGCTCACCAACGCCCCCTTGCTTGGTCTGCTGGAGACCATAGATGAAGATGCCCTGATGCCCGGCGAAGAACCTCCACCGGCACAGGACAGGGCCGAAAGCCTGATAGCCGAACTCGACAGTCTCAGCGGACGCTACCGCCGTGAAATAGACAATACCCACAAGCTGCTGACCGACAACCAACAAACCCAGGCAGCACTGCGATCTGCCATCGCCGATACCGAAAGCCTGCTGCTCGCCATGGTTGACGAGCAGCATCTACGCAGCCAACACCTCAAGCAACAAATGCAGCTTATTCTCTATGCCATGGCAGCGGCGCTGGCTATCTATGCGTTCTTCTATCTGGTGATACAACAAAAAAGGGTGGTCAAGCCGCTAAAACGGCTCAATCAGGCCTTTATGCAACTCACTGAAACCGGCCAGCGGCAGCAACTGGATGTCCGCAGCCGCTGTGAAACCGGCCAGATAGCTGGCCACTTTAACCGCTTGCTGCAGCGCTTCGAGGTGGAAGACGAGGCCCAGCGACACAGGATCAGCGGGATTTCTGCCACCCTCGACCAGCTCAGACGCCAAATCGCCGACATGGCCAACAGTGCCGAGGCCACGGGTGAGATTGTCACCCAGGCGCGGGAACGCACGGAAGAATTAAGAATGCTGGCCAGTGAGGTCAGCGACAATTCCACCCGTGTGGCCAGCGACGCCAATACCACGGTGGAACGCATGACGCAAAGTCAGGCAGGTGCGGAAGAAATGCTGAGCGCCATCAAGGAAACCCGTGGCGCCGTTGAGGACTGTAATAGCTCGCTGCTGAGCCTGAATGGTTCCGTGAGTAAGGTCGCGGGCATCATAGATGTGATTGGAAATATCGCCGAACAAACCAACCTGCTGGCCCTCAACGCCGCCATCGAGGCTGCCAGAGCCGGAGAACAGGGACGCGGTTTTGCCGTGGTGGCCGATGAGGTACGCAGCCTGTCTCAGCGCACGCAGGTTTCGCTCAAGGAAATCCAGAATATTCTGGGTGAACTCAAGGGCGCCAGCGATCAATTGGCACTGAGGGTGGATGGCATAGACTCAGCCACGGGCACCCAGCAACAAAAAGCCAGCCAGCTGTGGGAAGCGGCCGAGGCCGTGCGTGAACATGCAGGAGTGATGGCGGGCACCGCAGAGGAGGGGCTGAACAATGCCAGAGCCCAAATGCGCTGCCTGGAAGCCTTTAACGATGCCATGACGGCGCTGTTGACCCAATCCAGTCAGGCTGTCAATGAGAGCCAGGCCATCGCCGCCGAAGTTGCCACTCAGGTTTCCGCCATCGAAGACGCCCTGAGTGGCAAAGCACAGGCTTAATAAAGACCCGGCTTAGCCGGGTCTGCAATCTCAGAGCGCCGCCAACACTACTTCGGCCTTGCTCACCTCGAAGGCTTTGGGCGCTTCAACGTTCAGCAGGGTTACCACGCCATTATCTACCACCATGGCGTAGCGCTGTGAACGTACGCCGCCGAATGCCCCGGTGTCCATGGTCAGGCCCAATGCCTGGGTAAACTGACCATCGCCGTCGGCCAGCATCTTAATCTCAGCGGCATTCTGGGCATCACCCCAGGCCTTCATTACAAAGGCATCGTTCACGGAAATGCAGGCGATAAAGTCGACACCCTTGGCCTTTATCTCGTCGGCCAGCACCACGTAACCGGGCAGGTGAGCCGCAGAGCAGGTAGGGGTGAAAGCGCCGGGAACGGCAAATACTACGGCTTTTTTGCCGGCAAACAGGCTTTGTACATCATGGTTCACCATGCCATCGGCGGTGAGCTCGGCCAGTTGGCCCGCAGGCAGAAATTGACCTGTAGTGATCATAATAAGCTCCAGAGAGGGATTGTTTTCGTCATGCTACTCCCTTTAAGGCATGACAAACACCGAGAAAAAGCAGGGGCAAAAAACACAAACGGCACCCTGTGGCGCCGTTTGTTACTGAGTTGACCTGCAGGGTCATTATTCTCCCTGTTCAGGAGACTTGTTCCCGGCCTGATTACAGGCATAGGGGTCAACACATGTTGCCGTTTCTGGCTCGCTGCGATAAGCCGACAAGCTCTTGGCATCACCCACCTGCTGGGCAACAGCCTGGCGAAGCAGAGGCTGCATGCCTTCAAGGTTAGTGTCCTGCAGTGTGCCGTTGATATCCTGATAAGTAAGCCAGGCGGCATACGCGAGAATGGCATAGCAAATCTGCCGTTTCATGACAATATCCTTCAATTATTCCGATCTGTTACTCAGGAATAGATTCAGCTCTATTCACGGCGAATTTTGTTCAAAAAAATCAGTACTTTCAATAGCAGTTTTTTTGACCAGTCAAAAATATGGCGAAATAAATTGCGCGCAATATATTAATGGCTTCTTATACAACCAGTTACAAAATCAGATACGTTAAAGAGCACAAAAAATTTTTTTATATTTTTTTTCAGGCATGCTATTCCTGTTGGTTGTTAAAGCAGCACTAACGCCCATAGCAAGCGGGATAGCGCCATAGTAGCGACGGCTTATTTACTCAGAAAAAAGGAAACAAGATGACACCGGAGCAATTGGTGCAAGGGCAGCTGGACGCCTATAACGCCCATGACCTGGACGCCTTTTTACGCTTTTTCAGTGACAAGGTGGCCGTTATCCGTCCACCCGCGTCCAAGCCTGTATTGCAGGGTAAGGCCGAATTTGCTGAGTTTTATCGAAAAGAACGCTTTTGTGTACCCACACTCCATGCCGAAGTCAGCAATCGCATGGTGCTGGGAAATAAAGTGATAGACCATGAGCACATCACAGGGTTAGGCCCCGATGCGTTTGAAGTGGCCGTGGTGTATGAAATTCGAGACGGTCTTATCCAAACCCTGTGGAGCTTTGGCGCAGACAAAATTCAGGGAATCCCCGGCAATGACTGATTTCAGGGTTACCAGCGCACTGTCTGACATGAACATGTCCGTCATCCACGGTTTTTTGCAACATTCCTATTGGGCAAAAGGGATCCCGGAAGCCACATTACGCCGCGCCCTTGAAAACAGTCTCTGTTTCGGGCTCTTCTGCGGAAACGACCAAATCGGCTTTGCGCGTATGATCACCGATAAGGCGACCTTCGCGTATCTGGCCGATGTCTTTGTGCTGGAAAGCCACCGCGGACAAGGTGGCTCCAAAGTACTGATGCAGGCCGTAATGGCGCACCCGGAACTCGCCGGGCTGAGACGTATGATGCTGGCCACCAGCGATGCCCATGGTCTGTATCGTCAGTTTGGTTTTACCGACCTGGGCAACCCGGGGATCATGATGGAGATACACCGCCCGAACGTATACCAGCCCTGATACGCTCAACTTCATGGCGGATTTCGGCCACGTATTTGTCGTCGTAGTCCAAACGTTCAAATTCTTCGAGGCAGGCCAGGTACATCTCCAGCCTGCGCTCTGCGGTCAATGTCGGTAAAAAAAGAAAATCCATTTTCTACATCACATCCATGTGATCACTCGGCATAGGTTGAAGTCTGCAGTTTAGAGCAAAATCTCCACTTTCAGTGGATCCGCTCGCTTTGGCAGCGAGAGGCACCTGCTTAGCAAAGCCATAACTTACAATGTGTTAGCCAAATAACGTCAGCGGTCCCCTTACCCGGGTGGCAAATATCGCACAGTAATTGGCGCAGGGGCTTACGCCGAGAGAGGCTTCACACTACAACGCATTGATTTTAATAAAATTACAATATACCGACCGGTTAAAAGCCAAGGACATCCCATGCTCACAGCCCCCCAACTTAAGACGACGCGCCTGGCACTGCGCCCACTGTCCCAACAAGACCTGCCTGCGTTCACCCTCTACCGCCAACAGCCAGAGGTAGCCCGCTATCAAGGCTGGTCAGATTACGACATGGGCAAGGCAGAAGCCCTGCTGAACGCACAGCTGGGCGGTACATTCGGCACAGCCGATTCCTGGTTTCAGATGGCCATTGTCGACAAAGACACCGATGCGCTACTGGGCGACCTGGCGCTGCATTTTATCGACGAGAACCAGCTGGAAATCGGCTTTACCCTGGCTCCCCAACATCAGGGCCAAGGCCTGGCAAAGGAAGCCGTCACCTGTCTGCTGGATTGGTATCTGCTGCAAAGTGCGGGGCACAGGGTGACGGCAATCTGTGATACAGAGAACCTGGCCAGCTGGCGACTACTGGAAGCCCTGGGCTTCAGGCGAGAAGCCCACTGGGTGGAGAATATCTTCTTTAAAGGGGCCTGGGGCTCAGAGTATCAATATGCCCTGCTAGCCCGGGAGTGGCGCTCCCGGCCTGTTGGCATCCTCTGAGGCCAAAGCGCGACCCAGATCAGGAAACGGTACGCCAATCCGCCGAGTCATTCACGCCCCGCTTTGCAGCCCAGCCAAGGACGGTTACCATCAATGCAAGACAGTTTCCGGAACCTTGCCATGGCCAATGTTTTACTGGTAGCCAACCTCAATTGTGACCGCATCTTGTTGCTGGACAAACCCCTGACCAGCGGCGGGCGCTTTCATTACCATGATGGCGGTCAACGCCTGGGAGGCGGTGGCGCCAATACCGGTCTGGGATTGGTATGGGCCGGACACAGGGTCGCCCTGGTCAGTCAGGTCGGCAGAGATAAGGTGGGCGACTGGCTGCTCGCCGAAACCAGCACTGCGGGTATCGATTGCCACCTCATTTCGCGCCGCCCCGGCAATACCTGTGAGATGTTGCTGATGATGACTCCCAATGGTGACCGCACCATCATACGACCCCAGAGACCCGTCTTCGAGTTGCCGGCGCCGCCCCGTTGGCAGCGCTGGGATGTACTCTATATCAACTCGTCCGCCGAAGGCGCCGTCAGCTGGGCCAAAACGGCGCTGGAACATTGTCTGGTGGTTGGGCAACTGGCCAAGGACGAGCGTCAGCGTCCCTGTCATATCCTCATCACCTCGGCATCGGATCTCGCCGGCAGAGCCTCTGGCGACCTGTGGCAGTACGCCAAAGGCATTGCCGGTGACAGCCTGCAGCATTTTATCGTGACCGATGGCGCCAAAGGGGCCCGTGCCTACAGCGAAGCCGGAACCCTGCATGTACCGGCCAGGCCCGCGAATGTGGTTGATACCACGGGGGCGGGTGATGTGTATGCCGCGGGGCTTATTCATGGTTTGGTGTCGGCTCTTACCCTGAAACAGGCCATGGAAGAAGCCGCCATTTGGGCAGCGATTGCTGTGGAAAGTGAAAGCTCTACCCCCGGTGAAGCACTTAAAGATCATCTGGCGGAAAAAGAGGCAGAATGTCATACAACTGCAACCAAGGCGCCCTAGTATAAGCCCCGTGAGATGCATGATTTTGGGTTTGCGCTCCTGAACTTCCCATTTGTCAGTTGTTTGCTCGTTATGTCGCCCCGTCCCCCGAACGGGGCTTTTTTTTTGCGCAAAGTTTGGCCTCTGCCCCAGTGGTGTTTTAGGATTTCCAAAACAGCATGCTCAAGCCTGCCGCCGACACTGAGGAACCCATGCCCTCCGAACTCTGCCTTGCCCTGACCCCAAGATTGGGACTACGCCGCTTCACAGTGGACGATGCGACGGATTTTTACACCCTGAACCGGGATGCAGAAGTACTCAAATACACCGGGGACTTACCCTTTGAGAGCCCAACAGCGGCCCGGGACTTTATCCTGGGGTACCAACATTACCACGACCATGGATTTGGCCGTTGGGCCATTCAGCTTCACTCGGGTGAGTTCATCGGTTTCTGTGGTTTGAAGCGACATGGGGACGCCAGTGTCGACCTGGGTTTCAGATTAATGCGCCCCTTTTGGGGCCAGGGCCTGGCCGCCGAAGCGGCCAGAGCCGCCATGGTGCTGGCCATCGATAAGTACGGCCTGACTGAGCTGATAGCCCGCGCCATGGCAGGTAACGGCGCCAGCATCGCCCTGCTGGGCAAACTCGGCTTCACCCCAAAAGCCGGATTGGATACCCCACCCTGGCTGGGCTTTGCCGCCAATCTGACCCGGGGAGCCCTGGTGGATGACTTGGCGTTGTGGCGCGCCGCTGTTACTCTGACGCCCTAGTCAGGGATTAGGGTAACAGCACAGGGGAGCGCCTCATTGTCCGCTACATTCATCACCAAATCAGCCCTCTATCACGGTACAGACAGCAGTCAACTCGGCCAGGTATCCAGCGGTATCGCACACAAACAGCGCGCAGCAGTACTGCAAGTCACAGCACAGGGCATTGTGGGCGATGCCCAGGTGGATACCCGCCACCATGGCGGACCTGACAGGGCGGTGCATCATTTTCCCCGGGAACATTACGGCGAGTATCGCCGACGGGATATGTTCCGGGGTTTTGTGGATGCCCCGGCAATGGGTGAAAACATCAGTACCGTTGGCCTGACGGAAGAAACACTGCACATTGGTGACATTCTCAGCTTTGGCAGCACAGTACTGCAGGTGACTCAGCCACGCTCTCCCTGTTTTAAGCTGGATTTACGCTTCGCCTACCCCGGCTTTGCGCTGGTGATGCAAACGCTGGGTAAAAGTGGCTGGTTCTACCGTGTGCTGACGCCCGGTGAAATCACTGAAACCGATACTCTGCAGCTGAAAGAACGCCTGTCTGACATCAGTGTGGCAGATGCCATGCAGTGTTATTTTTCGGCTGAGTTTCACGAAACGGGTTATCGGCGATTGCTGGCATGCCCGGGCCTAGCCCAAAGCTGGCGCAACAGCCTGGAAAAGCGCCTTGCCAGCGGCAAAATTGAAGACTGGCGCCCGCGCTTGATGGGTCCGGGGCAATAACACTGGCCCAGATTCAACGAACAAGCTACAGGCCTATGCCCGTATTCTCGGCAGGCTTTAACACTGTCTTTCAAAACAAAAAGCCCGGCAATGCCGGGCTTATTTACATCCAGATGAGACATTAATCCACGTAAGTGGTGTCCCAGTCGCCATAGTTGGCATCACCGGCATAAATGGTCAGCGGCAGATCGCCAAACACACCACGGATGCTCTCGGCTACGGTGTTAGCCACCTCGGCCACACTGCCCTGACCAGAGAAGAAACTCACAGACACATGGTAGCGGTCGTTGTAATAGGCAATCAGCAGATCCCAACCGTTTTCGATTTCCTGATTGGCCAGGGCTTCATCCAGCGCTTCGAACTTGTCTTCATCAGCCTGAAAGCGAAATTCGATACAGGTTTCAGCCCAGGGACCCAGCGCCAGCTTCTTCAGGTGACGAGCCTTGTGGTGGGATTTAACTTGTGGCCTTTCCAGCTCCGGGACGGCGATTACTGACATGGTATTTCCTCTGATTTAGTGCCGCGACAGGGCACCGATAATTGCAGTAGACCCGGGCAGGTTACGCCACTCTGGCCCGGGTCGCAAGCGCTTGTGTCCGGCGCTGCGAGCCCGGCCCAGCGATGATTTACACCTTAAAGCGAGCCACCAGCTGATCGAGGCGAGTGGCAAGGGCATTGAGATCTTTACTGGCTCGGGCAGCTGCCTGAGCCGTTGCTGCGGTGCGCTGGGTGATGTCGTTAATCTCAGTCACATTGCGGTTGATATCTTCCACTACGGTCGATTGCTCTTCGGTTGCGGCAGCCACCTGAATATTCATGTCGCTGATAAGTCCAATCTGATCGGAAATGCCACTCAGGGTATTGCTGGCTTCATCAACCGCCGACACCCCTTCCTGGGAGCGGCTGCGGCTCTGGGACATGGCATTGACCGCCCTGGCCGATTCGGATTGCAGCTTATCTATCATTACCTGCACCTCATCGGTGGAGGCCGCAGTGCGGGATGCCAGATTACGCACCTCGTCGGCCACAACGGCAAATCCACGGCCGGCTTCCCCGGCGCGGGCAGCCTCGATGGCGGCATTGAGCGCCAGCAGGTTGGTTTGCTCTGAAATCGCGCGGATCACGTCCAGAATACTGCCGATGGACTTGGTATGGGTGGCCAGGGACTCAATCACCTCACCCACCTGAGACACATCTTTGGAAAGCTGATTGATGGTATCCCGCGCCTGGGTCACCACCTTCTGACCCGAGCCAGAGGCCCGGTCGGCGTCCTTGGCGGCTTCGGCAGCCTGGGCTGCGTTGGCGGCAATCTCGTTCACTGTGGCGCCCATCTCGTTGATGGCGGTCACCACCTGCATGGTGCGGTCTTTCTGATCCTGGCTGTCTTCCAATGTTTGCTGTGCCTGGCGTGACACATCAATGGCCGACTTGCCAAGCTGCTCGCTGGTTTGGGCCACTTCAATCACAGAGTCCTGGATTTTGCTGATAAAGCTGTTAAAGCCGCTGGCAAGTTGCGCCAATTCATCTTCACCCTGCACCGGCAAACGCTGGCGTAAGTCCCCTTCACCCTCACCTATATCACGGAACATACGTGCAACGGCGGCGATAGGCTTACTGACACTGGAAGCGACAAAACCAGACAACACCACAAAAGCGAGTGCAATCAACAAAGTAGAAAATAGAATTTTCAGCGCGGCGTCATCCAGCAGGGCGAACACTTCAGCCTCTGGCACCTGAGCGACCAAGTACCAATCGATGGAGGGTAAATAGCTACTGGCCACCATCATGGGCTGACCGTCCACTTCCACCTCCATGTAGTTGAAATCGGCCCTGGACAACAAGCTGCCGCTTTTACCATACAAGGAGTTGAGCGTGGCCTTACGAATTTTGCCGGGATCTGAGTGCAGTTGCACTTCACCCTTCGCATCGACCAGATAGACAAAGCCGGATTCTTCCAGCTTAAAAGACTTGAGCCGCTGCACCATGGCATCCAGCGACTTGGCCAGTCCCGCAAGGCCGCGACCATTGAGCTGCTGATAGTTGATAAACAGCTTCACTTCACCGTTGGCTTCGGTAAACACATTCAGGCTTTGCTGCACACCGCTGCTGCGATAATCGAAAAACCAGCCGTCCTGTTCCGGGGTCAGTACCCGCAAGAAGCCACCCTGGGTGTAGTAAGCACCGGTTTCGCGGTCGGCATAGGAAGCCTGTGCCAGCTGGTACTGACTGGCCACATCCTGCAACTGGGCAACCACTCTGGACTCGTCTTCTGCAGGACGCCCCTGCTCAAGCCATTTGCCTAACATGCGGCTATCAGCCAGCTGCTTTGCAGCGTTTAGCAGGCTTACCATGTCTTTTTCAAGCTCGTTGCGGATACTCAGCATTTTGGCCGGCATTTCTGAGCCCAGCATCCGCTGCTCTACCACGTCTCTGGCGCTGTGCTGCCCCAATAGCCCCACCGCGACGGTGGAAAGGATCACCGCCAGCGAGACAGTAAGCAAAATCTTTTGTTTGATGGTAAGCATGTTTAAGTTCATTGCCTTATTCTTCCTGAAGCTGAGGAAATAGGGATAAATACTCACTATGCAGTATTGACCCTAATAAGCGTTTTTTCCGCTTGGCTCAGAAATAATGCATAAAAAGTAATAACGCCGCCCATTGCGGTGACAAGGGGGCTAACAGTGGGCACTGAAGAAAAAATGAGCTTATGATTTTTAGGCGGCGAATTATGGCGAAAGATTGGGCAATTCGCAATTACCTGATATAAAAAAGCCGGAGAATTTCTTCTCCGGCCAATGAGTTGCTTACAACCACCCTTACATGTTGGGATAGTTGGGGCCACCGGCGCCTTCTGGGGTTACCCAGGTAATATTCTGGCTGGGGTCCTTGATGTCACAGGTCTTGCAGTGGATACAATTCTGACCATTGATGACAAACTTCTTTTCACCCGCTTCTTCGACCACTTCATACACACCGGCTGGACAGTATCGCTGCGCCGGCTCATCAAACTTTGGCAGGTTAACTGCCAGCGGTACGGCGGCATCCTTGAGGCGCAGATGGCAGGGCTGGTCTTCCTCATGGAAGGTGTTGGACAAATAAACAGAAGAAAGCTTGTCGAAGCTCAGTTTACCGTCTGCCTTGGGATAATCGATTTTGGGGAAATCGCTCGCCAGACCCATTTGGGCGTAGTCTGCTTTGTTGTCACGCAGGGTGATGGGTAGCTTGCCGCCGAAAATATTCTGGTCGATAAAGTTGAAAGCGCCGCCCAGGAAGGTACCGAACTTGTGCATGGCCGGACCAAAGTTACGGGAGCGGTGCAGCTCGTCACCGAGCCAGCTCTGCTCAAAGCGCTCTTGGAAGCAATCCAGATCCTTACCCCCTTCAACCCCAACAAACAGGGCTTCGGCCAGGGTTTCAGCCGCCACTATGCCACTCTTCATGGCGGTATGTGTGCCTTTAATCTTGGCAAAGTTCAGGGTGCCGGCATCACAGCCAATCAGCAAACCACCGGGGAAACTCATCTTGGGCAGAGAGTTCAGGCCGCCCTTGGTAATGGCACGGGCACCGTAAGAGATGCGCTCGCCGCCTTCCAGATACTGGGCAATCACTGGATGGGTCTTGTAACGCTGGAACTCATCGAAGGGGCTCAGATGCGGATTCTGGTAATTCAGGTCGATAATGAGGCCAACCACCACTTGGTTATCTTCCATATGATAGAGGAAGCCACCACCGGATGACTTGGACTCGGTCAAGGGCCAGCCACCTGTGTGCACCACCAGCCCGGGCGTGTGCTTGCCTTCGGGTACTTTCCACAGTTCTTTGAAACCCAAACCGTAATGCTGCGGGGTCTTGCCGTTGTCCAGGTGGAACTTTTCAATCAACTGCTTACCGAGGTGGCCACGACAGCCCTCCGCAAAAACTGTGTATTTGGCGTGCAGCTCCATGCCGGGCATAAAGCTGTCTTTGGCCTCGCCATTGGCGCCGATGCCCATATCACCGATAAGTATGCCTTTAACACTGCCATCGTCATTGAACAGGAGCTCACTGGCGGCAAAGCCCGGGAAGATTTCCACGCCAAGCTCTTCGGCGCGACCGCCGAGCCAGCGCACCAGGTTACCCACACTGATGATGTAGTTGCCTTCGTTGTGCATGGTTTTGGGCACTATGGCATTGGGCATCAGTTTGCCGTCATGGGGGGACTTGAGCAGATGGATTTCATCATGGGTCACGGCGGTATTGAGCGGAGCGCCCGTTTCACGCCAATCGGGGAACAGCTCATCCAGCACGTTGGGCTCAAACACGGCGCCCGATAAAATGTGCGCGCCGACTTCAGATCCTTTTTCGACCACGCAAACGGTCAGTTCCTTTTCTGCATCACGGCTAATCTGCATTAAGCGGCAGGCTGTCGCCAATCCGGCAGGACCTGCACCCACGATAACAACATCGAACTCCATGAATTCGCGTTCCATCTTTCACCTCATTCCTGTACTTGTGCCCCCGATGTAAACGGGTGTTTTATATTCTGTAACTCAACCACCTTACCCGAAATCCACTCGCAGGCACAGTAGATAGCTGGTTGGGGCAGTGCAAACCACCATAATATTCCGAGTGAGCGGCGTCACAATTTGTTCACGGCAGCATGATCCAGACCAATAAATACACGTTTAGAGGTATGGTTCGGTCATGCTTTAGGCCTATAATCCCTCAATGACGGTTCTCCGAGCTCCTGCACCTAAGTCAATGGATATGGTGTTTGAGCCGTGGCGCGGTGCCACCGGGGTGGGGTGCAGAAATGGCTTCACCTCCCGATACTTGGAAAGGTGATCATGTCTCAACTTCAAGACAGCTTTGGTCGTAAGTTTCACTATTTGCGGATGTCGGTTACCGACGTTTGCAACTTCAAATGCAGCTATTGTCTGCCCGACGGCTACCACCCAGATGGTAGGCCGAGTTTTCTGACCCTCAGTGAAATCGAAAATCTGATTGCCGCCTTTGCCAAGGCCGGTACCCGCAAGGTGCGTATCACCGGCGGAGAGCCGACCCTGCGCAAAGACTTTACCGATATCATCCGGGTCATCGCAGACAACCAGGCCATCAATACCCTGGCCACCACCACCAACGGTTACCGCCTGGAGCAACATGCCAAAGAGTGGTTTGATGCGGGATTACGCCGTATCAATGTGTCGGTGGACAGTCTCGACCCCAGAATGTTTTACCAAATTACCGGTGAAAACAAATTCGATACCGTGATGAGGGGCATAGATGCCGCCCTGAATGCTGGCTTCGAGCGGGTAAAGATCAACGCCGTGCTGCTTAAGGGCCTCAACGATAAAGACTTGCCACGCTTCCTGCACTGGATCAAAAACACCCCCATCGATTTGCGTTTTATCGAGCTGATGGAAACCGGCCTTGGTCGCGACTATTTCCAGGCACACCATCTGCCCGGCAGCCAAATCAAGCAACAGCTGCTTGCCGATGGCTGGCAGCTGGACGAACGCGGCGCCGAAGATGGTCCAGCACAAAACTTCAGCCACAGCGACTATCGGGGCCGCATCGGGCTTATCATGCCCTATGAGAATAACTTCTGCGCCAGCTGTAACCGGCTGCGGGTGTCCGCCAAGGGCAAGCTGCATCTGTGTCTCTTCACCGAGCAGGGACTGGATCTTCGGGATCTGTTGCAAAGCCCAGAGCAACAACCGGCGTTGCTGGCGCGGCTCGAAGATCAGCTCAGGCTCAAAAAAGAGACCCACTTCCTGCATCAGGGCATTACCGGCGTGACCCAGCATCTGGCGTCCATTGGCGGCTGATTTCAGCCGCTGCCCCTGATCTGTTTCAGTTCACCCAGTGCCGAAGGAGACACCATGGGACACTGCCGCGAAACCGAATTCAAACCCCTGAATATTGCTGTGCTGACGCTGTCAGATACCCGGGATGAGTCCAACGATACCTCGGGCGCCTTCCTTGCCGATGCCGTTACCGGGGCGGGTCACAGGCTCGTTGCCCGGCGCATTATCAAGGATGACAAATACCTCATTCGCGCCCACATCTCCGCCTGGATTGCCGACCCTGAGGTGCAGGTAATTATCAGCACCGGCGGTACCGGCTTCTCGGGCCGTGACAATACGCCGGATGCCGTGATGCCTCTGTTTGACAAGGCCATTGAGGGTTTCGGTGAGCTGTTCCGCTACCTGAGTTTCCAGGAGCTTGGCACGTCCACTGTGCAATCCCGTGCCCTTGGCGGCGTCGCCAACGGTACCGCCATTTTTTGCCTGCCCGGCTCCACCGGTGCCTGTCGCACCGCCTGGCGTGGCATACTCAGTGAACAACTGGATGCCCGCCATCGCCCCTGTAATTTTGTTGCCCATCTTAAACCCGCCAAGGAGTTGCCATCATCATGAGTGCTTTTACCCATTTGAGTGACAAGGGCACAGCCCATATGGTGGACGTCACGGATAAAACCGTGACCGAGCGCGAGGCCCGCGCCGAAGCCTACATAGAGATGGCCCCCGCCACACTGGCGATGATCCTCGAAGGCAAACATCACAAGGGTGACGTATTCGCCACCGCCCGCATCGCCGGTATCATGGCAGCCAAGAAAACCTCCGATCTGATTCCCCTCTGTCACCCGCTTGCGCTGACCAAAGTGGAAGTGGAACTGGAGCCGGAGCCGGAACAGAGCCGGGTCAGAATAACCAGTTTGTGCAAGCTGTCAGGAAAAACCGGAGTGGAAATGGAAGCCCTGACTGCCGCCTCCGTGGCCGCGCTGACCATTTACGACATGTGCAAAGCTGTCCAGAAGGACATGGTGATCTCTCAGGTACGTCTTTTGGAAAAACGTGGCGGAAAATCCGGCCACTTCAAGGTGTAACTCATATGATAAATGTGCTTTTTTTTGCTCAGGTACGTGAGCTCTTGGGTGAATCCTCTCTGACACTCGATGCCGGTGAAGGCACGGCAACCGCCGATGCACTGCGCCAAACCCTGGCAAATCGCAGCGACAAATGGGCCAAGGTATTGGCCTCTGACAAGCTGCTGGTAGCGGTGAACCAAACCCTGTGCCACTGGCACACGCCCATCAAGGATGGCGACGAAGTGGCCTTTTTCCCGCCGGTCACCGGAGGTTGATATGAGCCAAAACCGCATTCTGGTGCAAACCGCCGATTTCAGCGTGCCCGGGGAATACCAACGCATTGCCGCCGACAATCAGGATGGCGCCGTGGTGACCTTCGTCGGCAAAGTGCGTGACTTCAACGAAGGTAATCAGGTGAGCGACCTGACCCTGGAGCACTACCCCGGCATGACCGAAAAGGTGCTGGAACAAATCGCCGACCAGGCCCGTGAACGCTGGCCGCTGAATCACCTCACCATCATCCACAGGGTCGGTACTATGCACTTGGGTGAGCAAATTGTGTTTATCGGTGTCAGCAGTGCCCATCGCAAGGCGGCCTTCGCTGCCTGTGAGTTCCTTATCGACTTCCTAAAGACCAAGGCCCCCTTCTGGAAACTGGAAACCAGTGACAAGGGCCAAGGCTGGGTCGAGGCCCGCGATGCAGACGATCAGGCCGCCAAGGCCTGGGAGCAATAAACAACCCGCGAAGGACCAAGGATGATGTTAGTGCGTCTGCTTGTGCTGCTGATACTGCTGGGGGGTGGCACCCTCGGATTTGCCCGTGCCGAGACAGTCACTGTGGCGGCGGCAGCCAACATTAAGTTTGCCATGGAAGACATCGCCCGCAACTTTGAGCAGAGCTCTGGCCATAAGCTCAGGGTCAGTTATGGCTCATCGGGTAACTTTGCCTCACAAATCCGCCATGGCGCGCCCTTTGAGTTGTTTCTTTCCGCCGACGAGCAGTATGTAAACCGGCTGCAGGACGCCGGCGTGGTGCAAAACAACGGTGTTATCTACGCCTATGGCCGGTTGGCTTTGGTGGCAGCCAAGTCCTCGCCGCTGAAGCTGGATAATGAGTTTGAAGGTTTGCGGCAACTGCTTAAAACCGGCGAGCTCAAGCGCTTTGCTCTGGCCAATCCGGATTTAGCCCCCTACGGCGAACGCGCCAGAGCCCTGCTGCAACAGGCAGACCTGTGGGACGCCATCAAAGACAAATTGGTGTTGGGTGAAAACGTCTCTCAGGCGGCGCAATTTGCGATTTCCGGCTCGGCCCAGGGCGGCATAGTGGCTCTGTCGCTGGCGGTTGCACCCCAGTTTCGTACCAAGGCGAATTACCTCCCCATCCCGGAAGACCAGCATCAGCCGCTGGCACAGCGCATGGTGTTAATGCCGAGGGCTTCTGCTGCTGCCAATAGCTTTTACCAATATTTACAGGGAGATGAGGCACGTAAAGTCTTCGCCGACTATGGTTTCTCACTGCCGACCAAGGCCCACGGAGCGCCCTGATGGATTGGCAGTCGCTGTGGCTATCGGGCAAGCTGGCGCTGGTGACAGTGCTTATCCTGCTGCCGCTGTGCGTGTTTGCCGGGCGCGCCCTCGCCTATCATCAATTTCGCGGGAAGAGCCTGATTGAGGCCCTCATCATGGTGCCACTGGTCTTGCCCCCCACTGTGGTGGGTTACTATCTGCTGGTCAGCTTCGGCAGTGAGAGTTGGCTCGGCCAATGGCTCAGGGACAGCTTTGGCATTGAGCTGGTGTTCCATTTTTCAGGCCTGGTACTGGCGTCAATCTTGGTCAATATTCCCTTTGCGTTACAGCCCATACAGCGGGCCTTCGAAGCCATTCCCGTGGATGTGCGGGACGCCGCGGCATGCTGCGGCATGAGCAAAAGCAAAATCCTCACCCGCATAGAACTGCCGATGATCTGGCCCGGACTGGTCACCGCTCTGGTGCTCACCTTTTCCCATGTGCTGGGAGAATTTGGCGTCGTACTGATGATGGGCGGCAATATCAGCGGTGAAACCAAAACCATCTCCATAGCAATCTACGACAGCGTGCAGGCATTTGACTTCGACGCTGCCGGGATCATGTCGCTTATTCTGCTGCTTTTTGCCATCAGTGCACTGGCATTGACCACCAGTCTTTCACGTCGAATGGGAGGCCAGCATGAGCGGCAACGCTGAGCTTCAGGTACAGATTCGACAAACCAAAGGAATCCGCATCGAGGCCAATTTTCGCTGCCGTGCCGGTGAATTTCTGGCGGTGGTGGGCCCTTCGGGTGGCGGTAAAACAACACTGCTGAGGATGATTGCCGGGCTCGCCAAACCCGAGAGTGGCAGCATTCGCTGCGGTAAACGCACCTGGTTTGACAGTGAAGAGGGCATCAACTGCTCGCCCCAGCATAGGCATATAGGGTTTGTCCCTCAGCATTTTGGCCTGTTTCCCAAACTCAGTGCCCTTGGCAATATCATGGCTGCCCTTGACCATCTGCCCAGCCACGAGCGCAGGCCAAGAGCCCTGGCAGCGTTGGAAAAGGTCAATCTTCATGGTTTGACCGACCGCCTGCCTTCCCAGCTTTCCGGCGGCCAAAAGCAACGCGTTGCGCTGGCAAGAGCGCTGGCGCGGGAGCCCAGGGTATTACTGCTGGACGAGCCCTTCTCGGCCGTAGACCGTGAAACCCGGGAACGCCTCTATCTGGAACTGGCCCGGCTCAAAGCCGAGCTGAACATTCCGGTTATCATGGTGACCCATGACCTGAATGAAGCCCTGCTGCTTGCGGACAGTATGCTGCTGATTAGTCAGGGACATATGCTGCAGCACGGCACACCCCAGGACGTCTTTTCCCGTCCCCGCAACGAAGCCGTTGCCCGGCAAATGGGCCTGCGAAATATCTTCGATGCCCATGTGGTCGCCCAGGATGGCGCCAAGGGCGTGACCTGGCTGAAGTTCGGCGACCGCCTGATTGCCTCCGATAGCCTGCCCCGTGTAAACATTGGCGACAAGGTGCGCTGGGTGATCCCCAATCAGGGAATACGCTTCAACTCCATTGCCAGCGGCCGTTTGTGTCGCAGTTTCAATATTCTGCCTATCCATATCGACAGCCTGCTGACCCTGGGAGAATCGGTGCGGATAGAAGCCAGTGTCCAGGACTCGGGAGAAAGACTCAACGTCGAGATCCCGCTGCATCTGGCCCACAAACTGGCGCTTACGCAGGGCGCGGCCACCGAGGTAGCGCTCAAGTCAGATCAGGTACACATCTTCGAGATGATCAAAGCTTAATCTTGCCGCCACCCTCATTTCAGTCCCAAGCCGTTAGACTGCTGCCATAGTCTGAAATGAGGAGTGCCCATGCGTATCATAATGCCATTGGTTCTGGCGCTGGGGCTGATTACAGCCACGGCCACTGCCCTCACCCATGCGGCCAATACCGAGCAGGCGGCCCGCCAGGTAAATAACACCCATGAGGCCCTCAAGGCCGCCGATGGCGCCCGTGCGATACTGAATGGTCAACTGGTTAAACGTCTGGACAACAAGCACTTTGTGCTGCGTGATGCCAGCGGCGAGATCAAGGTAGAAATCGACCCTGTGTTGCTGCGCACCCTGAGCCTGAGCGACCGGACTCAGGTAGAACTCAGGGGCAAAATCGACAAAGGCTGGCGCGGCCCGGAAGTGGAGATAGACAGCATCCGCGTGGTGACATCACAGGGATAGTCTTTTAGGATACCGACACTGGTTTTTTATGGAGGCATCAATGAGATATTGGTTGCTTGGAGCATTGATGGTGACAGCCGGCGCCTCGGCCAACACCAGTTTGTTCAACTTGCTCAACACGGGTGACAGGGTCAACCCTGTTGCCATGATGGAAAGGGTGGAGACAGACCATCCCGGTTATATCGCCGATTTTGAGCTGGATGTGCAGGACGGGGAGCTCAGATACGAGTTCGACGTGATCAATGCCGATGAAAACACCCTCACAGAGCTGACCTTTCGCGCCACCGATGGCACACTGATCCTGCAGCGCAACAGCAAGCTGGAAGCCGACGACCACGACGAGTTGGAAGCGGTCAAATTGCTCGATCGCAAGCAGCTGCGCTTTTCCGAACTGGTGCGTATGGCCAGTGAGCGGCACGAAGGTAAGTTAATGGGTGCCCAGTTGGAACACGATCTGGGGATCAGCTACCTGGAATTCAAAATGGTGGATGAAAACGGCAAGCGCAAACACGCCTTTGACATCCAAAAGCTCAAACCCTTGCCTATGCTGCAATGGGAACGCTGAGCCACACTAAGGAGCGACTGTGAAAATCCTTTTGGTTGAAGACGACAACACCACTTCAGAATACATAGTCAAAGGTTTTTCCGAGCAGGGACACAATATTGAAGCGGCCGCCGATGGTCATCAGGGGCTGTTGCTGGCCACCAGCAACCAGTATGACCTGATCATTCTCGACCGCATGTTGCCCGGCCTCGATGGTCTGGCACTGCTGGCGGCGCTGCGGGCCAACGCGAATCAAACTCCGGTGCTTATTCTCTCGGCGCTGTCCAACGTGGACGAGCGGGTAAAGGGTCTGCGCAGCGGCGGCGACGATTACATGACCAAGCCTTTCGCCTTCTCAGAGCTGCTTGTTCGCGCCGAAATTCTGGTATCCCGGGGGCAAACCGCACCTGTGCAGACACACCTGCAGGCGGGCCCGCTGGAAATGGAGCTGCTCACCCGCAACGTGACCCTGGATGGCCACGAGCTGATGCTGCAACCCAAGGAATTTCAGCTGCTCAAGTACCTGATGGAACACCCCAATCAGGTCATCAGCCGCACCCTGCTGTTCGAGGCCGTGTGGGATTATCACTTCGATCCCCGTACCAATGTGATTGATGTCCATATCGCCAAACTCAGGCGCAAGTTTGAAGAACTGGGCTACGGCGAACTGATAGAAACAGTCCGGGGAGCGGGTTATCGTCTTCGCCAAAGGCATTAAGCCTCACCAAAGCTCCATCTGGGGCATCACGTTGATTTTTACCGCGCTGGTGACCCTTATCACCGGCGCCCTGCTGTTCACCCTCTACCGCCAACTGGTTACTGAGCAGCAGTATCAGATAGAGCAGCACCTGGAGACCGAAAAGCAGCGCTATATTCAACTGGCACAATCCGTTGACCGGCGCAGTTTTGCCGCCCAGATCCGCGCCGCCGATCCCAAGTCGGTGTTGGTGGCCTGGCGCAACAGCTTCGATATCGTCGGTTCGCTTAGCCTGATGCCGGAAGATATTCCGCTGCTGCCAGAAACGGTAGAGTTCCCCATTCTGACCGGTGGCCCCGACAAGCTGCACATTCTCACCGGTGGCTTGGTGATTACCCGCTACGGGCCTGTGCTGATTGCCACCCGCACCGACCAGCTGGCGACCCTGATTAAGAAATTCCTGCGGGCTGCAGTGACCACCATGACCCTGACCATAGTGCTGACCATGGCCCTGGGGTATCTGTTTTCCAAAGCCATTCTGCGCCGTTTGGTGCAATACAACCGCCTGGCACAGCGCATCGAGCGCGGCCACTACGACACCCGGCTGCCGGTTAGTTGGCGTCAGGATGAGTTCGATATGCTGGCGCGCCAGTTTAACCGGGTATTGGACACCCTTGAGGCCAACCTGCAGGCGGTGCGTGGCGTGACCGACAATATCGCCCACGACCTGCGCACGCCGCTGTCGCACCTGCGCATCGGCCTTGAACAGCTGAGGGATAAGCCCCAGGAAGAACGCGCCGAGAAAGCCGAGCAATTGATAGAGGAGTTGGATTTTTGCCTGGCCACCTTCGATGCCATGTTGTCTTTGACCCGTATCGAAGAAGGGCAGCAACAGCTGGATCTGCAGCAGCTAAGCCTTTCGGAGCTGTGTGCCGATCTGGTGGAGATGGCCGAATTGCTGGCCGAAGAACGCGGTCAAACCCTCAGTTTGGAACTCGGACGTGAATGTACGCTGCAGGGCGATAAGCACCTGTTGTTTCAGGCACTGTTCAATCTGGTGGATAACGCCATCAAATACGCAGGAGACGGGGCCGCCATTCGTATCAGCCAAAATGGCCGCGAAGTGGTCATTGCCGACAATGGCCCGGGGATCCCACCAGAAAGCCGCGAGCGGGTGTTCGAGCGCCTGGTACGACTCGACCCCAGCCGCCATCATCAGGGCACGGGGCTTGGACTGTCGATGGTGAAGGCGATATTATCGCGCCATCAGGCCCATATACGCCTCGAAGACAACCAACCGGGTCTGAGAGCCGTCATCGAGTTTCAATAAGCTATGTATCGCATCATCGCCGACGAGGCGGATTTTCTCCTTATCGACAAGGCACCGGGCGTGCACTTTCATAGCCAAGATGGCAGCGCCGGTGTAGTGGCGCAGGCCGAATCTGATTTGGGGATAAAGCTCTACCCGGTGCACAGGCTCGACACCCTGACTTCGGGCCTCATCATACTGGCCAAGTCCAGCACTGCAGCAGCCGACTTTACCGAGCTGTTCAGCCGTCATGGGGTGCAGAAATATTATCTGGCGCTCGCCAGGGGCAAGCCAAAGAAGAAGCAGGGCAAGATTGCCGGTGACATGGCCAAGTCCCGTCGCAGCCAATACAAGTTACTGCGCACCATGGATAACCCGGCCGTTACCCAATTTTTCTCCGCTTCGGTGGCCGAGGGATTAAGGGCCTATCTGCTCAAGCCTCTTACCGGAAAAACCCACCAGCTCAGGGTCGCCCTGGCAAGCCTGGGTACCCCCATACTCGGTGATACCCTTTACGGCGGTGAAACCTCTGACAGAGCGTATCTACACGCCTGGCAGCTGGAGTTTCAATTTCGTGGTCAGGAATACCACTTCGAAAGCGAGCCCTCAGAGGGTGAAGCCTTCCGTTCAGAAGCACTATCACAGCAGCTCAAAAACGACTGGCGCAATCCATCAGCCCTGGACTGGCCCGGCCGCTGAATCCATCACACAGTTGCGGCCACAAGCCTTTGCCTGATACATGGCATGGTCGGCGGCCGAAATCAGCTGAGAGATACTCATCCCCTCAGCCATCGCGGCACAGCCAAAACTGGCGCTCAAAACCACCTCGTCGTCATCCCACCGCAGCGCCGTTGCCGCCAGGCTTTCCCGCAGTTTTTCGGCCACCAGATGTGCCTGCTTTATACCGGCGCCGGCTAAAATGACCAAAAACTCCTCGCCACCAAAGCGACATAACATATCGGTTTCTCTGAGACTGTTGCTTAAAATCAGCGCCGCTTGCCGCAGCGCCGCATCGCCCGCCTGATGCCCAAGCTTGTCATTGATTTTTTTGAAGTGATCCAAATCCAGCAACACTATGGCAAAAGACTCGCGTCCCTTCTGCCAGCGCAGATACAGCTCTCTGAGTCTCAGTTCAGCGCTGCGGCGATTCCAAAGCCCTGTCAGCATATCCCTGTCTGCCAGTACCCGTATTTTTTGTACCAGTCGAGTGAGGGCATTGCCTATGGCGACCACATTGATACTGAGACTGAGCACCAAATAAAACCACAGCATGGGCACGGCATCGGCTGTATGGATGGAAATGAAGCGCTCTTCTGCATGTTCCTGGGTCAGGATGAGTCCGAGTCGCACTAAAAACAACGCAGCCGCCAGTATCAGGGGCATGACCAGCATTAATGTGATACTGGCACCGACACCCGGTAGCAACCCCTTGTAGGTCGACACCCCCAAACGGGCGAACAGCACGGCCGCCGCCAACGAAAACACGATGCCGAGATAATGCTGTGATTCCACCGACGGCGGCACCAGCAACATGGCGAATATCACCACAGCCAACAGCAACAGCTCAGGCTTATAGTTCATCGGCAATCGAAACAGGAATACAGTGCCAAAGCGCATCATGATGATGCCGCCAATCAGACTTAAATCGGCACCGAACCAGGCAAGATAGCTCGGCTCCTCCGAACGGAAGGTGTTGAGAATAAGCCCCAACATCAACAAACCATTGGCCACTGCGTACTGGCGACAGGCCTTTGGTGCAATGCGTAATGGGCCCGCCAGCAGTGCCCAGGCTGCGGCACAGGCGGCCGTCAACAGCACTATGACCTCAATGAGGATCTCAGCTTGGATGTCCATCAAACCCCGATTGTACTTATTCTTTTTTTAGTGGCTTTACTATAGCCGCCGCAAAGAGATAATGTCAGTTTTTTGTCCGACAAGTCTTGCCATTTTTCGGCTCAGTTGCGAAGTTAGCCAAGTAGTTCGAGCAAGGAGATCTAATGGATACCAATAAACTACTGCTGGTGATCATCGCCATATTGCTGCCACCTGTGGCGGTATTTTTAAAAGAAGGTGCGGGAAAGCATCTGCTGATCAATATCATTTTGTGCCTGTTTTTCTGGCTGCCCGGCCTGCTGCATGCCCTGTGGGTCGTGACAAAGAGCTAGTACCAGGCTCACAACACAATTGAAAAAGCCCCTTGATGGGGCTTTTTTATAGATGAATTTAATTACTCAGGGTTGTGGACTTTTTGCCATTTAATGACCATCATCCTGTTTATGACGTCATTTTATTCATCTATAAATCATGTTTGCGCATCTACCTTCTCTCAATGGTCTACGGGTTTTCGAAGCGGCAGCCCGACATCTCAGTTTTAAACTCGCGGCCAAGGAACTGGAGCTCACACCGACGGCGGTTTCCCATCAAATTCGCAATCTGGAGTCACAGCTCGATATTCAGTTGTTTATTCGCCACACCCGGGCGGTAGAACTTACGGCTGCGGGGTACACATTATTTGAGACCAGTCGCCAGGTGCTGCGCCAGATAGATCAAACCCTGACCAGTCTGGGGGTGGGTGAAGACTCTGAAATACATATCAGCGCCCCACACGGCTTTGCCGCCCTGTGGCTGGCGCAGCATTTACCCTACTTTCAGCGACGTTTTCCCGAGGTAAGGGTATCGGTCAGCCATTCCGATACCCCCGATACCCAGGGTGGGCATGTGGCCATTATCCCGGCAGATAAGGTCGAAGAGGCCACACTGACAGAACACTTTGGTATTTATGCCAGCCCCGCCTATCTGTCCCGCAAACATCCCCAGCAAACCCTGATGCACGTGCGCCGTCATTCAGGTGTCACACAAATCAACTGGGATAGATGGCAGAAAGATTATGGCAAGTTCAAAGAAGCCCAGTTCATCGAGTTTGATCGCGAAGACCAGCTGGTACAGGCCTGCCTCGCCGGACAGGGACTGGCACTGACCAGCTCGCTGTTGGTGGCATCCCTGGTGGAAAAAGGCTGGCTGAAACCCTGTCTGCCGGAAAAAATCCTGCCGGGCCCGGGTTACAGCATCCAACTGCCACAGGAATGCCGTAACAAGCGCCAGATCCAGCAATTCATTGGCTGGCTGGATGAACAAACCGGCACAGACGCCGCCCAATAACGACCGCAGCAATCACTATCAAGGAAGAACCCCATGTTAAAAACCATCAAATGGTTACTGCTGTTGGTATTGCTCTTGTGTATCAGCCTGTATGTTACCCTCCACGCCAGCCTGCCTGAGCTGGGTGGCAACAAGCTTGTCGCGGGGCTGGAGCAGGCCGTCGACATTGAGCGGGATAACCTGGGTACCGCCGTCATACGGGCTCAAAGTCGGCGCGATGCCGCCTTTGGACTGGGATACGCCCACGGTCAGGACAGATTTTTTCAAATGGATTTGCTGCGGCGCAACTCAGCCGGCGAGCTGGCTGAACTCTTTGGTGATGCGGCGCTGAAGCTGGACGAGCGCCACCGCTTTCACCAGTTCAGAAAACGCGCCCAGGCCCTGCTGAAGCACTTGCCTGCAGAAGACAGAGCCGTACTGGAGGCCTATAGCCGCGGCGTAAATCATGCGCTGTCCCAGCAAGCCCTGCCCGGTTTTGAATACCTGCTGAGCGGCGGCGATATTCAGCCCTGGCAACCCGAAGACAGCCTGCTGACTATATTCTCCATGTATCTGGATTTACAGGGGAATACGGTTGAGCGCGAGCTGGTGCTGGAACGTATCAAGCAGCTTTATGGCGACGAGATGCTCGCCTTCGTCAGCCAGAACGACCCTATTCAGGCCGCATTGGACGGCAGCACCCTGCCTACCCAGGCCATGGTGGCGCCCACCTTGTCCGCCGCAGCGCTCGACAGAGCGGAGCTCAGCACAATAGGAAGCGAGCTCGATGCCTTCGTCAAGGGCAGCAACAACTGGGCAGTCACGGGGCACCTTACCCAAAGCGGCCACGCCATGCTGTCCGACGATATGCACCTCGGCCTCGCCGTTCCCATCATTTGGTACAGAGCCCAGCTCAATTACCCCCATACCGGCGGTGACATGGGCGAGCGCGATATTCAGGTTACGGGTGTGAGTCTGCCCGGCGCTCCGGTCATTGTGGTCGGCACCAATGGTCATATCGCCTGGGGCTTTACCAACGGCTATATTGACACCGCAGACTGGATTGAACTGGCGGCAGATGAAGCCACCGAAACCGTTACAGAGCGCCTAGACAGCACAGGCGCAGGCAAAGACATGACACTCAGGTTGTCCCGTTTTGGTCCGGTGAAACACCTCGGCGACAAAGACTATGCGCTTTCCTGGGTGGCTCACGGCGACTTTGCCATTAACCTCAACCTGATGCATCTGGAAACCGCCACTGGCGTGGGTGAGGGGCTGGAACTCACCCGACATACCGGCATCCCGGTGCAAAACATGCTGATAGTGGATGAGGCTGGCAATGCGGCCTGGCGCCTGACCGGTGCCATTTCGGCGCGGGATAACCCAACCCAGACGGCGCAGGCTGCCAACCGCTGGCAAGCCAATGGCTGGGCAATACCGGCTGAAGATGTGCCCATCGTCAGTAACCCCACCAATCAGCGACTCTGGAGCGCCAATAGCCGAGTCCTGTCCATATCAGACACCCAACGCTTCGGCGACGGCGGTTATGCCATTGCCAGCCGCGCAGCGCAAATTCGTGACAACCTGCTGGCCAAAGATAACTTCGACGAGCGGGACTTTCTCGCCATGCAACTGGATAACAGAGCGCTGTTTCTAACACCTTGGCACCAGTTGTTGACCAAGACGCTGAAACTGCAACCCGATGAATTTGCGGATGACCTCAAGGCGCTGGCCAACTGGGGCGCCTGTGCCTGCAGCGAGTCGGTGGGCTACACCCTGGTCAGCAAATTCCGTATTCGGGTCATGGACAGCCTGTTTGCCCCGCTGCAAACCCGCCTCGCCGAAGAAGGTCTCAGCCTGAGCAAAATCAAGGGGAATCTGGAAGTGTCGGTATGGCAATTGCTGCGCCAACAACCGGACTCCTGGCTTCCCGAAAACATGGCCGATTGGGACAGCTACCTGCTACAAATTTACCGCAATAACCGGGATGAACTGCTAAGCCGCCATTCTCAAGCCGGCAAGCTTGCCGATCTCAATTGGGGCAAGGTCAATGCGCTGAAAATACAGCATCCTTTCAGCAAGCAAATCCCACTGCTGGCACCGCTGTTGGACATGCCACAGGTAGCTGGATTCGGGGGCCACTTCGAACCTGCGGTGCAAAGCCCGGGCTTCGGTGCGTCCCAGCGTCTGATAGTGCAGCCGGGGCGCGAGTCCGATGGCATCCTGATGGTGCCGGGCGGTCAGTCTGGCCATCCGTTATCGCCTTATTACCGCAGCGGCTTTGACGATTACGCCAATCACAGGCCAACACCCTTGCTGCCGGGCGAGGTAAAGCACATGCTGCGTTTAACCCCGCAGTAAACCAAATGAAAAGGAACGACCGCCAACTGGCCAGGTGATTTGCCAAAACCATGGAAATGTTCGAGTCTGATTAGACAACATTCAACAGGGCATTAGCCATGGAAACAAAAGCAACCCAGCCAGTGGCAGAGCGACTGCTCCCCAGAACCAGCGACGTTGGTGGCATACCTGTGGCCCGGGCCATTCCCCAAAAGGCCAGACGCCTGATTGGCCCCTGGTGTTTTTTGGATCACCTTGGCCCCATTTCAGGCCCGGTAACAGTGAACGTGGGCGAACACCCACACACGGCGCTGCAAACCTTCACCTGGATGATGGCGGGAGAAATACTGCATCGCGACAGCCTGGGCAGTACTCAGGTGATACGTCCCGGCCAGGTTAATCTGATGACCGCAGGCCACGGCATTGCCCACACCGAAGAGTCTTTGCCAAATCAGACCCATCTGCACGCCGCTCAGCTTTGGATTGCCCTGCCTGCTGCCCACAAGGACACAGCACCCAGGTTCGATCATTATCCCACGCTGCCGCGCTGGCAGGACGCCGGGGCGAATTTCACCCTCCTGATAGGCGACTGGGCGGAACACCACTCCCCAGTGCTGCACTTCTCACCCATATTGGGACTGGAGATTTTCCACAGTGCCGACACTGGGGCGCCGGTGACCCTGACATTGCCCCTTGAGCCAACATTCGAGCACGGACTCATGCCATTGGAGGGAATCTTCCACCTGGCAGGGGAGAGCTTCAGCGATAACCAACTGGCCTTTTTGAACTGGGGCGAAACGTCCGTGACCATCAGCTTGCAGGCCGGATGCCGCCTGCTGCTTATCGGTGGCGAGCCCCTCCCCGATGACATCACCATCTGGTGGAACTTTGTCGGCCACAGCAAGGCGGAAATCGCCGAGGCCCAGGCACAATGGCTGGCACAGGATCCCCGCTTCGGCCCGGTCACAGGTTATCAGGGGCAACGACTGGAGCCGCCACCCATCCCCTGGTGAGCGACGCTTTACACCAAGACATAAAAAGACCGCCCTTCGGCGGTCTTTTTATGATGGATGGTGCTTATCTACCCTTGCTCACTCGCGTTGCTCAGACTCCACTGACGAATGCGCAGGGATAGTCACGCCCCCCTCCGGCGACGGTGTTGGTGCTGGTGCCGCCACTGGCAGCAATATACCTCCCGAAACTGCCGGCGTGACAGTCGATTGCACTGGATGCATCACTTGCCCGGATGCGTCCGGAACAACCTTAGCCTTGCGCAACACAGTATCCTTGGCCATTGCTCGTATATCACCACTGGTCACACTCGCATAAGAAAGCTTGGTCGAAACCCTATCGATCCTCACTTGCCCCAGCAGTATTTCCTCACGTCCAAGGGATTCTTTGGTGTAAGGATCTACCAGTTTTTTCCCTAAGCCATAAACATCGTAACGGTAACCTTCGACAACATTCTTTCCCCCCTGATTCAGCACCAGTTGATTACCACTCAGCGACAACACCTTTATAGGATAAATGGCATCAATAATGGTTCTGGCAACTTCTTCGGCAGCTTCAGCGGCTATTTGCTCAGGATTCGCCATATCCAAAGCAATAAGCGCATCGTCTTGCCATTTTATCTGCCGGGTCGCGATATTGATCACTTGGTATGACACTCTGGCCTGACCGTATTCCGAGCTTTGCCGCTCACCCGTCAGGCTGATGCTGTTGGTATACTGACCACTCTCCACAGCCACGCTGCCCGCTACCAGATAGTCCATTCCCAGCACTTGCCCAAGGCGAATTTTCTCAGACTGGGGAGTATCTGCACTCAGGAGCAAATTACGTTCATTACTAAAGGCAGCGTTATGCTCCCGGTCGAGTACGGCAAAGCGACGGCTCTGTACCAGATGGGTTTGCAAATATTGGCTGAACTCTGCACCCGAACGACCACTGAATCTGGACACAACCAGCTTACGCCTGTTATCCGGAGTAATCCCCGGTGATTTATACACAGGTATACTGGCCGAAATCACCACATTGCAATACTGCTCCGTACAGGCTTCATCCAGGATTTGATAACGCTCGACATAGCCTTGCGTACGGGAAGCCGTCTTATTAGTGATCTCAGAGGACAACACTGCCTCATCATTCACCTTAACCTTCATCGCCTGTCGCACCATCTGCTGATCAATATTCACTCCGCGCACTTGGCGAACTGCCTCTGTCAGCGCATTTTCTATCGCCTGCTCGCGGCTCAAACCTGAGCCGCTGGCTTCGACTTCCACAGTACCGCCAAAAGCAAAGGGAGAAGAAGTCAGCAACAAGAGAGTGCAGCCATAAATGCCATGCTTAAAACTCCTCATTGGATGCCCCATCGCTCTCACCTGTGCCGGATTTTATGTTCGCTTTGGCAGCATTGGCCTTTTTCTCTATTAACTTACCGTTTTTTAATGCCTGAGAATCCTGCTCAGCCTTGGGATGCCATACCAGCACCACGCCGTTAACTTCACGATTAGTCACAGGATGTTTCTCGGTCCAGCGCATGGCCGTTTTCAAACCCACCAAACCTTTGACATTGGAGGTCATGGACGAAGCTTCAGACACCTCTTTAATCATCTCTGAGACAGCGTCTTCACTGACGTCAGTGTCCTTGTTCTGGTTCAGAGTCGCCGTGGCAGTGCGGCTCTTGCCGCTGGTTTTACGGCTCTCAGACTCATAAGTTCCCATCAAGGAATAGCTTTCAGCGATATGTGACAACGCATCAAGCTCAGCATCTGCAAAGCTAAAATCCCGATTATCGGCACATTCTTCATAGTCGCTTGGATTACAATCATTACCAGACATACCAAAGGACACTAGCATGGGGTAGCCTTTTTCATCCCACAGCAGCTTAGTGCCATATTGGTAAACCAGATTGGGTTTCTGTTTGGACAAATAGCTGCCCAAAGAGTCACCCGCTTTTTCCGGACTGGGTTCAATATTGCCTTTGCTCAGGCGCAATGAGGAAAGGAAGTTCTTTTTCTTAACCGACGTTGCCACTACTACTGCCACTGCCGTATTGCCATTTTTATCAGTGGCCTCGTAGGTCTTCATGACTTGCGAGCCGCTAATATCGCCTCGAGATCTCTGTTTGGAAATCTGAGTAATGGCCTTCTGCATCATCAATTTACGCTTAGTTGGTGGTGCAGCATCATATTCGGCGGCATCCACTCCAACCTCGGCTAACTGAGCATTCAAGGTCGCATCGGCCAAGGTAACCAATTTATCAAGAATGGCCTCCAACCGACTCTCAGTTTGGAGCTCCTCTGCGGTAAACTCCGGCAATTTGTTGTTTTTAAATGCTGTTCTGAGAGTTTCTGAGGCGACATCACGATACAGCTGCTTAAGCAGGGATTCCCGCGCTTTCTGCTGAGCATTTCGGTAAGCCATGATACGGGCATCGCTCCATCCCGCTTCTGTTGGCCTGGCAGACACTAGAGCCGTGCCAAAGTGCAGGTGCACCTGTTTATTCTGTTCAGCGAATTGAGTCACTTTACTATCGACAAATGCCTGCACCTGTTGCTGAACGTATGCACCTGCATCATCCAACCCTTGCTCTTCAGCCGCAACAACCTCTTCTTTGGTCAGGGTTGGCGCAGCACTCAAAACATCGGCATCCTGAGCGGTCTGCTCTTCACCGTGGCTAACTGCCGTGAACAGGAGAGACGACGTCGCGAAGGCAAGCAGTGTTTTATTGAATTTCGATGACAGCTTCATAATTGCTCCATTCCATTGGGAAAACCCCGGAATACCGGGGTTTTTAGGTTAATTACCAGGTAACAGAATCGTTACTGCCACGCTTGGAAATGGGGTACTCCCCTTCCCAGTAGGCCAGGCCTGTTTCCAACTGAGTCAGTGTCAGTTGAAAGTAGTAATCCACCAACTGGGAGGAGCGATCGATTTTGTTGGTACGTTGGATAATCTTGCCGCTCAGGCTGAAGTCCGGAGAAATCACTGTTCCGTTCTGTTTCACAGTGGCTTGATTAACCAGTTTGGAGTTTTGCAGTTCCCTCACTTTGGCCGTCATTTCATCTTCAGCGCCATTAAGACCGATGGCGGTTGTTGTAATAAACTTGCCACTTTGCAGCAGGCCCACACGGATCTTCTTAGTCAATTGATCGGTATCGATACGTTGCGCCGTATCATTAACCACATTAGAAATAGCCATGATATAGCGTCCACCCTGGGCCGCCTGAGGATGTACCAATAGTGGGCTGGCAATGATCTCATTCAGGGCTTGATTCGCCGCATCATCAAAATCCCGGTGTGACAGTCCCATGGTCACAATCTCTTTAGAATCCTTGGGTACATAGGAAGTCGATTGACAGCCAGACATAAGGGTTGCCCCAATCAAGGTAGCGGTAAGTATTTTGTTTTTCATTGAATGTGCTCTTAATTACAGACTGATAACATCGACGATGGGTAAGGCTGTGGCTGTCGTGGCCTTGACATAAACTATGGCGTTTTTACCTGCCGGAATATCCACATCAATAGGTGTAGTCTTTTCACCCAAACTCAGAGTCAACTTGCCTTGTGCCGGTGCATCTACGACTGCTGCTTGGAAATTTTTGGGTAGCATGCTCCAGGTGCGAGTATCCGCTTGGGTACTGATGGCTTGCAGCAAGCCAGCTCCCAACCCCAGCAGAGGATTCTGATCATTGATTTGCTTTTGAGCTACGGTTTTAATTAACGTTCGGCTGATTTCCTTAGTTAGAATAACTGGAAACTCTTCTTTGAATTCGGCTTGAATGATCTTGTCCATATCGCCCACTACCTCGGTTTTCACATCACCGACTTTCAGGCTGTCATAGGGTGCCGGTAATTCTTTAAGCCGTGGTAAGGCTATACCCGTATAAGCTACATTGTCTGATACCAAAAATAGTGGCAAATCGATACGCAACTCTTCTTTTTTAACTGCGCGGCCATTTTCAAACACAACCCAAACCTTGTTAAGTCCAGCGAGGTTTGAGGTGCCTTTTTGCAGTTCCTCAGCTAATTTCAAAGTCTCTGCTGACACCTTGGTCTGTGTAATCGCTGCAACCCGATTCAAACTATCAATGGCCTTGTTGAGATCACTGTTATCTTGGGCATTCAGCATAAAAAACAAGCCATGCATGAATGTGGAGAATGGGTTGATATAGCCATCATAAGCCTGCCATTCAGTACTGGTGAAGTTATGCTGAGCAACCACTTTCTCTGATTCGAGTAAGCTTTTGTTTAGATTCTTTGAAGTTGCTTCATCTTTACCTTCTAATTGTTCTTTTTGTTTATTGATTTTTTTGGCGAAATAATCAGCAGCCCGACGCTGTCTCTCATCCGAACGATTCCACTCGACACGAGCATTATCACGGTCACCAATAGATATAAAATTCAATGCCTTATATGTATTAACCATGACAGAGTCATAATAGGTTTGTTCATAATCCAACATGGCATCATTGGTTATTGTCGAACCGATAAGCTCGCCGGTAGACTCAAGCACCCCCTCGGTATCCTCCATGAACATCACATCTTCGATGCTGTCGAAATAGCGATTACTTTCTGTGTAATCTTTATTCATTCGCAGTAAGCTGCCCGCTTGCATACCCCAAAGCTGATCCGAAAGCTGGTTGGTTTTCTCATCAAGACCTGCTTTTTCCTTAGCCAACGTAATGGCCTCAAGGGTATTGCCCTGAACTAAGCTGGTGTCCAACTTACCCTGATTTTTTCTTTCTGTAATTGCGCATCCTGATATAGCTAACGCCAAGAGTGTAACTGTCAATGCATTTTTCATATTAGTTGTCCCGCAGAATAACTCCACCATTCCATCTGGCTGAGCGTATAAGCTGATTAAGTTTCATATTTCTAGGGAGGTCGAGGAAAGATAATTCAGAAAAATCGCTTATTTCCATGCAACTGCATTCCCTTGCCAATGGAATTTACAACTTCCACAATAAAAATATCAATTTTAAATACATTTAAAAAACAGATGCGCGTCACAAAACTGTTCATTGTTTATTTTCATTCACGAACGCACTTTAATACACGCTAAATTAACCAATGATGTTTAAATTAATAAATAAGACAAATATTCCAAATATTTAAAAATAAAAAGTTTATATACCTATTTATAATTTGATTATAAATAGGTAGGTAAGGTAGTCGCGTCATTCAGTTATCAGGGGCAACGCCTGGAGCCTCCACCCATCCCCTGGTGAGCGACGCTTTACACCAAGACATAAAAAGACCGCCGAAGGGCGGTCTTTTTACATTGAGCCGCAGCTTATTCCGGCGTATGGCATACCGCCTCGACATTGTTGCCATCGGGGTCCAGCAGAAACGCACCAAAATAGTGCTCATGGTAGATGGGCCTTAAGCCGGGGGCGCCGTTGTCTTGTCCGCCTGCAGCCAGGCCTGCGTGGTAAAAGTCGGCCACCGCACCACGGTTTGGCGCCACAAAGGCGGTGTGCCTCGGCGACGCTGGCTCAACGGTTTCAATCACCCAGAAAATGGGTTTTCCTGCGGGACCAAAGGCGCACATGCGCCGGGTCGGCCACTGGGCATCCCAGCTGGCCTCCTCTTCAAACAGCAGTGGGTAAGCCAGAGGGGCAAAGGCGGCGATATAAAAGTCGCGGGTGGCTATGTAGTTGGTGGCGTAGGTACTCAGGTGGTCAATCATCTCGGGAGTTCCTTACTGAGGGGAATATTGACGATGTCGGAAGATAAAATGCGGGCGACAGGGCAGAAAAAAGCCGCTCATTGAGCGGCTGTTGAATTTCAGCGCATGGTCACAAACTCTTCGGCGCCGGTGGGGTGGATAGCCACCACGGCATCGAAGTCGGCCTTGGTGGCCCCCATCTTGATGGCCACGCCAAAGCCCTGGAGGATTTCATCCATCCCAAAACCAATACCATGGATACCCACCACCTTCTCATCGGCACCGGCACACACCAGTTTCATTTTGCAGGGTTGGCGATGGGCAGTCACGGCGGTGTACATGGAGGTGAAGGTCGACGTGTACACCTTCACCTGATCTTCGCCGTATTGCGCCTTGGCATCGGGCTCACTCAGCCCCATGGTGCCTATGGGCGGGTGACTGAATACCACGGTGGGCACCAGGCTATAGTCCATTTTGGCATTGGGCTGGCCGCCAAAGAGGCGCTCAGACAAGAAACGTCCGGCTTTCACGGCTACCGGGGTGAGCTCAATACCGCCGGCCATGATATCGCCAACGCAGTAGATACCTTTGGCACTGGTTTGCTGCCATTCATCCACTATGACGTAACCCTTGTCGTCCAGGGCCACATCTGTATTTTCCAGACCGATTTTATCGGTGGCAGGCTCACGGCCAATGGCCCAGATCAAGCAATCCACAGTGATGGTCTCACCGTTTTCGAGCAGCAGCGTCAGGCTGCCATCGGCATTTTTTTCCACGGCCTTGGGCACGGCATGGGTATGCAGTGTGGGGCCATTTTCGGCCATGGCATCAGTGAGTGCCTGACTCAGCATGGGGTCGAAGCTGCGCAGCGGTGAGTGCTTACGCACACACAGGTGGGTTTCGCTGCCAAGGGCGTGCAGCACACCGGCAATCTCCACCGCAATATAACCGGCGCCCACTACCACAACCCGCCTGGGCTGTTCAGTCAGGGCAAAAAAGCCGTTGGAGTCGATACCGTGCTCGGCGCCCGGAATATTGGGGATGCTTGGGCGGCCACCGGTGGCAATCAGAATATGATCGGCCGTGTACTCTTCACCGTTTACTTCTATGGTGTTGTTATTTTTAAACTTGCCATAGCCTTCCACCAGGGTGACGCCGTTGCTGGCGAAGCCACGTCCATAGGCGGCATGTACCCGGTCAATGTAGGCTTCACGGCTGGCCACCAGGGTGTTCCAGTCGAAGTTTTTCACATCCACATCAAAGCCATAGTCTTTGGCGTAAAGATGCATGGCCTCGGCAACCTGGGCACCGTACCACATCACTTTTTTCGGCACACAGCCAACGTTTACGCAGGTACCACCGACATGCTTGGCTTCAATCAATAAAACCTTGGCGCCACGGATGGCGGCGCGATTGGCGGACGCAATACCGCCACTGCCTGCACCTAGACAGATGTAATCGTAGTGTTGGGCCATGTAACTCTCCGTTGTGAACGACCGGCAAAGGCTCAATTGTAGGGAGCTTTTTGCACCTAGACCAGAGCAAAGACCGGCCTGTGCGTCAGTTTGTCACAGGATGGGGCGTTTGGCTTGGTCGACGCAGGGCTCAGCGGCGGTATTGGCAGCGCGAGTGGTCACCTTGCTTTGGCCCGTCGCCGCCGCACTTGAGGCAACGCCACTCCCCCATTCTCGCCTTAAGTTCATCCTGGTGGTGGGTACCGCCGCCACTGGATGCGAGTAAGTCTTCAAGCTGTGAAATCCGGCTATCCAGCCAGCGGCAGTTGGGATCGTTGGCCACTTTACCGCGGCCTTTGCCCGACGACGTTTTGGATGCCTTGCTGCGTTTCCCGGTGGAAACCGATTTATCCCTGTTGGCGTCCCACTGCCAGTCACGGGATTCTGGCCCAAACTCCATGACAGGTTTAACCTCTGTGGGAATGGCGAGCGGACGCCCTTCACTGTCGAGGGCTGTTTCCCTGCTCTGATGGCGCGGCCTGAGCAAGCTTTGATTATTCAGCAACTGAGTGTCGCCAGCAGACTGACCTTGTACCGACTCTTCCGGCGCAACTTGTGTGGCCTTGATAAGGGATTCATACTCGCTGGCGCCTTCGTCCACGCCTTGGCGGGCAAACAGGGTTGAAGGCGTGCCCACCCATAAGGTGACCAGCAGCCATGGCAAAAACCGACATGAAAAGAGGTTGAAGTGAGGTGACATTCCCTGTCCTCCTGTTGGTGATGCAACGCGCTGACATATCACTGCGGCAGGCGGTTGCAACCTTGGGGCAATCCCGCCCCAATCTGTGTTTCACAAGTGTAGTTCAGGCCGGTTAAAACGCCCAGGCAAGGCGAACACCGGCAAAGGTTTCGTCCCTTGCCTCTTCACCCATGTCGACCTCGATATCTTTTCCGGCAATGACCCGGCTGACGTGGGCCGAAGCCGTCAGGTTGTCAGCCAATGCCCAGGCGGCTTCGAGGCCAAATTGCAGGTGATTGGCGCCATTATGATCTTCGGTGACATATTGGAAGTCGAATCCCTGAGTCAGGTAGGGACTCAGGGTGAGTTGTTCACCAAGATGCCAGTTGCTGTGCAGGCTCAGCTCCACAAAATAGCCGCCGGCTTCGGTGCTGTAGGTGTAAGCAATGGAGGGTACCAGGTAGTCCCAGCTGGTCCAGGCAAGTTCGGCAAAGAGTTCATTGTCGCTGCAGCGCACGTCCCCATAGGCTTCTATGCGCTGAACGCCAACAAAGGCTTCCAGCGATTCGTGCAGATGCAGCTGGTATTCCACGCCAAAGTTCCACTCGGTAAAGTGCTCAGTATCGGCACGCCCAACCAGCGTAAAGGCGCTGAAATCGCCCACTGTGGCAGAAGCACCGGCCCAACCTATGCCGCCTTGGGACAAGTTATTGCGTCCCTCAGACACATACTTGCTGTCCCACCCCAGCTCCATGGCAAACTCAGGCTCTGCCGCCATTACCGGCAATGCCATAAAGGCGATTAGGGCAATCGCTGTGCGTTTCATACCACCCATCCCGAATCTGTTTTACTCTTGGGCAAATATTAATGCGGGGCCAGCGACAGTAAATGAGAATTGATAGCATTTGCGGAGCGGTCAGCAAAGTTGACACTGTAAAGTGCCAATGAATGCAAAACCGGATACAGATCAATGAAAATCTGCCATGTTCATTGCAGTCATCTGGCTGGCGTATGGCTTTGCCTTGATAAATCCGCGGCCAGCCCTTATGTATGCTCCATGGCCTTGGCCGCAACTGCTTTGCACAAGCTGCTTCGCACGACACTCTTTGCACGACAATAAGGGATCTCCATGACCAATCCACTGCTTGCGGCCAACGCGCTGCCCCCCTTTTCGGCCATCAAGCCAGAGCACATTCAGCCCGCGGTCGAGCAGGCCATCGACCACTGCCGGGCTGAAATTACACGGGTACTGGAACGTGGCGATTTCAGCTGGCAGGGATTGGTTGCGCCGCTGGAGGAAGCAGACGATCGCCTCAGCAAACTTTGGTCACCGGTATCGCACATGAATTCCGTACTCAGTACGGAAGCATGGCGTGCCGCCCACGATGCCTGTCTGCCACTGCTTTCTGAATATGGCACCTTTGTTGGCCAGCATCAGGGGCTGTACCAGGCCTATAAAACCCTTAAAAGCTCCGATGAATTTAAGGGCCTGTCCAAGGCGCAGCAACAGGTGATTGACCATGCCCTGCGAGACTTTGAGCTCTCGGGTATCGGTTTGAATGACGACAAAAAGGCCCGTTACGGCGAAATAGTAAAGCGCCTGTCGGAACTGTCCAGCAGCTTCTCCAATCAGGTGTTGGATGCCACCCACGCCTGGCAGAAAGTCATTACTGATGAGAATGAGCTGCAGGGCCTGCCCGAGTCGGCTCTGGCGGCAGCCCGCGCCATGGCAGAAGAGAAAGGCGAGCAGGGGTATCTGTTCACCCTCGACTTCCCATCTTATTTGCCTGTGATGATGTACAGCGAAAACCGTGAACTGCGCCAGGAGTGCTACACCGCCTTCGTCACCCGCGCCTCGGATCAGGGCCCCAATGCCGGCGAGTTTGACAACGGCCCGCTGATGGAAGAGCTGCTGGCGCTGCGTCACGAGCTGGCCACCCTGCTCGGCTTCGAAAGCTTTGCCCACAAGTCGCTGGCCACCAAGATGGCCGAGACACCGGCTCAGGTCATCAGCTTCCTGAACGAGCTGGCGCTGCACTCCCGTCCCCAGGCCAAGCAGGAGCTGGATGAGCTCAAGGCCTTCGCCGCCAAAGAGTATGGCCAAACCGATCTCAAGGCCTGGGATTTAAGCTTTTACGCCGAAAAACTCAAACAACACAGATATGAAATTTCCCAGGAAGAGCTGCGGCCCTATTTCCCTGAAAACAAGGTATTGAGCGGCCTATTCCACACGGTAGAGCGTCTGTTTGGCATGAAAATCGTCGAGCAGCAGGATTTTGATCGCTGGCATAAAGACGTGCGTTTCTTCCACATTATGGACAGCGAAGGGGAGCACAGAGGCAGCTTCTATCTGGATCTCTACGCCCGCAGCGGTAAACGTGGTGGCGCCTGGATGGACGAGTGCCGGGTTCGTCGTCAAACCCCCGATGGGCTGCAAAAGCCCGTGGCTTACCTCACCTGTAACTTCAATGGTCCCGTGGGCAACAAGCCGGCACTCTTTACCCATGATGAGGTGGTTACCCTGTTCCATGAGTTTGGCCATGGCATCCACCATATGCTGACCAAGGTAGAAGTGGGTGGCGTATCCGGCATCAATGGTGTGCCCTGGGATGCCGTGGAGCTGCCAAGCCAGTTCCTCGAAAACTGGTGCTGGGAAGAAGCAGCCCTCGGCGAAATCTCCGGCCACTATGAAACCGGCGAGCCGCTGCCCAAGGCCATGCTGGACAAGATGCTGGCGGCCAAAAACTTCCAGTCCGCCATGATGATGGTGCGCCAGCTGGAATTTTCACTGTTCGATTTCCGCCTGCATCTGGAATACAGCGGCGAAGACGGTGCCCGCATCCAGGAAACCCTGGACGAAGTGCGTCAGCAGGTGGCCGTGGTGATCCCCCCCAGCTTTAACCGCTTCCAGCACAGCTTCTCGCATATTTTTGCCGGGGGATATGCCGCAGGTTACTACAGCTACAAGTGGGCCGAGGTCCTGTCGGCCGATGCCTTCTCACGCTTTGAGGCCGAAGGTATCTTTAACCCGGATACCGGCCGTGATTTCCTCGCCCATATCCTCGAGATGGGTGGCAGCGAAGAACCCATGGAACTGTTCCGCCGCTTTATGGGTCGCGAGCCCAACACAGATGCGCTGCTGCGCCACAGCGGTATTCAGCACTGAGACTGACCTCATCGTAAAGGCGCTTCGGCGCCTTTTTTATTCCCCGGAGCAAAGGCCTTGTGGATGCACTGACAGTTGCCCGCTGGTAGGACCTCTGTTAGCCTTCTGCTTTACGCAAAAACTCTAAACTACGAATCCATGAACCTGTATTTCAGACTTATCTGGTTGTTTTTATGGCGTGTTCGCCACTGCCGCTCCATTGGTTTTCTCGACACCAGCCTCATTGAGTATCGCGCCCTGCCGTCAGACTGCGACATCAATATGCACCTGACCAACAGTCGTTATCCGGCCTTTATGGATCTGGCCCGCACCTACATGCTGGCGGAAATGGGCCTGCTGAAGCGTTTCCTCAAGCTCAAGTGGATGCCCATAGTCAACGCCGCCGAATTCACCTATATCCGCGACATCAAGCCACTGCAAAAATTCACCATCGAGAGCCGGGTAGTCGGTTGGGACGAAAAATATTTTTATATTGATCAACGCTTTGTCAGCGAGCGAGGCCTGCACTGCATAGTGCATGTGCGCGGGGTATTCGTGTGTAACCGCAAGCAGGTGCCCATCAGTGAGCTGGTGCGGGAAGCGGGCTATGAAGGCGAAACGCCCGAATTGTCGCCTGAAGTGCAAAAATGGAAAGCCTTTTTACAGCTCAAGAAAGAGCGTAACAGCTAAGGGATGAGTTTAAGCCCGGTAACTTCTTCGGCGGCGGCGAGCTGTGCCTCCTCGGCCACCAGCTCCCATGCACCTCTGAGCTTGGCCTGCTGGCGGTAACGACAAAGGTTTTCCAAATCCAGTAAGGACATGAGTTCAAACGCGGGTTCGAGGCAGGGCACCAGGGCGCAGTCCGCCAGGGTAAAGCCATCCCCCACCAGCCAATGGGAATCGGCCAGTTCATCATCAATGCTGGCCAATACCTGCACCAAGCGCTGCCTGACCTGCGCCATGGCCAGCTCATTACGGTGTTCAGGCGCCATGCCCAATTGCTGCTCCAGCAAATACAACTGATTGCTGACGTCGTTGTCGATAATCCTGTCCCATAAGCGTACCCGCAGGCACTCGGCGCTGTCTCTTGGCAGCAACCGCGAGCCTCCGGGGATATGTTGGTCCAGATATTCGATGATGATGGTGGATTCAGGCACCAGACTGCCATCGGCGCACTTGAGCAGTGGCAGCTTGCAGGGAGGGTAAATCTTGCTGAATGCCTGACGTTGAATGGGATCCCTGAGCTCTGTTACCCGGGGATAAAAGTTGACCTGCTTTTCATACAATCCAAGCAGAACCTTTTGGGAATATCGCGACAACGGATGGTAAAAGAGCTCCATGGAATCAGGCTCCCAATCAAACGCCCTTTGTTTAATTTAGTTGGTTTTAGCGGGATTGGATCAAGCGCTCCTTGAGAAAGTCGAGAAATACCCGCACCCTCGGGGGCGTGTTTTCCTTGTAGGGATGCAGGGCATATACACCGCCTTCGCGCAAATGATAGTCAGGCAAAAGCAGTGCCAGTGCCCCTGACGCCAAATGCTCAGTCACCAGATTATCCGGCAGTATCACCACCCCCAGCCCCTGCAGCGCCAGGGCAATCAGGCCATTGGTGCTGTTGCAACTGATAAAAGGGGTGATCCTGACCCGAAACTCTTCACCCTGACCATTGTGCAGCGTCAAGGTTTTGGGCAGATGGCTTGATGCATGGGCCAACCATTGATGATGCTGTAAGTTGTCTGGGTGTAACGGTTTTCCATGAGCCGCCACGTATTCGGGGCTGGCCACCAACTGCTCATCAAAACTGCCAAGCTTAATGGCCCTGAATTCGGAATCCTCCGGCCAACCGGCCTGAATGGCCACGTCAATTTGATGTTCAAGCAGGTTCAGCTTGCTGTCCTCAAGCATCAGTGTGAGGCGAATGTTGGGATAACGGCGATGAAAGTCGCCGAGAAGGGGCAGCAGCGTGTGTTCACCCAGGCCAACCGGCGCAGTCACCCGAAGGCTACCGTGAAGATGCTCATCCGCCGGGCGTGTCACGGCCTCGGCCTGCCTTGCCAGCTGCAACAGCTCGCCGCAATAATGGAAAAATTCCCGCCCATCTTCGGTTAGGCTGATACGCCGGGTGGTGCGGTGAAGCAGCTCGCAACCCAAACGCTCTTCCAGCTTTTTCAGGTGCTGGCTCACCATGGAGCGGCTGATCCCCAACACTTCCGCGGCCATCGTCAGTGACCCTTGCTCTACAACCGAAGCAAACACCAACATGCGATACAATTGTGAAGCGTCCATGGGCGACCTTTTGTTAAGTTTGAATTACCAAAGATATAAGTAAATCACTCATTATCCAATTTCGCCACGGGAATAAACTGAGCACCTCATTCATACCAACCCTGAGGTACTTAAGATGATCCTGATACTCGGCGCCAGTGGTGAACTGGCTACCCTTACTGCCAATGCCCTGAAAACTCTTGGTAATACCGAAACTGTACGACTGGGCAGCCGCTCACCGGACAAACTGGACCCAGCACTCGGCCATGCCGTGTTTGCCGACTATGACCAGCCAGATTCACTGGATGCGGCCATGGCGGGAGCAGACAAGGTGCTGTTTATTTCCGGTAATACACCGAACGATATCAGACTCGGTCAACATTTGCGGGTTATCGCCGCAGCCAAAAAGGCCGGGGTTGCCCAGCTGGTATACACCAGTTTTCAATCACCCTCACTGGACAGCGCCTTCAGTTTTGGCGCAAGCCACGCCGCCACCGAGGCAGCCATCAGCGTGGCAGCCATTCCCGCCACTGTGGTGCGCAACGCCTTTTATGCAGAGCTGCAACTCATGGGCCTGGGCCACACACTGGAAACGGGCGTACTGACCCATGCCGCTGCGGAGGGACGCTTTGCCCCCGTGAGCAAACAGGATCTTGCCGAGGCGCTGGCGCGAATTTTGATGACCGATGGCCACACGGGCAAGACCTATGAACTGACCGGCCCTGAACTCCTGTCCTATGCCGATATCGCCGCCCTGCTTGGACAGCTCAGTGGCAAAGCCATCAGCACCCACCTTATCTCGGCCGAAGCCCAAATCGATGGGCTGCTGAAAATGGGATTACCGGCATTTTTAGCCACGGCACTCGGCGGCGCCAGTCGGGCCATTGCCGCAGGGGAATACGATAAACGCAGCGATGATTTAGCCCTGCTGCTTGGCCGCGCACCCACTGGTTTGGCTGCCGTCATCAAAGGAGCGTTGAAGCCAAACTGAGTGTGCAAGTAAACTGGCAAAGCCATTCACAGATTCAGGGAAGTCCATGAAAATCGAATCCTTTGCCAGTATTTATCAGCGCGCCGCCGAGCGCAAAGGCGGCGCCGATGCGCTGGAAGCCCTGCTGCCGCAGTCGTTGTCGGCCGACGAATATCAGGAGTATTCCGATGACCGCCTGCTGTCGGCCATGAGCAAACAGATATTTCAGAGTGGCTTTGTGTGGAAGGTAGTCGATGCCAAGTGGTCGGCCTATGAAACCGCGTTCTTTGGCTTCGATCCGCTTAAAGTGCTGCTGATGTCACCGGAGCAGCTCACCGCACGCGCAAGCGATCCAGCCCTTATCCGCCATGCCAAAAAGACCCAGGCCATTTATGACAATGCCCTGATGATAAAAGACATTGCCGCAGAACATGGCAGTTTGGCGCGTTACATTGCTCTCTGGCCCGGGGAAGAGATCACCTCGCTGTGGCAGGTGCTCAGGAAGCGTGGTGCGCGGCTTGGGGGCAACACAGGCCCCTACTTCCTGCGCGCCACAGGGAAAGACACCTTCCTACTGACCTCAGATGTTGAAGGTTATCTGAGGGCAACAGGCCTGGTGGATGCCGGGATGGCCACTCAAAAGGGGCTGACCCAGGCTCAGGCCGCCTTTAACCACTGGCAGGCTGAATCGGGCCGGACGCTGGCACAAATCAGCCGCATTATTTCCTGTGGTGTGGGTGACAACCGGATTTAAAACGCTTTACTGATCCCAACCACAAAACGATCGTCAAAAATCTCGGTTTGGGTACCGTAAACCTTGTGATCTGAGCCCACAGTGCTGCCGTGGTATCTCAGGTCCAGGGTATAGCCGGCCCAGGTTTTGGAGACGCCCAGGTTCCAGTGACCCCAGCCCTCGGCACCTTCACCGTCCAGGTCCTGATACCCAACAGAGCCTGACAGCTGAACACCGTTGTCCAAGGAATAGCTTGGGTGAATGGCATAGTTAACCCCTTGCCAACCGGCGACACCAAACCAGTCATCAAGGGTGGGGGTGACTTCCAGCTGCATGTTCAGCTGGCCGAACTGTTTGCCGACTTTCATCCACAACTCGGTGTAATTACTGTAGGAGGCGCCGGGATACAGGTAGGAAAACACCATCACATCATAGGTGAAACCTGAATCGCCAAATGCACCGGCCTTGCCGATAAAGGGCCCTGTCACCACTTCCAGATTCGGATCGGCAAACTTGATATTGGAGCCGAAGAAACCGGCATACCAGCCGGCATCATTGCTCCAGCTCAGGGTGCCCTGAATGGCAGGCACGTCGCCGTCCATGGTTTCCGATTCGCCACGGAATACGTAGTCGCTGGCGATGGTCAGTTTGCCCCCCAGGGTGCCGCCGAATACCTTGGCTTCCTGTGCCATCACACCGCTGGAACACGCAATGGCGGCCATGGCCAACAAGGTTTTATTCAATTTCATCATCACTGCCTCTTAATGTGGGTTTTCCCGCTGAGGGCAATGATAAGGACGGGTTATGAATGGCCTTGATGAGGCGCGTGAACAGCTCGCGACAGTTTATGAAGAAATATGAACAGCTGTTAACGGAGGTTACCGACTGACTTTCTCATAAACTCAAATGTTAACAAATAGCTAAATACATGCAAATAAACGAGATTTTTGCATTCCTTTACAAATTTAAGCCATTTGCTGACTTGAGCTGCCCCATCCTGTGTGAGATAACTGACTGATCATAAATTTAGTATTAAAAATGGGCGATTTGTCTGGGTATCGTGAGCTTTTTATCCGCACATCCCCGTTAGCCCAGACACAAAAAGGAGATTTCAATGCGGCAAATGTTAAAAATTGCCTCGGCCATAGGCATGGTCTTGTGGGTCAGTGCCTGCCAGGAAGATGCTCAGCAAGCTGCCAATCAGCAGCAAATGCCCCCCATGGAAGTCGGCACAGTGCAGGTCACTGCTGCACCCCAGAACATCATGGTTGAACTGCCCGGCCGCAGCCGCGCTTTCCTCGAAGCCGAGGTTCGCCCCCAGGTTTCCGGCATCATCATGGAGCGTAACTTCGTTGAAGGGCGTGAAGTGAAAGAAGGTCAGTCACTCTACAAAATCGATGACGCCACCTATAAGGCCACCCTCGAAAGCGCCAAGGCCGACCTCGCCAGCGCGCAGGCTTCATTGGCCAGCGCCAAGGCCCGCGCCGCCCGCTACGAAAAATTGGTGAAAACCAATGCCATTTCCAAGCAGGACTTTGACGAAGCCGATGCTGCCTACAAGGAAGCGCTGGCCCGGGTGAAGGTGGCCGAGGCCCAGCTACATACCGCCAATATCAATCTGAATTACACCGAAGTGCAGGCCCCGATTTCTGGCCGCATCGGAAAATCGTCCGTAACGCCAGGCGCGCTGGTCACCGCTAATCAGGGGCAGATACTGGCCACCATTCAGCAGCTGGATCCCATTAATGTGGATATCACCCAATCCAGCGCCCAGCTGCTGGCCCTCAAGTCCAAGCTAAAAGCCGGTAAGCTGCAGGCGGCCGATAACGCCGAAGTGCAACTGGTACTCGAAGATGGCACCACCTACGAGCACAAGGGCAAGCTGCAATTTGCCGAAGTGAGCGTGGATGAAAACACGGGTTCTGTGATTCTGCGAGCCGAATTCCCCAACCCAGACAACGTGTTGCTGCCGGGTATGTATGTACGCGCCATGCTGAACACAGGGGTGGATCCCAACGCCATTCTGGTGCCGCAAAAGGCCATTACCCGCAACACCCGCGGTGAAGCCGTGGCCATGGTGGTGAACGCCGAAAACAAGGTTGAGGCCCGTACCGTGACCACAGCGGAGGTTATCAATCATCAGTGGCGTATTACGTCAGGGCTGAATGCCGGCGATAAATTGATTGTTGAAGGGCTGCAGAAAATACGCCCCGGTGCACCGGTCACTGCCACCGCGGCGCAGGCCAAGTAATTGGCCAAGGACCTCAGGAACCCGCGAAATTCAGGATTAAGCTATGGCACGTTTCTTTATTGATCGACCCATTTTTGCATGGGTGATCGCGATTTTGGTGATGCTGGCAGGGGTATTGGCTATCAAAAGCCTGCCCGTGTCCCAGTACCCGAACATCGCACCACCCACTGTGGTGATCTCCGCCAACTACCCAGGCGCCTCCGCCAAGACGCTGGAAGACTCGGTCACCCAGGTGATTGAGCAGCGCATGACGGGCTTGGATCACCTGCGTTATATAAATTCCACCAGTGATGGTTTCGGTAACGCCGAAATCACCCTGACCTTTAATGCCGAGGCCGATGCCGACATCGCCCAGGTACAGGTTCAGAACAAACTGCAATCGGCTATGCCTCTGCTGCCGCAGGAAGTTCAGGCGCAGGGTGTCAGGGTGAACAAGTCCACCTCGGGCTTTTTGATGGTACTGGGCTTTGTGTCGGAAGATGGCAGCCTGACCAAAAACGATATCGCCGACTATGTGGGCTCCAATGTTCAGGACCCCTTAAGCCGGGTTGCCGGTGTGGGTGAAATTACCCTGTTCGGTGCGCCTTACGCCATGCGTATATGGCTGGACCCACTGAAACTGACCCAATACAGCCTGACCACGCAGGACGTGATTGCAGCGATTCGCGAGCAAAACGCCCAGGTGTCAGCAGGTCAGCTCGGTGGTGCGCCTGCGGTACTGGGCCAGGAGCTGAACGCTACAGTATCGGCCCAGAGCCGTCTGGAGACCCCGGAAGAGTTCCGCAAGATTATTCTCAAGTCAGATACCAGCGGTGCCAAGGTGTTCCTCGGCGACGTAGCCAGGGTTGAGCTGGGCGCCGAAAGCTATGTGGTGGAGTCGTTCTACAACGGCCGCCCGGCTGCCGGTATCGCCATCAGCCTGGCAACGGGAGCCAACGCCCTGGATACCGCGACCCGGGTGCGGGAAAAAATCGCCGAAATGAAGCCCTTCTTCCCGGCGGGCCTCGAGGTGGTTTATCCCTACGACACCACGCCCTTCGTTAAACAATCCATCGAAGGCGTAGTGCACACCCTGCTGGAAGCCGTGGTACTGGTATTTGTGATTATGTACCTGTTCCTGCAGAACTTCCGCGCAACCCTTATCCCGACGATTGCCGTGCCTGTGGTACTGCTGGGTACTTTCGCCATTCTGTCGGCCTTTGGTTTCTCCATTAACACCCTGACCATGTTCGCCATGGTGCTGGCCATCGGTCTCTTGGTAGACGATGCCATCGTGGTGGTGGAAAACGTTGAACGTGTGATGCAGGAAGAAGGTCTGGGGCCGGTTGAAGCCACCCGCAAGTCCATGGATCAGATCACCGGCGCCCTGGTGGGTATCGGTCTGACCCTGTCGGCGGTATTCGTGCCCATGGCCTTTATGTCAGGTTCAACCGGGGTGATTTACCGTCAGTTCTCCATCACTATCGTGTCGGCCATGGCGCTGTCGGTACTGGTGGCCCTGATCCTGACGCCCGCCCTGTGCGCCACCATGCTCAAGCCTCTCAAGCCAGGCCATGCCCATGGTCAGCACGGCTTCTTTGGCTGGTTCAACCGCAGTTTTGAAAAGATGACCTCGCGCTACGAGGGCAGCGTTGCCGCAATCCTCAAGCGCTCAGCCAGGGTGATGGCGATATATCTGGCATTGGTGGTCGCGACCGGCTGGATCTTTATGCGTATGCCCACTGCGTTCCTGCCCGATGAAGACCAGGGCATCCTCTTTGCCCAGGTGATCCTGCCCACCAACTCCAGCCAGGAGTCCACGGTGAAGGTGCTGGAAAAGATGGACAAGTTCTTCCGCGAAGAGGAAAAGGACAACGTGAACTCTGTGTTCTCGGTGGCCGGCTTCTCCTTTGCGGGCATGGGTCAGAACATGGGTATTGCCTTCGTTGGCATGAAAGATTGGGCCGTGCGTGAAGGCGCGGGGCAGGACGTGTTCTCGTTGCAGGGTCGTGCCATGATGGCCTTCTCCCAGATTAAAGAAGCCTTCGTGTTTGCCTTTGCGCCACCGGCAGTGATTGAACTCGGTACCGCCAACGGTTTCGACTTCTACCTGCAGGACAAGAATGGCCAGGGTCACGCCAAGCTGCTGGAGGCCCGTAACCAACTGCTGGGCATGGCGGCACAAAATCCCAACCTGGTGGGCGTGCGCCCCAACGGTCAGGAAGATGCGCCCATGTACCAGCTGGATATCGACCATGCTAAACTGCGCGCTCTGGGTGTGGATATCTCCTCGGTGAACAGTGCCATCGCCACCGCCTGGGGCGGCAGCTATGTGAACGACTTTATCGACCGTGGACGGGTGAAGAAGGTGTATGTACAGGGCGATGCCGAGTACCGGATGCAGCCTGAAGACCTGAACACCTGGTATGTACGTAACGCCAAGGGCGAAATGGTGCCCTTCTCGGCCTTCGCCACCGGCCGCTGGGACTTTGGCTCACCACGTCTGGAGCGCTTCAACGGCTTGCCCGCCATGAATATCCAGGGCGCCACCGCCCCTGGCTACAGCACGGGTGATGCCATGAATGACATCGAAAAGATTGTCGAGCAGTTGCCACCGGGCTTTGGTGTCGAGTGGAACGGCCTGTCCTATGAAGAGCGACTCTCAGGCAACCAGGCTCCGGCCCTCTATGCCCTGTCGATTCTGGTCGTGTTCCTGGTACTTGCGGCCCTCTATGAGAGCTGGTCAGTGCCCTTTGCCGTGGTGCTGGTTGTGCCGCTGGGGATCATCGGTGCCCTGCTGGCCATGAATGGACGCGGTCTGTCCAACGACGTGTTCTTCCAGGTTGGCCTCTTGACCACTGTGGGTCTGGCCACCAAGAACGCCATTCTTATCGTGGAATTCGCCAAAGAATACTATGAGAAGGGTGCGGGTCTGATTGAGGCCACGCTGCACGCAGTAAGAGTGCGTTTGCGCCCCATTCTGATGACCTCGCTGGCCTTTGGTCTGGGGGTTGTACCACTGGCCATTTCCACCGGTGTGGGGTCGGGTGCCCAGAACGCCATCGGTACCGGTGTGCTCGGCGGTATGATGAGTTCGACCTTCCTTGGTATCTTCTTCGTGCCGCTGTTCTTTGTGATTGTTGAGCGTATCTTCAGCAAGCGCGAGAAAAAGGCACAATCCGGTGCGGAGGCTGGCAAACACTGAGTCAGTGGCGCCATCGAATAGCATGAAGCAACAAGCCCCGCACTGCGGGGCTTTTTATTACGGCTGGGGTGTTGGGCCTGGTTGCGCTCAGGCAACGCGCAGCGGAATTTCCATGGCATTGTCACAGTGTCGCACTGCCTGCCCCACCATTTCATCGTATGCACTCTCCTGACGCAGTACAGTCTGGCGAACCGGCAAGCCCTCAAGCAGCGCCTGCATCTGGCACAGATTCAAACTCCTGAGCATGCGATCCTCTTCATCGGTGACATACAGTTCAGCGCCGTCTATCACCACAGACAGCTGGTAAAGGGACATGTCCAGCGAGTGAATGCAGGCCTTATCGATGCAAGGCAGAACTTTCAGGCTTGAAAAGCGAATTGTCATGGCAAGGCTCCTTGGCTTGGGTTGCCAGAATGGATACGCCGCCAACGACTGAATGGATTAAAAAATAAACCCCGCGTTGGGCGGGGTCTTAAAAGGCTCGGCTCAGAGGGCTGATACGGCTTTTCTTGGATTGGCTGCCTTGCCCGGCATCACAGAACGATTCTTGTGGCCGGCGACTGCCTCGGCTTGCTGCACTTGTGGATTGGCAACCTGCTCGCTGCCTGTGGTGGCACAGCCGCTGGCAAAAATAACAAGGAGCGCTGCAAAAGCGTACTTCATGGGTGTCCTCGAAATGAAATCTGACATGCTTATTTGAGCCCGTGGGCGTTGCTGGCTTTGACGGCTCCCGGCGGCCAACGTCTCAGGCGGCGTTCTGTTCAAAGCACCCGGCGACCTGCAGGGCGGGCGCAATTTACAGCGCATCCGCTCAAATGTCGAGCGAAAAACACCATCAATTGCTCATATCTCATACTGCAAAGGAATAGTTAACACAAACAGTACGCTATGCTGTTTTTAACACATCAAATAAGCCATTGAAATTGGGCATTTTGCCAGCATTACAGCCCCGTATGGCGCGCAATCGCCAACTCGTCGGCAATACCAAAAATAAAGCCGAGATCGGCAAAGATCGCTTCAATGGGATCTTTAAAATCGATGGGCTTTTCATGGTCCTGGTCGTGGGTAAAAAAATCCCGCGAGGTGGGCACACGGATAAGCAGCTTGTTGTCTTTAAAACAGGCCTCAAGCCCATGGCCAAAGTGGCTGTCGAGCTCGATGAAGCGCTCCATCATGCCGGGGTTCAGCAGATAACGGGCTTCCACCTGATCCGAGGCAAATACCTCAAAATTCGCCTCAAAGCGGGGATCTTCCAGCTTCACCCTGTCGAGCCCCCGCTGCCCCAGGCGGAGCCAGAAGCCGCCATCGCGCACCACCCGGGTGGTGCCCCTGAAGGCTTTTTTCAGGGTAAAAGCCAGCAATACACCTTTGAATTCCAGCTCGTACTTATCGTTGTTTTTCTTTTCGTAAAAACCCACATTGAAGAACTCGAACGGCACCCCGTGGTGGCTGCCCTTCAGGTGGCTGAAGCAGCTCGATTTATCGTGCTTGGGGAAAATGCCGAAATCTTCATAGGCTCTGTGCTGGCCGGTAGCCTCCTTGCCCCACTTGAGGACAAAGTCATTGCCAAAATACGCCAGTACCCTGGGATAAAGCCTGTCCATGCCTTCATCCATAAAATTGGACAGTTCGTTGCCCGCCCACCAGGCCAGCGCGGCCATGCCAAGCATAATGACAAAGGCCAAACCAAAGCCGATGAAAATCCACGGTGATGGCAGAACGCCAAAAAACCCCAGGACACTGCTGCCAAACGACAGCAAAATCATCGGCCAGAATAACCGGGTGACGGGTCTGATTTCCGCCATCCGCGCCTGCTGACGGGCCACAATGGGCCCGCGCCTTGCCTCCAACTTTTTACACAACGGCCAGATAAATTGCTGATAGTGTTTGGAAAATGGCTTTCGATGCTCGAATGGAATATTAAAGTCTGAGGTGGCCATCTGACTCCCTGATGGTCTGAGATTAACAACGCCCACTTCCGGGCTGTGGATGTTACTTGGGCAGCTTGGCGAGCCAGCGATCCAACTGGTTGGCAAATGCCTGGCGGTCGGCCTGTGACAGGGGCGCAGGGCCACCACTCTGGATCCCGCTGGCACGCAGGGTTTCCATAAAATCACGCATATTCAGCCGGGCCTTGACGTTTTCAGCGGTATAAAGCTCGCCACGGGGGTTGAGGGCCAGCGCACCCTTGGCAATCACTTCATCCGCCAGCGGAATATCGGCGGTGATCACCAGCTCACCTTTGCTGACGCGTTTGACGATTTCGTTGTCGGCCACATCGAACCCCGACTCCACCCTAATCGACTTGATAAAAGGTGATGGCGGCACACGCACACTCTGGTTTGCCACCAGGGTCACTGTGATTTGTCGCCGCTCGGCGGCACGAAAAAGCACCTCTTTAATCACCGATGGGCAGGCATCGGCATCGACCCAAATTTGCACAGAGACTCCGCAAACACAGACTGTATATGGCACGACTCGCTTTCGCGGCCGCGGTTGTCGCAACCCATTGGGCTAAAGTGCAAATTATGCCAGAGCCAGGGGCGGGGGTACACGGGCAACAATAGTTAACAGATTGTTATAAAGTTGTACACTTTTTCGCCCAATGCTTGTATGTTCAGATCTCCGGTCACAAAAACCGGGCACGTAAATCACGTGAATAAGAAGTATAAAACCCTGATAACAATACTCTTTAGGAGATTAAGCATGCAGATTAAGACTCGCGTTTCTCTTGCCGTTGCCATTGCACTGGCCAGCGCCGGCTCCCTGGCTGCCGACAATCACAAAGCGATGCAAGGGCTCAAAAATGGTCGCGCCCACGTTGCCGATGAGTTGATTGTCCAATACCGCGCCGACTCCAACGACAGCCAAAAAGAACTCGCCCTGGCCAGAGTTCAGGCCAACCACATTGAAACCCTCGGCAAAAATCAGCGCGGCGAACTTCGCCTCGTCAGCCTGCCCGTTGGCAAGGACATGGCAGCAGCCATGCGCGAACTGGCCGCCGATCCCAACGTGGAATTTGTTGAACCCAACTGGATTTACCAGCACGCCGACGCGGCCAATGACACCTACTACACCAATGGCTCGCTCTGGGGCATGTACGGTGACGCCACCAACCCGGCCAATGGCTGGGGTTCACACGCGGGTGAGCAATGGAATGCCGGTAACACAGATTGCAGCGATGTGGTCGTTGGGATTATCGACGAAGGCTACATGTACGAGCACGAAGATCTGGCAGACAACGCGTTCCAAAATCCCGGCGAAATCCCAGGCGACGGCATAGACAACGATGGCAATGGCTATGTGGATGACGTTTATGGCTGGGACTTTGATGGCAACGATAACTCGGTGTTTGATGGCACCATAGATGATCACGGCACCCACGTGGCCGGTACCATAGGCGCTGTCGGCGGTAATGGTAAAGGCGTGGCGGGGGTTTGCTGGAACGTGAAGCTGATGAGCGGCAAGTTCCTGGGTCGCCGAGGCGGTACCACGGCCAATGCCGTTAAGGCGGTGGACTACTTCACCGATATGAAACAGCGCCATGGGCTCAATCTGGTCGCTACCAGCAACAGCTGGGGTGGCGGTGGTTACTCTCAGGCGTTGGAAGATGCCATTGGCCGTGCCAATGATGCAGGTATCCTCTTCATCGCCGCGGCCGGTAACGACAGCTACAACTGCGACTCGGGCTCAAACTGCTATCCAGCCGAATACCCAAATGACAACATCATTGCTGTGGCCTCCATCACCAGCAGCGGTGCCATGAGTTCCTTCTCCAGCTATGGTGCCACCACTGTGGATATCTGTGCTCCGGGCTCCGGCATTTACTCAACCGTGCCCAAGAGCAGCAAGGGTCAGGTGATTTCAGGCTACGCCAGCTACAACGGTACCTCCATGGCTACACCTCATGTATCGGGCGCTGCCGCACTCTACAAAGCCCTGCACCCCAGTGCCAGCCACATGGACGTGAAGGATGCTCTGCTTAACGGTGCCACACCCACGGGTTCCTGCCAGGGTAAAGTCTCCAGCAATGGTCGACTCGATGTCAGCAGTTTTTAATCGCTGACGGCGCTGTTACTTGACGACAAAAAGGCCCCGCTCTGGCGGGGCTTTTTTGTTGGGCACCCTTACGGGATGTAGTAGGTGGCGGCGCCCGGCCCCACCGGTAAGCCAAAGCCGAACACCCACAGGAAGAAGAAGCTGGTCCAGCCGACAAAGAACACCAGGGTATAAGGCAGCATGGTGGCCACCAGGGTACCTATGCCCATGTCCTTCTTGTAACGGCAGGCCACCGCCAGGATAAGGCCGAAGTAACTCATCATGGGGGTAATAAGGTTGGTGACCGAGTCGCCAATCCGGTACGCCGCCTGAATGGTCTCGGGGGCATAACCCACCAACATCAACATGGGCACAAAAATCGGCGCCGTGACCGCCCATTGGGCAGAGGCCGAGCCCAGCATCAGGTTGATAAAGCCGCACATGGCGATAAACAGCAAAAACAGCAAAGGGCCGGTGAGGCCAATGGCACTCAGGGCATCTGCGCCCATTACCGCCAGCACGGCACCGAGATTGGTCCACTTGAAAAAGGCCACAAACTGAGACGCGAAGAACACCAGCACTATGTACATCCCCATGGTGCCCATACTGTGGCTCATGGCGTTGATCACATCAGTGTCTTTTTTCATGGTGCCAACCACCTTGCCATACACCAGACCGGGAATGGCAAAGCAGACAAAGATAAACACCACTATGCCCTTAAGGAAGGGTGAGCCGGCCACCAGGCCGGTATCCGGATGACGAAGCGGCGCACCTTCAGGGACCACGGTCAAGGCCAGAATGACGCCCAGAACAAGGACAGCCAATCCCGCCATTTTCAAGCCACGGCGCTCGATGTCGGTGACCTGCTCCATGGCCTGACCATCGAGATCGATGGAGGCTTCACTGGGGTCGTACTTACCCAACTTGGGCTCGACAATTTTTTCGGTCACCCAGGCGCCCATAAAGGACACGACAAAGGTAGAGGCAAACATGAAGTACCAGTTCACCTCGGGGCCAACCACATACTCGGGGTCAATCATACGGGCGGCGGCTTCGGTGATGCCCGACAGCAAGGGGTCTATGGTGCCCAACAACAAGTTGGCACTGTACCCCCCCGACACCCCGGCAAAAGCGGCTGCCAAACCGGCGAGAGGGTGCCTTCCGAGGGAGTGAAAAATCATTGCCGCCATGGGGATAAGCACCACATAGCCAAGCTCGGAGGCCGTGTTTGATACGATGCCGGCAAAAACGATGGTGACAGTCACCAGGCGGCGGGAGCGGCCTATAACCAGTGCGCGCATCGCGGCGCTGAGCAGGCCGGAACGCTCGGCAATGCCCACCCCAAGCAGGGCAACCAGCACAGTGCCCAGGGGTGTGAAGCCGGTGAAATTGGTCACCAGGTTGGAGACTATGAGGCGCAGACCTTCGGCATTCATCAGGCTGACGACCGAAATGATCCCATCTGCATTGCGACCGGAGGCGCCTTCGGGACGGGGGTCGGTCACCGAGAGCTCGAAATAGCCCAGGATCCCTGACAGCAGCACCACAGCAACACAGAACATGGCAAACAGGGTGATGGGATGGGGCAAGAGATTCCCCAGACGCTCCACCAGATTCAAAAACCGGACAAACCAGCCGCTTTTGGCGATGTCTTCCGGTGTTTCAGAGGCGGTCGCCTCCCGGGAGTTGGTGCTCATGTTCTTTCCTTCGGCCTGGCTGCTGGGCAGCACTCGTTATCATTAATTCATTCAGCAGCAATGGGCGGCATAAACGCCAAACCAGCGTCAGCTGCGGGCTCGAAACCCTATCACAAACGAGTTAAGTCAAACTTAAGCTGAAAAAAAGGGATCCCTCGGGGGATCCCATCACGGCAAATTGGTCGCCAAATCCAAATGTTGTGCACCTGTAACTCTATTGTATTCAGGCTGAACTCAAGCTGAACTAAATGACTGATTACAGGCTTGTAAGGCGGGGCTAATTGTTAAATTGCCAAATAAGCGTCTTTTCACAGGGATAAACCGCTGCCATTGACATGTTAGCTTGCATTGGTGTCGTTTTTTCACTCAAATCGAATGGTGCTTTTTCACCATAAATACAGACAGATACAGAATTGAAGACGCAAACAAACCACCTTAACGCTGATATTTAACGGCCAGTTGCGCAATGCAATATAAAATCTTAACTATCAATAGTTTCTGATGATAAAAAGCGGGGAAAACCACCATACTGATGTCCAACCTGTTTAGATTTCACCCGCCACGGGTGCAATTTGGCCCGATTTGTGGTTATCTTGGGCAGCAATGGCCTGCAGGCACCCCTTTGAAAGGATTGATGATGGAAGGATTATTAATAGGTCTGGTTTTAGTCTTGATAGTGGCCTACCTCTGGTATGTCAGCCTGATCAAGAAGCGCAATACTGCCCGTGAGGCATTGGCGGGTATCGATGTGCAGCTTAAAAAGCGTGCCGATCTGGTCCCCAATATTCTGACCATTGCGCAGAAATTTATGGATCACGAAAAGTCGCTGCTGACCGAGATCACCGCGCTGCGCACTCAACTCACCGCCGGTTACGACAAAAATGATGCCGATGCTGTGCGCCAGCACCTGGCACAGGCCGATGCGCTCAACAGCAAGATGGGTCAGCTGATGGTGACGGTTGAAAACTACCCAGAGCTGAAAAGCGACCAGACCATGGTGCAAGCCATGCAAACCTACAACGAAGTGGAAGCCCACATCAGTGCCGCCCGCCGTTTTTACAACTCGGCCGTGTCGGAACTTAACACCGCAGTGGAAATTTTCCCCGGCTCGCTGATTGCCAGCATGGCATCGGTTAAGGCCATGCCGTTTTTTGAAGCTCAGGAAGCCGACAGGGCACCGGTAAACGCCAGCGACTACCTGAAGTAACCCCATGAACATGCTGTCATTTCTGTTCGGTGCGCCCATCAGGGCGCAGCGGGCAGCCACAGGGCTCAAGGCACACAAAGACGACCTACCCCGTCTGCAGGCCTATTACGATGCCGAAATCGCCCCCCTCAGCCGTAAATTTGAAAACCAACGCATCAGGGCACTGAAGCAAGCACGGCAACGCATCTATCTTGGGCTGGGTGTGTTTCTCGCTCTGCTTATCGCCTGTCTGCCGCTGATAAAACCCGGCGCCCAGTTTGTGCCCTTCAGCTGGATTGCGGCCGTGGGCATCGCCTTTTTAATCTGGCGCTGGGCCAGCTCGCCGATGCGCCAATATACCGGGGCGGTGCAAAGCGAAATTTACCCGCGGATTTTCCGGTTTTTCGGCCCTGACTTTGTGTTTGCCAAAGGGCAGGACATGGGGCTCCGTATGTTTAAAGAGGCAAAAATTTTGCCCTCTTATGACAAGGCGCGTTTCGATGACTGTGTGCTTGGTAGCTATCTTGGGGTCAGCATCGGCATCAACGAAGTACATTTGCTGCGGGAAGAAAGGGACAAGGATAAAAGCCGTGATGTGACTGTCTTTCGGGGCTTATTTATTTCACTCTCCAGTCACAAAGCCTTCAGAGGCCATACTGTGGCCATTCGCTCTCGGGGATCCCTGACCAACTTTTTCTCTGACAGCCATGGCGGGCTGGAACGGGTGCATCTGGAAGATCCGCAGTTTGAAAAAATGTTCGATGTGTTTTCAACGGATCAGATTGAAGCAAGGGTGCTGTTAACCACCGCCTTTATGGAACGACTCATGGCGCTGGCGCAGTTTTTCTCCAGCCGGATCCAATGTGCATTCCACCGCGACCGCCTGCTTATCACCATAGAGAGCAGCCAAAATCGCTTCGAGCAGTCGTCGATTTTCAGCGCCGCCACCTTTGAAGACGAATTCGGCCGGATCCACGGCGAAATGAAGCAACTCTTTGCTATCATAGAATTACTTAAGCTTAACGAGTACACAGGTCTCTAATGTCATTTCGCTGGTCGCTGTTTTCCCTGCTTTTATTTGTTCTCACCGGCACCAGCGCCGGTGCTTCTGATACATCGTCATCCAGCGCCGAGAAACCCCGCATTACCGCGCGCTACTCCGAAAATGGCACCAGCACCCAAACCAAGGTGTATCAGTATGTCCAGCCCAATGGCACAGTGGCATTCAGCGACAAGGCGCCATCCAGCGGCAAGTATGAAATCCTGCTGTTTGACTGTTATGCCTGTAATCCCAAGTCCAAGGTTAATTGGCGTACCATCCGCTTGAACCGCAGCTACGAGAAAGACATTTTACTGGCTGCCAAAACCTACTCGCTGGAGCCGGCGCTGATAAGAGCGGTGATCCATGCCGAGTCCAACTTTAATCCCAAGGCGATTTCCCGCACCGGCGCCGTGGGCTTGATGCAACTGATGCCGGGAACGGCCAAGGATATGGGCGTGCGTAACTCTTTCCTGCCCCAGGACAATATCCTGGGTGGCAGTCGTTACCTGTCGCTGATGCTGGACCGATTCCAGGGTGATTTAAATCATGCACTTGCCGCCTACAATGCCGGTCCGACCCGGGTTGAGGAATACAGTGGTATACCCCCTTATCCCGAGACCAAGGCCTACATAGAGCGGGTCAATATCCTCCTGCAGCGCTATCGCAATTTGCGCACTTAACAGGCCGGGCCTAGGGACATAAAGCCTTCAGTACTTTCCCACCCAAGACCCGCGGCCAATAAAAAACGGGCAAAATGCCCGTTTTTTATTGGAGTCGACGACAAGCTGTTACTCGCCCACTTCCCACTCGACCTTGACATAGCCGCCATCCACATTCAGCACCGGCTGCAAATAGTCCAGCATCTCTGTGGCTATGGTATCCAGTTGCCAGGGTGGGTTAATCACCCAAAGGCCCGCTGCCGTCATGCCGAACTCGTCTGAGTCGGGCTTGATGCCCTGCTCAATCCGAAGCTGCCTGCGAATGCCGCTGTCTTTCAGCTTTGAGAGCATGGCTTCGGTTTGCGCCCGGTTTACCACCGGATACCAAAGCATATATACCCCGGTGGCAAACTTGCGATGGGCCTTGATGATGGCATCGGCCACGGCCTCGTAGTCGGTCTTGATTTCAAAACTCGGGTCTACCAACACTACACCACGACGCTCCAGCGGCGGCACGCTGGCCAGCAGACCGCTTAAGCCATCCCACTTACTGACCTGTACCTGACGGGCACCTTCAAAGTATTCATTCAGGAGTTCAAAGTCGGTACCGTGCAGCTCGTGCAATACCATGCGGTCGTTTTCCCGAAGGTGCATATCCACAAACGCTGGCGAACCCGGATACCAGGTCAAATCTTCGGTGGGATTCTCGTTGCCTTCATTGAAGTGGCGCACTGCCTCAACATAGTGTTTGAGCGACGCAGGCAAATCGGTTTTATCCCACAGGCGGGCGATACCCTCTTTGTATTCGCCGGTCTTTTGGGCGAATTCATCCATCAGACTATAGCCACCCGCCCCGGAATGGGTGTCTATGTACACAAAAGGCTTATCCTTTTTCTGCATTAAATCGATAACTTGCAGCAAAATGGCGTGCTTGAGCACATCCGCATAGTTGCCGGCATGAAAGCCATGGCGATAACTCAACATAGGGGATCCCGGGATCTGTACTGGGTTGAAAACTGCCAACATTATAACTGCTTGCCAAGCCACTGTATGCTTTTGTTCCGGCGCGCCCGGGTTGGCGTTATACTGCCGCGAGTTTCATTACAGGACATCCAGCCTTGTTTCCCATCCAGATAGCGCCAAACGATCCACGTCTTACACAAATTTGTGCCCGTTGGGACCTGATGCCCAATGACGATGCCGAATTTTCCCTGCTGTTTGAGGAAGACGTACTCACGCTGAAAAAGCGTGACGAACCCAAGCTCGGCGGCATCATGGTGGACTTTGTGTCTGGCGCCGTTGCCCACAGACGCAAGTTCGGTGGCGGCCGTGGCCAGGCCATTGCCAAGGCAGTGGGCCTAAAGGCCGGGGCAACGCCAACTGTGGTGGACGGCACCGCGGGCCTTGGGCGGGATGCTTTTGTGCTGGCGAGTCTTGGCTGCCGGGTACTACTGATAGAACGCCATCCAGTGGTAGCGGCCTTGCTTGAAGACGGCCTGCGCCGTGCTTATCTCGATGGTGAAATTGGACCCTGGATGCAGCAGCGAATGCAACTGGTGCATGGCTCCAGTCTTGAAGCACTGGACAATCTCGAAGACAAACCCGACGTGGTGTACCTGGACCCCATGTATCCACACAGGGAAAAATCCGCACTGGTGAAAAAGGAGATGCGGGTATTCCAGTCGCTGGTTGGTGCCGACACAGATGCCGATGGTCTGCTTGCTCCGGCGCTGAGGCTGGCGCAAAAACGGGTGGTGGTAAAGCGGCCCGACTATGCCGAAGATCTCGATGGCATCAAACCCAGCACCCGCATCGAGACCAAGAAAAACCGCTTCGACGTGTATGTCAAAGCGGCCATGGGCTGATTGGCTCAGTTAGCAGGCCGTTTAAAGCGCTGCCACAGACTGGGTAACAGTGAAGACACTATCATTCCGGCCATCAGCATGTACTGGGTGTGGCTGTATTGCTCACCAATCAGCAGCACACCCAGGGCAATACCCGTGATGGGGTTGGCAATGCCACCAAAGGTAAAGTCGACAATACTCATCCGCTGCATCAAAAACACATACAGACCATAAGCAAGCACAGTGTTGAAGAGCACAATCCAGGCGATGCCGGCAAACTCTCGGCCACTGATACCATCTGCCACAGCCACAAATCCACTTGGTGCAATTAGCCACTGACCGATACTGACCAACGCCAACAGGGCGCCACCCAGAATCAATTGCCACACCAGCACATCCCACCAATGTAGCCTGCCACTCAGGGTTTGAGTCATACGACTACCCAAAATGATGCAACTTATTGCGGCAAACATGGCGGCAAGTCCTACGGGATTCAGTGTCAAGCTGGCGGGGTTAAAGAGCATTAATCCCAAAACCAACAACAAGACGCCAGCCAATATCTGTGGCCCTGTAGGCTTATGCTTTAGCACCAGAAACTGGAAGATCATCGCAAACAGGGGAACGGACACCATGCCCACACCCGAGATAGCCGATGGCAAGGTATGGGCCATGACAAAAATCAAACTGAAGAAGAGTGCTATGTTCACAGCCCCTAATTTCAGCAGCGCCAACCCATGATCACGGACGGGAAACTTAGGGCGAAAACACCAGAGAATTACCCCCGCTGGCAGAGCGCGAATTGCCCCCAAAAGCAGGGGCGGCCAGTCGGGTAAAGTGTATTGCGTCACCCCATAAGTGGTTCCCCACAGGGCCGCAGTCAATAGGGCTAAAATTATATTCATACAAAGTATCTTTATATTGAGATTGTTTTCAGGCTAACGCAGAAAAAACTTTTCGTAAAGTATCTTTATGCTAAGATACTTTTATACTAATGAAAGTATGAGATTTTATATGGACGCCGTAGATAAAATTTTGGCGCAGTGGGCAAAAGAGAAACCCGACATGGATACCCTTTCCATGGGTGTCATGGGTCGTCTGGCAAGACTCACCAAACATCTGGAGCAGGAAATCGCGCTTTGCCATAAGGCCTATGGTCTCAAACCCGGCGAGTTTGATGTACTCGCCACCCTGAGACGAAGCGGTGCTCCCTATCGGCTCACACCGTCGGATTTGCTGTCTGCCATGATGCTCACATCCGGTGCCATGACCAACCGACTCGACCGCTTGGAAGCGAAGGGGTTTATTGCCCGGGAGCACTGCCAGAAAGACAGACGCAGTGTCGAAGTTTGTCTGACTCCCAAGGGAATTTCAACCCTGGCGCAGGTACTCTCGCGTCATGTCGAGACGCAAAATCGGGTACTGTCCAAGTTGAGCCGGGATGAGCAACTGCTCCTCAGCCGGCTATTGAAAGATTGGCTTGCTCATTTTGAGTAAGTGTCGTTGGGATCCACATTCACGGCTCAGACTATCAGCGGTATCCGGAACTGTTCGTTACTTTATTGCGCTTAGGCGCTCATGACCTGACTTACAAGCAGAGGTGTTAAGTGTAACCTTTGAGTCTTTTCTTTTATTTAAGCCGCTGGCACCGACCCAGTATCCGGCTTAGTCCCCCAAAGAGATCAGCACACCTTCCGCCCCCTTACCACCGGGCTGGCATCCGTGAACCACGGACAAAACCGCGCGGATACCTCCTCTGGCATATTGGCAAAAACACCTCAAAAAGCGATAGGTGGAGATGTGCTGCACATCGCACCACAGATAAAAATCTCTCATCTGTTAAGCTTTGACTTCTTCTTTACATCTGGGTTGCTCAGGCAAAAATGGCGCCAGACCAGGCGTGAAATAGCATGAGGCCCTGCATAGTCCGAAGGCTCATTCAATCGCTGCACTGGGACTTGAGCTTGGGCCTGAGTGGTCAAAGGCCAATAGAGACACTGACACGGGCACGGTAGGCCAGTCCGAAATTTACGGAAGTTTCACGCTAACCCCATCGTCCCAACCTCGCAGAACGATACCAAATAAAGCATCCATCAAATCATCAAAGAAAGTAATGTGAATTAAAAACAACGCTTTAATTATCAATTAATGATTAAATAGATGAAATAAATTACCCTGTAAACAATATAAATCATTGGGAAGTCATCTAACGCCTACCCATTGCATCAGATGGAACTACAGCACTTAACAGACAGCAAATCACCGAATCGAAGGAGTTATCAGGTCGATTGTCAGTTTTTATTTGGGTAGTGGAACACGTGCTCACGATGTCTGGAATGCAACAAACGGAAGTCGCGGATTGAAGGCCTCGCTCCGCAGGCACCTCAGGAACACCTTATATGACCCAACGATAATAGATGAAAATAAATCACCAGAGATGCGGGGTAATGCCATCCAAACCTGCCGGAATAAACCAAACAGGAATGGCCGCAAAAACAGACTCAGGAGAGTTTCACTCCGTACTTTTTGAAGTACCAAAAGATGGCTGGCAGCTCGAGTACAAAGTAGCTGACCAAAGTAAACCAGAACCAATTCACCTCAGTAAAAAGCAAATTAAAGGCTGCACCTGTACCCCAGTATTTCATCCCCACTGTCAGCAGGGCCAACCCGGAGGCGCCCAGGTCGCAGATGGAAATACGTTGAAAATCGCTGCCTGCAACCCTGGGATATACCAAGCCGTAAGCCAACACTATGATCGCCAGATTCAGTAATACAACTGCCAACTCGGGCGTAAAACCGCTCATACCACACTCCACCAACTGCTTATGGGTCCATCATACTCCCCGGCATGGTGATAAAGCCACGTCATACGCCAATAGAACGGATTAAGGACTGCCGCTGACTTCCAATGCCTGACGACGGTAGGACTCAATTAACCCTTCACGGGTCATGCTTCCCAACACCTTTTCCAGGGGTTTGGCCAAGGCAGCATTCTTGGGGTGCAGTATGGGGTAGCCGTAAACTTTTTCCAGCACCCCCGCCATTTTCAGATTCGCGTGGGGGAAGGCGCCGCTGGCGAGCAGCGACATCACGTCGACCTCCATATCCACGTACACATCGGTTCTGCCGGCGAGTAATTTTCGAATCCCGGTCTCCCAGTCATTGGCGATGGAAAGATTTTCCGGCTTGATGAGAGGCACGAGGCGAGTCTCAGCCAATACAGAGCCACGGCGGTATTCCACTCTTAAATCGTACAGGGCCAGATCTTCCCACTGTTGCAGGACCAAGTCCTCCCTGGTGGTTAACGCTGCCACATTGCTCCATGCCACCGCCACAGGCACCAAAATCAGGTTGGGATGCAGCACGATAAAGTCTTGGGTTCGGGCGAGATCGCCATCGACAGCACCCTGTGCCAACAGAAGTTCGCCTCGCTTATCCGGATATATACGGACTTCGTATTCCTTGCCCAGTCGCTTAAAGGCTTCGTCATACACCAGTTGCAACCATTTATAGCCGCTGTTGTTTTCATCCCTGGCATTAATAAACACCAGTGGAGCCTCTTCGCCCCTGACACCAAAACACAGGCTGATAAGCACGAGCAAGATTCCATAAAACTCGCGAATTTTTGCCACTGTTAACCCCTTGGTATTCCTTACTCTCGAGTGGTTGGCTGCGCCATCTTGGGCAGGGCCTCAAGCCTGTTCTCAGTATAGGACGCCTTATCGCAGCGCTGCGGCAAACTTCCTCCTCTTTTAACCTGATTTGTGCCTGCACAATTAACCCAAGACTAATGGGGCAAAAAAGCCGATAATTGCGCTAATTTTTAGGCGGTCTTGCCGCAGGGCAACTTCATTTGCCCGCAACATCTGGAATTATCCCATGGAAATCAAAGTTAATTTTCTCGATAACCTGAGACTCGAAGCCAAATTTGACGACTTCACAGTGGTTGCCGACCAACCTATTCGCTACAAGGGCGATGGCTCCGCCCCCAGTCCGTTCGACTACTTCCTGGCTTCTTCCGCCCTGTGCGCTGCCTATTTCGTTAAGGTGTACTGCGTATCGCGGGATATTCCCACCGAAGGTATCCGCCTGTCGCAAAACAACATCGTTGACCCGGAAAACCGCTATAACCAGCAGTTCAAAATTCAGGTGGAATTGCCAGAGAGCATCAGCGACAAAGACCGCGAAGGCATTCTGCGCTCCATCGACCGCTGCACCGTGAAAAAAGTTGTCCAGACTGGCCCCGAGTTCGTTATCGAAACCGTGGAAAACCTCGACGAAGACGCTCAGGCCATGCTGATGGTGACGCCCGATGCCGACCACAGCACCTTTATTCTGGGTAAGGATCTGCCACTGGAGCAGACCATCGCCAACATGACCACCAAACTGGCTGAGCTGGGGATGAAGATTGAAATCTCCAGCTGGCGCAACCTGGTGCCCAATGTCTGGTCGCTGCACATCCGCGACGCCGCCTCGCCCATGTGTTTTACCAACGGCAAAGGCGCCACCAAAGAAAGCGCCCTGTGTTCGGCACTGGGTGAGTTTATCGAACGCCTCAGCTGCAACTTCTTCTATAACGATCAGTATTTTGGTGAAGAAATTGCCAATGCCGAGTTCGTGCATTATCCCAACGAAAAGTGGTTCCCACTGGAAGAGGACGACTCCCTGCCCGCAGGCCTGCTGGACGAGTATTGCCTGGATATTTACGACAACGATGGCGAGCTTAGCGGTTCACATCTGGTGGACACCAACTCGGGCAACTATGAGCGCGGTATCTGCGCCATTCCCTACACCCGCCACAGCGATGGCGAGACCGTATATTTCCCGTCCAACCTGATTGAAAACCTGTTCCTCAGCAACGGCATGAGCGCAGGCAACAATCTGGCCGAAGCCAAGGTACAGTGTCTGTCGGAAATCTTCGAGCGCGCGGTTAAACGCCAAATTATCGAAGAAGAAATTGCCCTGCCGGACGTGCCTAAAAAGGTGCTGGCCAAGTACCCCAGCATAGTGGCGGGTATCGAAGCGCTGGAGGCCCAGGGCTTCCCGGTGGTGGTAAAAGATGCCTCCCTCGGCGGCCAGTTTCCGGTGATGTGCGTAACCCTGATGAACCCACGCACCGGCGGTGTATTTGCCTCCTTCGGCGCCCACCCAAGCCTGGAAGTGGCGCTGGAGCGCAGCCTCACCGAGCTGCTGCAGGGCCGCAGCTTCGAGGGCCTGAACGATGTGCAAAAGCCGACCTTCAACAGCATGGCGGTGCAGGAGCCGGAGAACTTCGTCGAGCACTTTATCGACTCCACCGGGGTGATCTCCTGGCGCTTCTTCAGTGCCAAACACGACTATGAGTTTGTGGAGTGGGATTTCTCCGGCACCAATGAAGAAGAATCCGCCGCCCTGTTCGGCATTCTCGAAGACCTGGGTCTTGAGGCCTACATCGCTGAATTCACTGCCCTTGGCAGCGCCTGCCGCATTCTGGTACCCGGCTACTCAGAGGTGTATCCGGTGACCGACCTGATTTGGGACAACACCAATAAGGCATTGGATTTCCGTGAAGATATCCTCAACCTGCACCGCCTGAGTGACGATGAGCTTGCCGATTTGGTTGAGCGCTTAGAAGAGAGCGAGCTGGATAACTACACCGACATCATCACCCTGATTGGTATCGAGTTCGATGAAAACACCGTCTGGGGTCAGCTGACCATTCTCGAGCTCAAGCTGCTGTGCTACCTGGCGCTGGGCGAGCTTGAAGCGGCCCAGGAACTGACCGAAACCTTCCTGCAGTACAACGACAACACCGTAAAACGCGGCCTCTTCTATCAGGCCATGTCGGCAGTACTGGAAATCAGCCTGGATGATGAGCTCGTGCTGGAAGACTACCGCCATAACCTCACCCGCATGTTCGGCGAAGAGACCATGGATGCGGTCATCGGCTCGGTGGAAGGTTCAGTGCGTTTCTATGGCCTCACCCCAACCAGCACAAAACTGGAAGGACTGGATCGCCATCAGCGTTTGATTGAAAGCTACAAGAAGCTGCACGCCGCCCGCGCCAAACTGGCCGGATTGTAATTCGCAGTTCTGCGTTACTGACGCAGAACCGGACATCAAAAAGCCAACCCCTTGGGTTGGCTTTTTTGTTGGCAAGGAAACTGACGTCAGGCGGTGAGGTAGGCGCCAAGCAACTCGCGGATATCGGTTGGAATAGCCACGCTTTTTTCGGTCTGGTAGTCGTAATGCACCAGGGTGGTTTTGGCTTCGGCGGTCATCTTGCCGGCCTGAAAACTCTGCTGCAGCACTTCAAAACTGGAGTTACCGATGCGGGAGATGCGGGAAACCACCTCAACCGGCTTGCCGTAATAGGTGGGCGCCGTAAAAGCGATGGTGAACCCGGCCACAATCAGGTTCCAGTGGTTCAGGTCCAATTCGGGGTTGAAGATGGCAAAAATCGGCTCGCGGGCGGCCTCAAACCAGACGGGGATCACCGTGTTATTGATATGGCCCAAACCATCGGTTTCGTTGAATCTGGGCTGAATACTGAGGTCAAACTGTGCCATAGGTTACTGTTCCTGTTGGATTTTGATTCTAATAGGCGCCAACAGTATATCAGGCTCTCAAGACCATGACAGAAAATAACAGGCCGCCAGAAGGCGGCCTGTTATCTCATTGGGTTCAGTTGCCGTACATGGCACTGATTTCCCGCTGATACTTGTGATAAATCACCTTGCGCCTCAGCTTCAGCGTAGGGGTAATCAGCCCCGACTCCGTAGTGAAGGCATCTGGCAGCAGGGTGAACTTTTTAATTTGCTCAAAGCCTGCCAGACCTTCCTGCATCAGCTTAAGCCGCGCTTCAAAGTGCTCCAGCACATGGCTGTGACGAATAAGCTCCAGTGGCGATTCGTACTTCAGCCCTTTCTCCCTGGCCCAGGCTTCGAGCGCCTCATAGGCCGGCACAATCAGCGCCGTCACATAGTTGCGGGCATCGGCAATCACCGCCACCTGCTCGATAAAGGGGCAACGACCCACAACACCTTCCACCCGCTGCGGTGCGATGTATTTGCCGTTACTGGTCTTCATCAGCTCCTTGATACGATCGGTAATAAAGAGGTTACCGGCCTCATCCAGTCGCCCGGCATCACCGGTTTTAAACCAGCCATCGTCAAAGGCGCTGGCGGTATCTTCGGTGCGCTTGTAATAGCCGGTCATCACGGTATCGCCACGGACCAGAATTTCATCGTTTTCACCGATGCGGATTTCCACCTCGGGCAAACACTGACCGTTGGATCCGGGCACCCGGTTATCCAGGGTATTACAGGTTACCGTGGCCGTGGTTTCGGTGAGACCATAACCACAGAGCACGGGCACATTGACCGCATTGAAAAAGGCGCCCACATCGGTGTTAAGCGCCGCACCGCCACAGGGCATAAATTTGAGTCTGCCACCCAGCACGTCACGGATCTTGCTGCCCACCAGTTTGTCAGCCAATCTGGCCTGCAGGGATAACAACAAGCCACCTTTGGCGCGGCCCTGAGCCACTTCAAAGCGGCGCCCACCCACTGACATGGCCCAGGCAAACAGGGCCTTGCGGGATGCCGGCGCCCGGGACAACTTGTCCTGCACCGCACTGTAGACTTTTTCAAGGAAGCGGGGCACGACGCAAAGGGTGTGAGGACGCACCGCCGCTATGGCTTCTTTTACGCGATTGGTGTCGGTCAGGTACACATTGCAGCCGCCGCGGCCAAGCACATAAAAACTCCATGCGCGTTCGAATATATGGCTCAGTGGCAAGAACGCCAGCGACACATCACCTTCAGTAAAGGCCAGGCGTTTGTCGTGCTGGCGAATGGTGGAAGCTATGGCTCTGTGGGGCAACATCACGCCCTTGGGCTCCCCCGTGGTGCCCGAGGTGTAGATAAGTGTCAGCAAGTCATCCAGATTGGCCTGCGCCAGGCGGGTTCCCAACTCCTTGGCCGCTTCGCCATCGGGTGCAGACATCAAAAGCTGGCTCAGGTGGAAGTCACTACCGTGGACCAGGGTCACAGCGTCATCAAACACCACTATCGACTTGAGCTGTGGGCACAGGGCACGCAGCTCGCAGGCAAGCCCGTAGCGCTCGGCGTTGTCCACAAACAGCCAACTGGCTTCGGCATCATTGAGTATGTAAGCCGCCTGCTCGAGGGTACTGGTGGGATAGATGGGCACGACCACGGCGCGAGCCTTGAGTGCGGCCACATCGGCAACCGTCCACTGTGGACAGTTGTTCGACATAATACCCACCCTGGCCTGCACGTCCAACCCACCGGCAATCAATTGCATCGCCAGACTGTCACTGCTGTGATCGAAGGTCTTGCGGCTGACAGCATCCCAGGGAGCGGCCTTTTCGAAGCCTTTCAGGGCGATGGCATCGGGATTTTGTTGAGTCTTGGCTTTGAGCAGCCTGACCAGATGAAATTGCTCGAGTGACATGAGTTACCTGCCTGATAAACCGGGGACCTTGCAGCCACTTTGGCTTACAACTGTTCCTCTTTTTGGCGGCATTCTAGCCCAAGGCACACACAAAGGTAAGAGTTATTACTCTAAAATTGTCGAAAGAGTGAGCGCCACCCATGGAGTTTATGGGTGGCACAGTCGTGGGTTAAGGAGGATTATGCCCTTGGCAGACGTCCTGCGGTGGCCCGCATCAAAAGCAGGCTAATCACCACAAGTCCTGCATTCACTGCCAGCCACAGCCCGCTATCTATCTCACCTTTGAGGCTGAATCGAATGGCAACATCCACGGTCACCAGAGGTAAAATCATCAGTAACATCAGTGCTGTAGTATGCAAACTGTTACGACAGAATACCCCAAGAGCCATTATCAGCGCCGCCCCCCAGACGGTGGCCAGAATGGTGAGCAGCCACAGCCAAACGGGTAAGGCAAACAGGCCAATCGCCACGGCAGCGGTCAGCGCCATGCTAAGCGCTGTCAGCAGTAAAAAACGCAGCTGAGCGCGATAATAGCGCTGACAAAAATCATCCCAGCCCGAAAACAGCGGCAGCATCAGCAGGCCATCCACAGAATGCCAGCGCATGGTGCGGGTCCAGTGGGCCATGGCGCTCATCATCACCGAAAACTGTACCCACAGGTGCAAAAAGCTGGTGTCGCTGCCCTTTATTTTCAGCAGCACACTGACAAGCAGTGCCATCACAGGGATTAACAGCAAAAAAGCGTTAATGGCCGGGCCACCGAAATAACTGAAGGGGAACAACCAGGCATCCACGGCCCGGGTTGGTTGCAACCATCGCCAGCTTGGCAGGAAAAAACCACCGGTGGTCATACCGTTACAGTAAATACTCACAGCGCCACGCTGCCATAGGGTATGCCACAGCCTGGCATCCAGCCATATCCAGGCCAACAACGCCAGTGGCAGGGCCAGGGAGTTAATAATGGGCGCCAACGCCAGCAGGGGTTTAAACAGCACTATGGCAAAAAAGGCCACCATGGACAGATAAAAGTTGCCGGGTCGGCGACTGCAAAGCCATAAAAAGCCAGCGCCAAGCAGTAGCGCCAGACCACCGTAGCCAAGGGGCACATCCAGCCATACCCAGCTGGCCAGGATGATAGCCACACTGGCACCTATCAGCGCCAATGACTGTTGGCGTACCATGGCCTTAAAACCGGGGTTAATCAGGCTCCATTCGGCGGCGTGCAGGCGGTTCCACTGCCAGGCGATAGCGCTGGAAAAGCCGATGATGGCAAAGCTCAACATAAAGCCCGCCTCGTCGATTTTGCCAAGCACCAAGGCCATGGGCACAAACACCACAGCAAACAGGGCTCCCATACCAATAAAGCTGGCGCTGCCAACGTCTTTACACCAGAGCGACCAAAAGCTTGTCAGGGCTCTCATGGGTGCAGCTCCATAAAGAGCTGCTCCAGATTCACAGTGTCCACGCCCAGCAGCCCGGGGAAGGATTCACCGCTGAAGCCATCCACCAGCACCCGGTTACCCTGTCGCCCAAGCACCCGATAAGCGCCCGGCAACTGGCTGCCTTCGGCCAGGGTCAGCAAGCGTACCGATTCACGCACCGCGTCCAGCTCACCCATAATAAGCAACTGGCCGTCTTTGAGCAGCGCTACATGACTGGCGACCCGCTCCAGATCTGAGGTGATATGGGATGAGAAAATGACCGCCGACCCCGACTCCAGCGCCAGCTCAAACAGGTCGCCCATAAAGCGGCGACGGGCAGATGGATCAAGGCTCGCCACCGGTTCATCGAGGACCAGCAGGCTTGGACGGTAGGCCATGGCCATGATGATGGCGAGCGACTGGCGCTGCCCCACGCTGAGGCGATTTACCTGCGCCTTGGGGTCAAGACCGAAGCGTTTCATCCAGCTCTGCTCAAGCTTTGGGTCCCAGTCGGGGTAAAAACTGGCATGCAGCGACAAGGCCCGCTCAACACTGAAGCCTTCGTAGCCATAGTGTTGCTGCGGCACATAACCGATGCGGGCCTTAGCGCTGGCCGAGAGCGTCGCAGGCGCTTGTCCAAGGGTGCTGATTTCGCCTTCATCGGCGTCCATCAGGCCAAGGATACAGCGCATCAAGGTAGATTTACCGGCGCCATTTTCCCCCAGCAGCCCCACCACCATGCCGCTTTCCAGGGTGAGATCCACGCCATTTAATGCCGTCTTGTCACCGAAGCGTTTTTTCAGTCCCCGGATTTCAAGCAGCGGGCCATCGTTCATCAGTTCCATGTCCATCCTTCAGGCCTCATTGCCAGATGCTGTCGAGCAGAGATTTAAGTTCATCAAGGTCTACGCCCAGTTGTCGCGCCTGCTGACAGAGCTTTTCCAGCTCAGGCGTCAGCAGCTGCGCCCCCGAGGTGGCGTGGTTGCCGCTGCTCTCAGCCACCCGGGTAGCCTGACCACGTCGGCGCTCCAGATAGCCCTGATCCACCAACTGCTGGATGGCGCGCGATACCGTCATGGGATTAACCGCCAGATATTCCGCCATCTGGCGCACAGACGGCAGCACTGTCTCCGGGGATAACTGCCCAGAGACTATGAGTCTGACTATCTGCTCGTGCAACTGCCGGTAAATCGGCTCGCCACTCGAGGGGTTGACATTGAGAAGTTCTAACATTAGCCTTGAATCACTGTATTAATACATTGATACACCGATACACTATAAACTAACACAGTCGGCCAGGATTGCAAAAAGGAAATAGGTCTTATGAAGCTAAGGAATTTACGCCAACTTGCCCACAAGGCTCCCCGGCTTGCCGGTGCAGCCCTGTTGGCGATGATGGCCATGAAAAGCCATGCCATGGCGACAGACATACTGGAACGGCCCGCAAGCGACGGGCCACAGAGCTGCTATCTGAAGGACATCTCCGATCGCGCCCTGTGCGGCCTGGTTACAGTACCGGAAAACCCCGCAAAGCCCGATGGCAAACAAATAGATATCCACTACGCCGTCTTGCCTGCCATCAAGCCCAGCTTTCCCGGTGAGGCGTTTCTCGCCATCGCAGGTGGCCCCGGCCAATCCGCCATCGACAATGCCGCAGGTTTTAACAGCATGTTCCGCAAGGTGCGTCAGACCCGTGACATACTGCTCATCGATCAGCGCGGCACCGGTCGCTCCAACTTGCTGGCCTGCAGCGACAACGGCCTGGATCCCCTGGCCATCGACGATGAAAACGCCGACATGATTGCCGAAACCCGCGCGTGCCTGGCTACCCAGGAGGCCGATATCAGCCAGTATGGCAGTGTCACTGCACTGAGTGACTTCGAAGCCGTGCGAAAGGCACTGGGTTACCAAAAGCTGCACGTTTACGGCGTGTCTTACGGCAGCCGCATGGGGCAGCTGTACCTGCGCCACTACCCTGAGGCGCTGGCAACCGTCACCCTCGATGGTGTTGTGCCCATGCAGCAATCGGTACTGGCCATTGGTGAAGCCATTGACCGTGCAGTGGCATTGATGCTTAAAGACTGTGCCGGGAATACCGCCTGTCAGGCGCGCTTCCCGCAACTGGCCGACGAGCTGGCCGCCGTGCACAGTCGCCTGGCTCAAAGCCCGGTGGATATTGGCGTTAATCATCCCCTCACCGGCGAGCCACAGCAGTTTTTGCTCACCCGCAGTAAGTTTGCCGGGGTAGTGCGTTTGGCCCTCTACTCACCCACTACCCGCGCCCTGTTGCCGCTGGCCATCCACGAAGCGTCCAAAGGCAACTATCAAAGCATTCTCGGTTTGTACGGCATGACTCTGGGCAGCCTGGATTTGGCCGCCGGTATGCACAATTCCGTGGTGTGCGGCGAAGACATGCATCGCATCGATGCCGACCTGCAACAGCGCCTGCAACAGAGTTACTACGGCAAGCTGATGCTCGATGGCCTGCAAAAAGCCTGCAGCGTTTGGCAGGTGCCCGCCATGGATGCTTCCTTTGCCGACGCGGTGGACACCAAGCTGCCGGTGCTCCTCTTGTCCGGTGAGCTGGACCCTGCCACCCCACCGAGCTGGGCCGAGATGGCCATGGCGAACATGCCCAATGCCCGCCATCTGGTGGCGCCCTACTCGGGCCATGGTATCGCCCGTGAATCCTGTGCCAGTGGCATCATTGCCGAATTTGTCAGCGAAGGCGCTGTCGATGCGCTGGACACAGACTGCCTGCAAAAGGATATCCGCCGGGGTTTTTATCTCAATGCCAGTACGGTCGAGCCACTGCCTGCCGTCAGCCCTTTGGCCAATAAGGAATAAATCATGATTAAAGTGAATGGCTTATACAAAAAAATTGGCCAGGTACAGGCGCTCAACAACCTTAGTTTTGAGGCCCGTGACGGTGAGATCACCGGATTGCTTGGCCCCAACGGCGCGGGGAAAACCACCTGTCTGCGCACCCTGTTTGGCTTGCTGAAGCCCGATGAGGGCAATGCCATCATCGATGGGGTTGATGTGGCCGAGCAGCCCATTATCGCCAAGCAGGCCCTGGGACTCTTTCCGGATCCCTTTGGCCTTTACGAGCGCTTAACTCCTCGGGAATACATCCGCTTTTTCGCCGAACTGTCTGGCATAAATGGCCGCGCAGCCGATGAGGCCACCACCCGGGTGCTGGCTCAATTGCACATGCAGGACATTGCCGACCGTCGTTGTAAAGGCTTCTCTCAGGGGCAAAGAATGAAAACCGCACTGGCGCAGGCCATTGTGCATCAACCGCGAAACATCATCCTCGATGAGCCCACCCGCGGCCTGGATGTGATGAGTACCCGGGTGCTGAGGGGCATGCTGAGTGATTTACGCGCCCAGGGACACTGCGTCCTCTTCTCCAGCCACGTGATGCAGGAAGTCGCCGCGCTCTGTGACAGGGTGATCGTGATGGCCCGTGGTGAAGTGGTTGCCGTGGGCAGCCCCGCCGAGCTGTGTGAGCAAACCGGACACGCTTCTTTGGAAGAAGCCTTTATTCAACTGATTGGAACCGACGAAGGAATAGCCGCATGAAACGGATACTGACAATGCTGCGCAAAGAGTTTCTCGATGCGCTCCGGGACAAGCGCTCCGTGATGGCGGGCCTCTATTACGCCATAGGTACGCCGCTAATCATGTCTGGTCTCTTTATGGTGCTGATAAATCAGCTCTCCAGTCCGGATGACCTCTTCATCAAGATAGAAAATGCCGCCAAGGCCAAGGATCTGGTGCATTACCTCGAAAGCAAGGGCGTCAGCCACAGCGACGATGCGACTCAGGCCAAACCCATACGCCTCGTGATCGCCGAAGAATATCCGGCGCAAATGGCCAAAGGGGAAGCGGCACTGGTGACCCTGGTGGCCGACAATTCAGACGAAAAGCTGCAAAAGTCCATTCGCCGCCTGCAGGCATTGCTGCAGCAATACAGCGCCGAAATGGGCAGTCTGAGACTCATTGCCCGCGGCATTGACCCAAGGGTGGTGCAGCCCCTCAATGTGGAGCTGCAGGATGAGGCCACCGCCGACTCCAAGGGCGGCATGATCCTGGGTCTGGCCATCTTCACCATGATTTACTCGGTGTTTATCTCGGGCATGAACCTGGCCATCGACACCAGCGCCGGTGAGCGTGAGCGTAACAGCCTGGCATTGTTGCTGAGTCATCCCATCAGCACCCGCGAGCTGGTGTGGTCGAAAATCCTGGCGGTGACCGGCTTTGCCATCCTGGGGGTAGTGCTGATCTTGCTCGTGTCCAAGTTTGCCTACGCCATGGTGCCCTGGCAGGAACTGGGCTTTGCCATCAATCTGGACCCCAGATTTATGTTGGTGATGCTGCTGGTCGCCCTGCCGGTTGCCCTGCTGGCCGCCAGCCTCGAGTTGGCCGTGTCCTTTATGGCCAAAACCTTTAAAGAGGCGCAGTCCTATCTCACCATGGTGCTGTTTGTGCCCCTGGCGCTGGCCATGGCCTCCACCTACCAAATCGCGCCCGACGTGCTGGCCTGGCTGCCTATCTCAGGCCAGCAGCAGGCGCTGATGGAACTGGTAAAGGGTAAAGACTTGCCGATGATGCAGCTACTGGCGACTTCGGCCGGGACCCTGGCCATCGCGCTGGTACTGGCCTTCACCATGGAAAGATCGCTCAAGAGTGAAAAGGTGGTGTTTGGTCTGTAATGGCCAATGCCCCAGGTTGCCGGGGAGCTTCCCCGGCAATAACCACAGAGAACACCTGAAATATCAAGGAGACACCTTATGGATAAGTTAACCGCAGTCACCCTGATCATGCTGGCCGCTTTCGCAGCCCAGGTCCTGACCAGTTATTTTCGAAGCCAGCGCACCCGCTCCCCAATCGACGTAAAAGCCTTGTCCGATGAAAATTCCGCCCTCAAGGCCCGTATCGCGGCGCTGGAGGCCATAGTGACCGAACCCGGCTACGAGCTGAAGCGTGAAATCTCCCGACTCTGAGTTGAGTACAGCTTACACAGCCGGACGCAGCAATCACCACTTTATGTCCAGAGCTTAAGCCACTGCGCCGCTTTCTGACGGTTGAGGTGGGGCTGTTTGGACGCGGATGAACTGCCATGTGATACAGGCCGGACGCACGGCATTGAATCAATCAGGCATCAGGGACGACCCCAATGAAAACCAAATTCACTGCGCTGCTGTCAGCGCTTGGACCCGGACTTGCCATAGGCATAGCCTGCGGTGTTGCCATGGACAGCCTGATCACAGGGCTGGCCATTGCCCTGCCCATGACAGTCGCCATGACACTTGCCTTCTACCATTCCGCCAACGTCAAACAGCCGCCCCCTGACCGCTGAAAACCTCACTCAAGGCTGGCAATATTTCGGGACACGCCAGGCACACGAACAGGCCTTTGAAGCCTTGAAAAGCACCGGGTAAAGACCATAATTTTTCAAGGGAGATGTAGTTCTCCCCTTCGTTGAAGTGAGACAGGACGGACGTCTGTAAGGAGGACACCATGAAACTGCGTCCCTGGAATCCTGCTGAAACTTTCGACGACATGCTGCGCCGGTTTGAGCCCATGTTGCATTGGCCTACCGCCATGGTAAATGGCCAGCGCAACTGGTTACCTGCGACCGATATCAGCGAAAACGCCGAAAGCTATCAGCTGAAAGTCGAAATGCCCGAGATCAGTAAGGATGACATCCAATTGGCCGTTGAAGATGGCTATCTGGTTCTCAGCGGCGAACGCAAGTATGAGCACACCGACGATAAGCAGCATCTGAATGAGCGGTTCCACGGGCAATTTACCCGCCGCTTCCAGTTGCCTGACAACGTTGACGATACTGCCATCGATGCCCGATTCGAAAACGGCATGTTATACCTGGCCCTGCCAAAGACAGAGGTCAAAAAAGAACGCTGCCAACGGATTGATATCCACTAGAGTCATGGCTCATGGTACGAAGAAAAGCGCCGCTATCGCGGCGCTTTGTTTATCCCTGATGTGCGCCTTTCTCTTGTTCCAGTGCCTTGTCCCAATAAGGCGTTTCACCAAAGCACTCAATCAAAAAATTTATCCCCGCACCTCGGGTCACTGCTATCGAAACTATGGGAACGGCGACCAGATAACCGCCTCAGGGGCCAACGGATAACTTCCAGCACCAAACGTATCGGCCTTTGATTTACTGACATTCCACCGGTGACAATTTGCGGAACCGGGGAGCGTGCGAAAACCTGACACCACAAATTAGCGCTGTATCGACAATTGCGGCCGGCGTTCTTGCCATGGAGGGCTTTGCTTGGCATGTTTGCACACATGCCAGGGTCACTGGAGAGCGTTCCACACGGTGCCAACGCACTCGAAAATGGCAAGAATACGACTCTACACAACGCCAGGTGGCCGGTGTTCATTCACATTTGACCGCTTGTTTACTGTTACGGCCGCCGGGGAAGATTGAATGAATGATGCCGCTCTGCTTGAGACAACCACCTTTGCCGACAGCGCCCTGTGCCTGCAGGCACTGCTGAATTCGATTGAAGATCAGGTGGTTGTCATCGATATCCAGGGCACCATCGTCTACACCAACCTTGCCTGGAACAAGTTTGCCGAAGAGAACGGCATGACACAGGGACACAACTGGCTTGGTACCAACTACTTGCGGGTTTGCGATGGCGCGACCGAGTCATTCAGCAAAACTGCCGCAGAAGGCATCAGGCGGGTGATGGCAGGTGAAGGAGCGCAGTTTTACCTTGAATACCCCTGCCACAGCCCCACAACCCAGCGTTGGTTTATGATGCGGGTGACCGAAATTGCCGGTCTGGCGTCGCGCTATTTTGCCATTGCCCATGTCAATATCACCGAGCGAAAACTGCTGGAACTGAAGGTTGCCAAGCTGTCGATGCATGACCCGCTGACCGGCCTCGCCAATCGGCGTTTATTCAACAGCTTTTTACACAACGAATGGCGCAGAAGCCAACGGGAGCAAGTCCCACTCACCCTGATTTTACTGGATTTGGACCACTTCAAAGCCTGCAATGATCATTTCGGCCATCTGGTGGGAGACGAGCATTTACAGCAGGTCAGTCAGGTGCTCTTGTCGGTGTGTCAACGCCCCACAGATCTGGCCTGCCGTTTTGGTGGTGATGAGTTTGCACTGGTGCTTGGCAATACAAACGCCGCCGCGGGGCTCGGGCTTGCCGAAAAGGTGCGCGCCGCTATCGAAAACCTGAATATCAGACTAGAAGATGGGCTGCAGCTGACGTCGAGCCTCGGCATCGCGACCCTGGAGCCGGGGCAGCAAATGGAGCAGGAACACACTCTCTGTTCCCTGGCCGACTCTGCGCTCTATCAGGCCAAAGCGGCAGGAAGGAATTGCTGCAAGCTGCTGTCCTGTTAAGCGCCTGGGAGTGGCGGTTTAGTCCTCAGCGACCTGCTTATCCAACGCCAGTAAGGCTTTATCCTGCTCCCTGTTGAGGGGATAGATGGTCTTTATCCGGCACTTTATATGGGGCTCCTGGGCCGTAAACACCGAATCAAAGCCCGCATCCAAACTGGTGGACATGGCCTGATCAAGCATCAGCGCCCTGGCAAAGTGCAGTTGCGGACACCGGGCATCCAGCTCAACCAAATACGGCTTGCCGGGACTGGTTCGCAGGATCAGATGCTTTTCCCCCAAACTGGCCCAGCTGTCGAGCCTGAAAGTATTCACTTTTTTCACGCTTTCCAGTTGCCACTGGCTAATGGAGTCGTTCACCTTCAACTCCCACTCATCACGGCTGAGGCGATTGCTTGAACAGGCCAGCAGCAAGAAGAACAAACTCATCACTGCAATGGATTTACGCGCACTTTTCATCAGGCATCTCCCTATGGAATACCAAGCTTTGTAGACATTCAGTGTAGCGCCAACACCGAAGGGATACAGTCAGCTCATAGTGTCAAATTGCATCCAGGCCGCCTTATAAAAACTGTGGCAAAATGCGCTATCACATGCAGATTGAGAGACTTTGACATGCTTACGCTGGAAACGCCGCAACAACTGGCCGAGGCACTTGCGCAACATCCGGGGCTATTGCTGTTGATTGGCGGAAAAGACTGCGGCGTATGCCAGGCGCTCAAGCCAAGAATTGCCGCTTTGCTTGCAACGGAGTTCCCTGCCATGACGCTGGCCTATATCGATTGCCAGGCCTCAGGGGCAGTGCTTTGTGGACAGCTTGGGGTGTTCTCACTGCCGGTTGTCAGAGTGTTTTTCCATGGGGACAGTTTTGGTGAGTTGGCGCGGGTGTTTTCCATGGCCGATATCAAAAACTTGCTTGAGCGGCCCTATTCCCTGTGTTTTAGCTGACGACTCTGCCTGTCACCACCGGGCCATGGGAGAGTCACGGCTCCGGCGGCATAAGCAGATTTCATAATGCTTAATCCCTCGCTGTTAGCGAAACACCATCGAATGAATCCGGCAACAAACGGCTGACCGACTCCAACGGCAGGGCTTGCATCTGCACCCGGCTATCGGCCATGGAGTCTATTGACATCGTGGACGTCAGCGCTGAAACAGATTGGCTCTGCTCGATGCGGATATCACTTTGTTCGCTCACCAGTCCCTGCTTCTGTGCCTGTCTGAGACCATCGCGAATATCCTGTTCCAGATGGCCGACTTCTGCACTTTGGCAAAACGGCGTCACACACAAACTGGCCAGCAGCAGGCTTTTTACGGTCAGATTTTTTATGGTCAGATGATTCATGGCAAAACTCCTTGAGTGAATTGTTCGTCCCTGTTGGACAGACTGACTGAATCAACTCCCGTGCCAAACATGTAACACACTGACTATGATTGATTTTTTAAAATCTAAACAAAACCGGACACTCTCCCCGGTTGTCCGTTCACCGGCAGCGGACACTCAAGGCTGTCCGTCCGGACAGGCGGACGCTGCAACGGACTGCGCGGCCTATAAGGCAGCGTCCACTTGATAGTTGACGATTCAGCACCATATCAAAGCCATAAGGACATATTGCCAACTGCAAAAGGGAAATAGACCATGGATGAGCTGCCGCTGATTGGCTTTGTCATACTCATGCTGGCTGTATTGCCCTGGCTGATGTGGCGCCTGTACCGCTGGGCGAGAAACATGCCCAAAGGCGCCTATCTCTTTCTGGCATTTTTCCCGCTGATATCGCTTTTTCCGATCCCCACCGAATCCCTGAAACAGCTCGATGAAGCCAAGCAGGAGCAACGCAAAAACAAGGCCTCTCCCAGCGGAGACGACGAAAACGACTGACACTGAAAAGCAAAAAACCGCCCGAAGGCGGTTTTGAAGGTGTGCGGCTATCAGTTTGGCTGCTTCAGAGCCGTCAACTGGCGGTCATGCCAGCGGCTTAAACTGAGCAAGGCCACTATGGCGCCAAGTAAAGCGAAGCCCATGTCGGATTGGGTGTCCCACACATAACCCTGAGTCCCCAAAAAGGCCTCGGCGCCTTCGCCACTTGCAATGGCCACCCACCACTCGATGAGTTCGTAAAAGGCACTCAACGCCAGGCAGAAGCACACCACGAAGAAATTACACCAGTTGCCCCTGGTCATTACCCCCAGTCGCAACACCAGTTCACGGGCAATCATGGCAGGGATAAAGCCCTGGGCAAAATGGCCCACTTTGTCGTAGTTATTGCGCTCCCAGCCCATGGGCTCTTTCAGCCAGTCGAACAGCGGCACTTCGGCATAGGTGTAATGGCCGCCCACCATCAGGATCACGCAGTGAATAAGGATAAGGCCATACACCAGGGGCGTGAGAGGGAAACGCCGCTCAGTAGCCGCAAGAATTGCAAACCCTATCAGTGCGGGCACCACTTCCAAAAACCAGGTAAAGCGGTCAAATGGGCCCACCGCCGACCAGAGGAATACGGCAAAAAACACCAACAACCAAAGCATCCTTACCATGGAGAAACCTCAATTTAATCAAGAGACTTTGGCAGTGTAACCCCGAAGCGGCCGCTTGTCAGTGCCAAGGGACCCGCATCAATCCAGTCGCTTGTTGAATTTGAGGGTCGCGACCAGCAGCCCCAGAGCGCAGAAACCCAACAACCAGAGCGCATCGAATCCCAGCTGCGTCACTTCGGCATCCCGCAGGATAATGGCCCGGGACATGCGCATAAAGTGGGTTGCCGGCAAGGCTTCGGCAATCCACTGCGCCGGCACCGGCATGGCTTCGTAAGGAAACATAAAGCCGGACAACAAAATGGATGGCAGCAGGATAAACACTGTCATCTGCATTGCCTGCAATTGGGTACGGGCTATGGTGGAAATCACCAGACCGAGGGTGAGGCTTGCCAGAATAAACAGCATGGCCGCCAACGCAAGCGAGTCGAGGCCACCGCGTATGGGCAGGGCGAACAATAACTTACCCGCACCCAGAATAATGGCCACCTGCACAAAGCCCACCAGCACGTAGGGCAAAATCTTGCCCAGCATCAGCTCCAGTGGCTTGACCGGCGTGGTAATTAAAAACTCCATGTTGCCCTGCTCCCGCTCCCGCACAATCGCGGCCGAGGTAAAGAGCACCATGGTCATGGTCAGTATCACCCCAAGGAGACCCGGGACTATGTTGACCACGGTACGTTGCTCGGGATTGAAGTACATCACCACCTCCATGGTAGCCGTACTCTCGGGCACCGGCAGCCCAAGCACTTCAGCAAGGGGCATGGTTCTGAGTGACTTGATGGTGGAGGCCACCACGGTATCTGAACCATCCACCAGCCACTGCGCCACCGGGCGCGAAAAATAGCTCCCCTTGCCGGTCTGTGCCTGTGGATGGGTAACCAGCCGAGCGCCAAAGTCAGCCGGGATCACCAGTGCAGCCTTCACATGTCCGGCGGTAATGGCCTCTTCAGCCTGGGCAATCGACTGATAGTGCTCAACAAAGTCGACCACTTGGGTAGCAGAAACGGCCTGCACCAGAGCCCTGCCCTGGCTGTTGCCGCTCATGTCCACCAAACCGGCAGGCAGATGCCTGGCGTCGGTATTGATGGCGTAGCCAAACAGCATCAGCTGTACCAGCGGGATCATCACTATCATGCCGAAGGTCATGCGGTCCCGTGACAGCTGTTTAAGCTCCTTGGTGAGAATGGCCAGAATTCTAAGCCACATGGGCACCTCCCCCGGCCCGCTGGCCGGTGCAGGTCACAAACACATCCTCGAGGCTGGGACGCACCTCGTCCATTTCCCTCGCCCCCACGCGCTGGCCAAGCCAGGCCACGGGGTCATCTATCTGGCTGCGAATGAGCACCCGCAGGCGACTGCCAATCTGCGCCGCCGACAATACCGGCGCTTCGGCCAACAATTGCTGCTTGAGTGTTCTTAAGTCCTGGCCACCGATTTCCACCACCCTGGCACCCATGGCCTGCATCAGCGCCTTGGGCGAGCCGTCGGCACGCTTGATGCCCCGCTCCAGAATGGCAAGCCCATGGCAACGTTCGGCCTCATCCATGTAGTGGGTGGACACCAAAATGGTGCAGCCCTTGGCACAGAGATCGAACAGACGCTCCCAGAACTCGCGGCGGTTTTCCGGATCTACCGCCGAGGTGGGCTCATCGAGAAACAAGAGCTCTGGCTCGTGTATGGTGGCGGCCGCCAACGCCAGCCGCTGTTTCTGCCCACCACTCATGGAGCCCGCCATCTGGCCTTCACGGCCTGCGAGGCTGTAGAGGGATAACAGCTGCGCTATCCGGTCTTTGGCTTGGTTGCCTTGCAGACCGTAGATGCGTGCCACAAATCTCAGGTTCTCCAGCACCGTCAGGTTCTCGTACAGAGAGAATTTCTGGGTCATATAACCGATGCGGCGGCGCAGTTTTTCTTCTGCGCCCTTGAGGGGCTCACCCAGCACCCGGATATCACCACTGGTGGGCTTAAGCAGCCCGGTCAGCATACGGATGGAGGTGGACTTGCCGCAGCCATTGGGGCCGAGAAATCCAAAGATGCTGCCGCGGGGAATCGCCAGGTCCACGCCATCCACGGCCTTGAGAGCACCAAATTGCCGTGTCATACCTCGGGTCTCGATTGCGAGAGGAACATTCGCCTGAGGCATTGTGGCGCGGGTTTCGGTCGCGGGAACCTCACTCATGGTTTGCCTCCGGCAACAAGACTTCCACCGCAAGCCCGGTAGCCAAACCTGCGTCTACCGGCAGGTCGATATCAGCCAGGTACATCAAGCGAGCCCTGTCACGCTCGTTGAGAGCATAAAAGGGAGTAAAGGCGGGTTCGCTGCGGATATTGCGCACCTTGCCCATAACCGGTTCTGGCCACCCATCCACCCGCACTCCAACCTCGGCGCCGGGAAGCAGTTTATCGAGGGCAGAGGCAGGCAGATAGACCCGGACATAGGGAGCATCCTGGGCGAGCAAGCCCACCAGTTGGCTCCCCTGATTCACCCTGTCACCCACTCGCCAGGGCAACAGGTCCACCACGGCATCCCGAGCGGCAATCAGGGTTAAATCCGCCTTTAACTTTTGCTCAAGCAGCACCTGAGCCTGGGCGGCATCCACTGCAGCAGCAGCCTGCGATAGCTGCTCGCTGCGGGTACCGGCAATCAACTCCTTCAGCGCCTGACTGGCACTGTCGACATCGGCCTGGGCCCTGTCTTTACCGGCAACGGCCCTGTCGAGGTCGGCGGCGGTCAGCACCTTCTCAGCCACCAGACGGACTGTGCGCTCATACTGGGCCCTCGCCTCGTTCAGGGTCGCCCTGGCACCGGCAAGCCGCGCCTCGGCCCGCGCCAGCTCTTCATCCCGGGCGCCCCGGGTCAGCTCGGCAAGACGGGCTTGTGCCTGAGCGAGATTGGCCATCGCCTGCGCCAGCCTGGCGTCGGCGGCGCGGCTGTCGAGCCGCAGCAGCGCTGTGCCTGCGCTCACCCTGTCGCCTTCCCGTACCTGAATGTCGGCAATGAGTTCCGTGGCGGGCGCGATCAGGGTTAAGCGGTCACGCTCCACCGTGCCGTATACGGCAGACGAGGACTCGCCACAAGCGGTGAGGCACAGCGCAAACAGCGCCGCCCAGTGGGGGAATTTTATTAACGTCATGATTTATCTCCGGCATCACTTGCCAAAATGCCCTGGCTAAGTACAGCGATATGATGAGGCACCAAACGCATCAGCCCGTCCGGGCTGGTGTCTATCCCCAGTGAGGCGACCAAAGCAGGCGGGGCAATCAGGGGGAACACCATCAGGCTGATGAGACTGAGGCGGGCCAGTTGTGGGTCTACGTCGGCACGAATGGCGCCATTGGCCACCAGGGATTGCATCAGCCAACTGTGCGACAGACGCAGCACATCCCCAAAGACCGACATCAGCAGCCTGAATGCCTCACTGCTCTGGCCTTCGTGCAATACCGTCAGTATCAGTCGGGGCAGTCTGGGATGGGCGCCGATGGCGCGGTAGTAGGTTTGCATCAGGGCGGCCAAATCTGAGGGTGCGCCCTGCTGAGACAGACTCTGAAACTTCGCCAGAACCGGTGACAGGACTTCCCTGACCATGTGTTCAAAGAGCCCCGGTTTGCCACCGAAGTAATAACGGATCATGGCCGCATCCACACCGGCTTTGCGGGCTATGCTGCGGGTTGAAACCGCCTGATAACCGCGCTCGGTAAAACACTCTATCGCGGCGGCAATTAATCTGGCTCTGGCATCACTGTCACCCTTGGGGCGGCCCGGGTCCGACATACTGAACTCCCGAAATTCCTCTCTTGATGAACATACTAGGAGAAAGGCCGGGTAAATGGCAGTATGAAAATTCTCCACTTTCTTTAATAATGAGGAATTTGTCGCCGTAGGAAATGCTTGGGATTCTAGGGGGCAAACACGCGGGAAACGCGCAGCAAGTATGGCTGTCATGGAGACGAGCCAGGATTTAGCAGGGAGGAAAAATCACATGCACGCAGCCGATTATGTCATTTATCTGGTTCTGGCATTGCAGCTACTGGACCTGGGAGCCTGGCGCAGGCTGGTCGCCCACATCAAGTCTCACTACCCACATATCTGGCATCAAGCTTACAGCTACAATCGCCACCCCGGCACGGCGGTAAGAAGTAATTACATCAAGGAAGCCTTAAGCCAGGGTGAGCTGAAAGACAGCCAGGATACGCCCGTGGTTATCTACTTAAGACTCCACAAGGCCGCCATCGGACTGTCTTTAATGCTACTGCTGCTGGCATTGCTATCTCAGTTTTAACGTCGCGACATCAACACGGCGGTTTGCCGGGTTCAAACTCAGTCTGGCTTGGCGACTGCGTTGGCGGCCTTGGCGGCGCTGACGGAAAGAGCCCTGTCAGCGTTAAAGCCACGGCGCCAAAACAGCGGATAGAGTAAGGTGGCCACCAGCCAGGACAACAACAGGCTGGTAATATCATGGGTTAAAAAGTGCGCACCGCGAAGCTCCTGAGTCAGGGCAAACACGGCCCCAACCGCCAGCACTGAAGCCAGCACACGCCAGCGCCAGCGGGGAAAATAGGCCATGGCAAAGTAGTAGAGTGCGACCCAGGCAAAGGCGCCACTGGAATGACCGCCGGGGAAGCACTGCCCCCCAAAGCCCGGGCCTTCCATGCTCGCCGGAAAAGGCACATGGGGATACTTGCCACCGAATAAGGTCAGATCCCAGGGGCAGTTCACCTGAGTCAGCGACTTACCCCAACGCACCAGCATCACGCTGAGTGCCACTGAGCACAGGAGATACAGAAATCCGCGCAGATAAGGTTTATAACGCTGACTCAGCGCGGCGGTTACAGTCAGCGCCAGCAACAGCACCGAGACCAGAACCACCAGGTCCCGCCCGCCGGTATGCAACACCTTCTCGGTTAACCACCAATACCTCAGCGGCCAGGAATGCACACCGCCTTCCAGGCGGAAAAACGCGGAAGACACAGCAATATCCCAGTCCCAATGGGTCGCCAACACCAAAAATGTCAGCCCCAGCAGCAGGGGAATGTGCAGATGGCGAAGCCACCACTGTCGTGGACTGATGTCAAAGTGAATCCGGGGCATGCAAGCTCCAACCTGTTACGTCTTGGTTTTTAAGGCCGGAGTTTACAACGAAAGTTCCAGTACCAAGGGGAAAAGACCCTGCCGACATGCCCCAATACCCGGGCTTTAGGACATATGTCCAATGCGTTTAGCCCCTTGGTCGGATGATATCGGCCACCTCAGTGGTCGCAGCAACGCTCGCTGGGGCGAAACTTCTCCCGGTATGCCTTGGGGGTCAGGCTGGTATGTTGGATAAAGAGCTTTCGAAACGAGCTGACATCCTCGTATCCCAGCTCGGGCAGGATGCGCTCCAGAGGCAGATCGGTGCGCTCCAGTAAGCGCTTTGCTCTGTCTATGCGCAGCTTTTGAATGTAACTCGAGGGGGTGTCGTGCAGCGCTGCCTTGAAGCGCCGAATGAGGGTGCGCTTGCCCATGGCAAAACGTTCGGCCAGCGACTCCAACGCCAAATCCCCGGTGAGGTTATTGCTTATCCAGTGCATGATATCGGCCACCTGGGGATCAGTATGCAGGGGCTGCAGTGGCACCTGATCCATAAACACCCGCTGGGAGCTGCGGTTGGGGTCGATTAGAAAGACTTTTGCCATCGCCTGGGCAAAGTGCTCATCCACCAATTGCTCCAACAGGGCCAGTCCCAGGCTGTAGCTTGCCGTGGAGGCACCTGCGGTAAAAAACAGGCCATCGTGTTCCACCAAAGATTCCATCGACAGCTTAACCTTGGGAAAGTGTTGCTCAAACAGCGGCGCCAGCCACCAGGCCGTTGTGGCCTTACGACCATCCAGGAGCCCGGTGTCAGCCAACAGCAGGGCACCGGCGCAGCATGCGGCGACGGGTACACCTAGATCTGCCAAGGCCTTAATCTGAACATCAAAGGCCTTGAAGCCCGCCAGCTCGCGATGCAAATCCCGGCCATCCAAAATGAGCGGCGCCGAGATAACCAGAGCATCGACCTGTGTCAGGTCCAGCGCAGCCATGGACAAGGATTCCACCCCTATTCCGTCGGCACTCACCCAGCCACCCCGGGCCGAATACACTCTGGGTTCTATCGTGGGTACACCGGCATGACCGGTTCGTTCAGCATAGGTATTGGCATGGCGGAACAGATCCAAAAACGCCGTCACACCGCTCATTACCGGTGTCTCGGGTATCAGGATCGCGATATTCAGGGTGTTGCAAGCTGTCTGCATCATTGTGTCACTTTCAACCATAAAACTGTCATTAACGACACTTTAAGGCTTGCTGGTGTTTTTTTAAACTCTTTTCATCGCCACCAAGGAGGTAAGGCCATGAAAAAGTTTTCTCTGACTCAGGTTTTGATGGGCAGCGGTTATTTGGGTGTCAGCTGGTATCTGTTGCTGTGGCTGAATTTTCAGCTGGCGGCCTCACCCATGGTGCACTTTGTGGTGTTACCGACACTGATGCTGATCACCGCCCTCGGCGCAGGTTTGATGTGGCGCCGGGGCTGTGACTGTGCCGATTAAAAGGTTTGCACCAGGGCATCGAGCTGCTCGACTATGCCATGGAGCTTACGGTCGACCGTCAGCCCTGATTCCAGGTGCGCCAGACTCTCATCCAGCTTGTCTTTGATAACCCCAGTTATCCAGACTTCCTGCTCTTCCGAGAGTCCCATGGAGACAAAGCCGGTTTCAATTTCCAGCATCAACTGATTCATAATGGCGAGGTTTTTTTCCTTGTGGTCAACCTGGAAGTCTTTGATTTCCTGAAGTGCTACCCGGGACTTGTCAATGGTATCCATCATGAGGGAAAGCCGCTGCTGCGCCATGCTGGTATCGGCGGTGATCCGCTGATTGAGGTCGTGTGCCGCTTCCATCAGGATAAGCAGGTAATCTTTAAGCTCACCGGCACGCGAAGGTACTTCCGGCAGATTTTTCACCAACATCACCACGGATGAAAACTTTAAAATCAGTCTGTTACCTTTTTCCAGCATGCGGCATTCAAACTCCGAGGCCCTATCCATCAACACCTGTTCAAGGGGCTGCACAGCCCCCTGACTGGCGGCATAAAAGGGCCTGTCACCCACGCCCACAATACGACTGCACACCTGTACCCCAAAATTGGCACTGGCACGGCAGATTTCCTGTACCAGGGCCTGGGCATCCCTGTGCTTGGTGCAGGCCCGCAGAAAATTAACCACCACACTGATATCCGCAGCGCTGTTCATGGCGGCCATCACCATGGCCGTGGCCTGCTGTTTTTCGCTGGAGAGTTGCAGGCGCTGCGCAGCCTGCGACAAGGTAAGCCTGACCTTTCGCTGCAAAATCTCGGGATCAAAAGGTTTGGTAATATAGTCCTGGCCGCCCGCAGCAAAGCCTTTGAGGATTTCATCGGTTTCTGTGTTGGCCGAGACAAAGATTACCGGCAATTCGGGCCAGTCCAGCTTAAGACGGCTACAGGCCTCATAACCGTCCATGGGCTCCATCACCACATCCATCAACACCAGATCAGGGTTGGCTTCGCCAATCATCTCCAGCGCCTGGGCACCATTGGTGGCCACCCTGAGACGATAATCCTGCTTGAGAATTTCCATCAATATACGAATTTCGTTGGGAGAGTCATCCACCAACAAGAGTTCCGGTTTATCACGCATCAGGCTTCCCTCCCCAACAGTCTGGCCAAAACCGACTTGGCTGCACGCACATCAAATGCATCGAATAATTTGATAAACAGATTGAAGTCACTCTGGTATCTATCAGGCACCCGCAGCTGCCTCAGTTCGAGAAACATGGCGTCTGCCGCAGCAAAATCACTGTCAATCAGCACCTCCAACCGTTTCAGCCTTACCAACATTTCGCTGAGACTCATGGCGACCGGCTCAGGTACCTGCTGGGCTTCGTGTATGGCCTCAAGCTCTTGCGACAACTGCTGCCATGCCTCCAGACACTCGCCGCAAAGCGCTGGAGAAAGCATCAGAGCACCACTCTTAATTACGCTTTCGATGGCAGCGGCGGCGCTGCTCAGGCGCCCGGCACTGATGTTGGCAGCACTTCCCTTGAGGGTATGGGTCAGGATCCTCAGCTCGTCCCATTGGCCCGCCTCAGACAGGCTAACTAAACGTTCGGGAAACGTTTGAAAATCTTCGGCAAACTTTGCCAATACGGCATTCAGCAGTTGCTGATTTCCGCCAAGACGCCTCAGGGCCGAGGCATAATCCAGAGCTTGCAGCGGGCTTACTGGCAGGGGCATTGTCTGTCTCCACTGGCTGTCCATAAAATGGTGACGCATTGAAGTGAATGAATTGATTGCATAAAAGCGCTACCGCAGTCTCAAAGTATAGTCAGCTATGCAGATAGCAGCGGATTTTCATCCCCGGGACGCTGCGCCGGCACGCCACGGCGTAAAAAACTGGATTGTGTTATTAGGGCTTGTTAATGTTGATTTTTTAATCCCTTCAACAAGGAAAAGGACGTCTCAATGCAAACCACTTTCAAGCGGCGCCTGCCGACCCTGGCCACCGCCATGGTGCTGGCCCTGTGCAGTCTCACCCCCATTCAGGCACTGGCCGACCTCCAAAAGGTCACCGAGGTAGAAGGTATCAGCGAATATCGCCTCGACAATGGTCTCAAGGTGTTGCTGTTTCCTGACCCCACCAAGGAAACCGTGACCGTTAACGTGACTTATAAAGTCGGCTCCAAGCACGAAAACTACGGCGAGACAGGTATGGCCCACCTGCTGGAGCACCTGGTGTTCAAGGGAACCCCCAAGCACAAGGACATTCCGGCAGAGCTGAGTTCCCACGGTGCCCGCCCCAACGGCACCACCTGGACAGATCGCACCAATTACTTTGAGACCTTCGCCGCCACCGAAGAAAACATCGATTGGGCCTTGTCGATGGAATCGGACCGCATGGTCAATTCCTTTATCGCCAAGAAAGATCTCGACAGCGAAATGACAGTGGTGCGCAACGAGTTTGAGCGCGGCGAAAACAGTCCTTTTCGCATCACGCTGCAGCGCATGATGGCATCTGCGTTTGAATGGCATAACTATGGCAAGTCCACCATAGGTGCACGCTCTGATTTGGAGAATGTCTCCATCGAGCGTCTACAGGACTTTTACCGCAAGTATTATCAGCCCGATAACGCCACCCTGATTGTGGCGGGCAAATTTGCGCCAGAAGACATGCTGAAAAAGATTGAAGCCACCTTCGGCACAATTCCCAAGCCCAACCGCACCATAGAGCCTCTGTACACTGTGGAGCCTGCGCAGGACGGCGAGCGTCAGGTTACCGTGCGCCGGGTTGGCGACGTGCAACTGCTCGGCACCATCTACCATGTGCCGCCGGGCGCCCACGAGGACTATGCCGCTATCGATGTGCTCAATGAAGTGCTGTCAGCCACCCCCAACGGCCGCCTGCACAAATCGCTGGTCGAAGCCAAGCTGGCCTCCTCGGTATTTGGGATGAACTTCCAGTGGCAAGATCCTGGTGTGGCCATTTTCATGGCCGAAATGGACAAGACCGCCGACATGGATGCCACTCAAAAAGCCCTGCTGGATACCCTGGAATCCATTCGCAATAACCCCATTACCGACAAAGAAGTGGAAACCGCCAAGCGTACCCTGCTGAAAAACCTGACCCTGGCGTTCAACTCTTCCGAGCGTGTAGCGCTTGAGTTGTCTGAGTGGCTGGGCATGGGCGACTGGCGTTTGCTGTTTTTAAACCGTGACCGCCTGGAGAGCGTCAGCGCCGCCGATGTGCAGCGGGTTGCCGAGTACTATCTAACCCAGAACAACCGCACCCTGGGGCGCTTTATTCCGGCCGAGAAGCCGGCACGGGTAGAAATTCCTCTGGTGGCCGACGTCGATGCCCTGGTCAAAGACTACAAGGGCCGCGAGCAGGTGGCACAGGGTGAGGCCTTTGACCCGTCACAGGCCAACATCGACAGCCGCACCGAAACCCTCAACCTGAGTTCAGGCACCAAGGTGTCTTTGCTGCAGAAAAAGACCCGCGGCGAATCCGTGGTGGTGAGGATAAGCGGCCAGTTTGGCGACCTTCGCAGCCTGTCTGGCAAGAATGCCGTTGGCGATGCTGTAGGTGAGATGCTGCTGCGTGGCTCAAGTAAATACAGCCGCGAGCAAATCAAAGAAGAGCTGGATAAGCTGCAGGCGAGCCTGCGTATCGGTGGCAGCAATGGTAACCTGTTTGCCTCGGTAGAAACCACCAGGGCCAACCTGTTGCCGGTGCTCGATATCGTCACAGACGTGCTGCGAAGCCCAAGCTTCCCTGAAAAAGAGTTTGAGTTGTACAAGACTGAAACCAAGGTGGCCATTGAGCAAAACCTGCAAGACCCACAGTCGCTGGCCTTTAATGCCTACAGCCGCCATCAGTCGCCCTATGGCAAGGACGACCCGCGTTATGTGGGCACCTTTGAAGAGCAGTTGGCCGAGCTGGAAAAGCTCACCCTCAAGCAGGTGAAGCGTTATCACGGCGATTTCTACAATGCCAAGCAGATGCAGGTGTCCATTATCGGTGACTTCGATAAAGACGCTACAGTCAGCGCCCTGGACGCCCTCACCAAGGGCTGGAAGAGCAAGCAGACCTATCAGCGTATCGCCTCGCCATATGTGAAGCTCGATGCCTCGCCCATCACCTTCAACACACCGGACAAGGAAAACGCCACCTTTGTGGCCTCCCTCAGTCTGCCTGTGGGTGATATGGATGCCGATGCGCCTGCACTGACCCTGGGTAACTACATCCTCGGCGGCGGCTTCTTAAGCTCGCGTCTGGCCACCCGTCTGCGTCAGCAGGATGGCCTCAGCTACGGTGCCGGCTCTTTCCTGCGCTTAAGCAGTGAAGATCAGCGCGGCTCCCTGGGTGCCTACGCCATCTGCGCGCCACAAAACCTGGCCAAGGTTGAACTCGGCTTCCGGGAGGAGATAGCCAGGCTGCTGAAAGACGGCTTTACTGCGGACGAAGTGGAAGCTGCCAAGTCTGGCTTGCTGCAGGGCCGTAAGGTCAGCCGCTCGCAGGACAAAGAATTGGTGGGCACCCTGGTGAGCAACCTCAAGCTTGAGCGCACCATGGCCTTTGATGCCGATTTTGAAGCCAAACTGGCTGCACTGACGGCAGACGACCTGAACAAGGCCTTCCGCAAATACATCAAGGTGGATGATTTCGCCCTGATTAAAGCAGGCGATCAAAGTAAGGTTGAGTAAGCTCTTCAATTGACAAAACCGGACGCTTACGCGTCCGGTTTTTTTATGGATGTCGCTCTCTCCAGGCTCAGGCGCTGACCATGTGCTTTGCGCAGTAAACTCGCCGAATCCACGCATTTTACTTGCCCGGTCTCACCTTCAGCCGTACCTTAAGACTTCTTCATTGGCTCTGCACCTGGGGGATGTGCGCAATGATTAAACAGGTGGGCAACACACAAATACGGGACAAACATCTTGCCAGCTGCCACTGCGGCGCCGTGGTGTTGGAGCTTTATTTACCCGATGGGATTGTCAATCCACGTCGCTGTAACTGCTCCATGTGCCGTCGCCGTGGCGCCATAGCCGCCAGCGTGCCGCTGGCGGGGCTGAAAATTCTCAAAGGGCAGGACGCGCTGCGCCAATACCAATTCAACACCTGCACGGCCAAGCACTTCTTCTGCGGCCACTGTGGCATTTACACCCATCACCAACGCCGCTCCAATCCTGCCGAGTTTGGATACAACATCGGTTGCCTGGAAGGCGTGGATCCCTTCCTTTTGGGCGACGTCCCCGTCTGTGATGGGGTCAATCATCCCTCGGATCGCAAGGCTTAACAGACCGACTAATCCCGGCTAATCAGGGACGGCTCGGCTAAAACAGCTCCACCCCTGATGAGCCTGCCACAGAAGGTTCAGGCTCATTGCGGCTTTGGCTGCGGCGCACGAACGTTTTGCTATCTGGGTGCTGTGACAGTTGAAACACGGCCATCTTGTCATACAGATGGTTCGCCAGCCGGGTCAGATCATCGGCCGAGACCGTGTGCATCTGCGAGCCTGTCAGTGCATCCCGGTTCAGGTCCTGCAATCCCTCAATGGACTGGCGCACATGCTTGGCCGCCCGGGTCTGGTCTTCGATGGCCAGAGAAATCTCGGCCACTGCGCCATTGGTCTCCTGCACGGCCTCTGCGATGCCGGACAGAGACACTTCCACCCCATCGATTTGGTTCTGGGTCACCGAGAGTTCACCGTGAGATTCGTGGATATGCTGGGACAGCATGCTCACCGCCCGCAAGATTTCATCGGTAATGGCACGCACCTCGTGGGTTGACTCGGCGGTTCGGCCAGCCAGAGAACGAACTTCATCGGCCACTACAGCAAACCCTCTGCCAGCCTCTCCGGCCCTGGCCGCCTCTATAGCGGCATTCAGTGCCAGCAAGTTGGTTTGCTGTGAAATAGAGTTGATCACCTCGAGTATGCCGCCAATTCTGTCACTGCTTTGTTTGAGTTGTTCCACCTCGGCAAAGGCCTTTTCCAGACGTTCGGCCAAGTCATGAAAACTCGTCAGGGCAACCTGGGTAGTGCTCATGCCTTGCTTGGCCCTGTCATCGCTGGCATTAGAGGCCGCCACAATGCGCTCTGTCATGGCCTGCACATGCAAACAGGCCTGCCACATGGACTCCATGTCGGCTTCAATGGCACCGCTGACTTGATTCTGCAGGCTGACCTTTTGGGTCATATTTGAGTAAGACTCTGATAATTCAGATGAGATTGGAATGAGACGCCCCACAGACTCGGACACCAGCAAGAGTTGCTGATCCATAAAAGTCCGCATGCCATTGCTGGCCTCAATACATTCACGCAGAGAGGAATGGTTGGCAGCATCCAGCCTGGATTGGAGGTCGACGCTACCGTTGTGAATGTCCATGGACTGTGCCAAAAACCGGGCGCTGTCGGCGAACTGGCGTCGGATAGCCCAGGCAACCAGAGCACCGAAGGCCGCCATCGACAGCAATCCTGCCAGCCACCAGCCGAGCATCCAGGCTCCCGCAAACAGGGCACCAGTGAGCCCGTAGCCCATCAGAATAATCAGCCACACAGTCTTGGTTGTCATATTGGTTCCCGGTCTCCCTTTTTGGCACTTGAGTATGGCTGTTGATTGAATTTATTGCCAAAAATATTCATCCAACCAAGATGCAAAACGAGAGCTTACGTCCTGTGCTAGTGTTGTTGGAGACCCATGGGAGAATAAAATGGCAAGCCGGTTACTGCGATGGGCAGAGTTTGTGTGCATGTTTGTGCTCCTGCCACTTACCGCCTTTCACTATCGACACCTACTGAGCAACTGGTTGTTACCTCTGCTGTGCCTGCTGGCATTGCTGTGCCTGTTTTTGATCCTGAACGATAGCCACTTTAAGCGTTTTCGCCTGACCAACTATGCCAATCTGAAACGCCTGCTGTGGTACTCGCCGGTGCTGTTTGCTGTTGGCGTATTGATATCAATCCTGGCTCTGTCTGCTTATGCCCCGGAGCAAGTCTTTGTACTGCCCACCCGCGATTTTTACACCTGGTGTTTGCTGCTTGCCCTGTATCCGCTGTTTTCGGTGATCCCACAGGAGCTGATATTTCGCACTTATTTATTCCACCGATTCAAAGGGATAATGCCAAGCAAGACATTACGAATTTGGGTCAGTGCAGCTGTATTTGCCCTGGCCCATATCATCTATGCCAATTGGATTGCCGTGGTACTGGCGTTTGTTGGAGGGCTGATGTTTGCATACACCTATGCCAGCTCCCGCTCAACTGCCGCCTGCGTGCTGGAACATAGCCTCTGGGGGCTGTGGCTTTTTACCCTGGGCGCAGGCCAGTATCTCAGCCTCGTCCCTCAGTGAGCGGCGCTGAACTCGGTGGTGTCTTGGTTAAGGTGCTTCACCAAATCATGCAATGCCATGGGACGTCCCAGATAAAACCCCTGAGCCTGCTGGCATCCCATATCCTGCAATATTTTCAGCTGCGCGGCATTTTCGACCCCTTCAGCCACGATATGGATATCGAAACTTTGGGCCATGGCGACAATGGCACTGACGATGGTGCATGAGCGCTCGTCCAGCTCCACCCCGGAGACAAAACTGCGATCGATTTTAATTTCATCCACGGTCAGGTCTTTGAGCATTGCGAGGGAGGTATAACCGGTACCGAAATCATCGATGGAAAAAGTGATACCGCTGGCCTGAAGGTTGGAAATAATCTCCACACTTTTTTGCATGTCGGTGAGCGTGGCAGTTTCGGTGATTTCAATCCGCACATAGGGTGCCAGTGCTTTTTTGCTTTTGATAAATTGGGTCAGTGCATACATTTCTTCGGCGTTATTGAATTCGTCCGCCGACACATTCACTGCCACATGCGCCAGACTGCCATCCAGCAGACCTGCACTGCCAAGCTCAGCTGCTGCCTTGTCGACCACCAGCTTGGAGATGGCCGCTGTCATACCATTTTCCTCGGCCAGTGGAATAAACACGTCGGGGGAAATATAGCCCTTCACCGGGTGATGCCAACGCACCAGCACTTCAACGCCGCATGCAGTGAGCGTGCTCAATTCATACTTGGGTTGATACACCAGCGACAGGACCTCGTCACTGATGGCCTGACGTAAATCCATGACCAACTGACGTCGCTGCGAGGCTTTTTCGCTGAGTGCCTTATCATGGTATTGAATGGCGTTTTTCTTCTTTTTTGCAATATTCAGCGCTTCGGTGGCCGATACCATCATTTCTTTGGCATTGGTGCCATCGGCAGGGAACAGGGCAACACCTATACAACAAGTGGCATCTATCCCATGTTGCCTGGCACGGTGAGCGAACAAACGTTGAAATCCCCGAATATGGGCTTCCATATCCACCGAAGTATCCAGGCGGCCAAAACTGGCAAACTGGTCTGCATGTAGGCGTGACACCACAGAGCCAGGCAGGGCAGCATCATTGATGTCGTTGGCCAAATCCCGCAAGAAGGCATCTGCACGCTCATAGCCAAGCGTGTCGTTGATTTGCTTGAAATCATCGATATCCAGATAGCCCAGGATCAGGCGCTCATTTGGCTTGAGTTTACGGATGGTATTATTCAGGGAACGGATAAACACGCTGAGGCTGCTCAACCCGGTCAAGGTGTCCATGTCGTTGGCTTTTTCCAGCGCCCTGTTGCTCCTGAGCACCAACATCAGCAGCAGGGTTGCCGTAATGATGACGAAGGCCAATCCCTTGTATGTTTGTGCTATGGCGCGAAGCTGAGGGCTGTCGAGCAGTAATTCAACGGCAATATCTGAAAACAGGATCCAGAATCCGGCAAAAACCGCATAAATGATGGCGACCCGGAAGGCCGAAATGACAGCTCTGTCCATAATTGGCTGAACCTGTAACTGATTCGTTTGCTCAAATTATCACAGCCATCAACAAAAATCGCACAATAAAAATGGTTATACTGGCAAATCTCTAATTTTCATGTGGTTAACAGAGAACAATTCAACAATCAGGTGTTGGCTCAACCACTCCACGTCAATCCCTTCCCTTTAACATGCCAGGGCGATCGCCGAATCGACCCAGAGTTAATCCACCAGCTCTATGCCCAGCGACTCCAGCAAACTCAAGGCATCGAACCGCGAAAAGATTGCGCCCTTGAGGGTGTTTTCAAGCACATTGATGTTAAAACCTTCAGAGCCGCTGAAGTCGGCACGGCTTAAATTGGTTTGCACAAACAGGCTGCCGGAGAAGTCACATTGGGTGAGGCTGGCGCCGCTGAAGTTGCCGTGGCGAAAATCCACCTCCTGCACCCGGCATTCGGCCATGACCAGTTGCTCCATCGTCAGGCCATAAAAAGAGGCGTCGTTCAGGATGCATTGCTGGAATGCCAGCTCAAAGTCACGATGAAAGTCGGGCCAATCGGCACGGGTCCAGTCCACCCCGATCAGCTTGCTTTCTATAAAGGTCACGCCGAACAAGCGGCTTGCGGCAAATACCGCCAGACTGAGGTTACAACGCTCAAAGCGGCATTGAGTAAAGCAGCAGTTTTGGAAAGAGGCAGCCGAGAAGTCGCAATCTGAAAACACGCAGTCTTCAAACTCCATGTCCCGATAACAGGCATTGGCCATGTCCAGTTGCTCAAAGCGGATATCGTAGTAGTGCTCGCCATCGCTGAAATCAGGCATATTCAGTCCAGTGTCTTGTTCGATGATGCATCTTTATCAAAACAGACCTGCTCCGTCATCTTTTGAATTGTGCCCAATCACGCATAAACTACACCGCCGATATTTCGCTGGCAGCGTTAATCGGCTCTGACTGGCGTTTAGTCTAAGAAACGGTTGAATTTGATGACATCTCCTTGAATCAGAGATACCAGTATGAAAACATGGCTGTTTTAAGTGAACTCTCATACGGCATGGACCGCCATGACTCAGCGTCAACCTCGACAGTTGCTTCATCAACGTCCTGCCCGGTTAAGCATCCACTCAGCCACTGCGTTATAACACCGCCACTCCGGCAGCCAAGCGGCAACGAGCGCGCGTTACAGGGATTGTTATGAATAAGACCCAAATAACCTTGGCCATCGCCGCCATCCTGGGCATTGTTGGCGCGTTAACCTTACTTTCGCCGTCCCCAACCACATTGGAGCCGGGTAAGACAAAGGCCTTAGAAAGCGGTCGGGATGCCCCGGGAGATACCGCTGACACTATCGCAGAGGCAAACCGGCAAACACAGCTGCTGACCTTCGAAGATAGCCCTTTGGAGACCAGTCTGAGTGCCGTCGAGTGTCTGCGGGCTGCAGGCCTGGGCGCTAATGCCGACTATAAACAACAACAGCAGCGCACTCTGATGGCATGGCAGCTTTACCAGCAGGGCGAACCACTCTTGGATATAGCCGATGCATTGGCGGTGGACGACTTTGACAAAGGCCGGGATTTCTATCGATTCGTCAAACTGCGTGAGGCGGTGTTAACTGCTGAGTCTTTTCTGTCTCAAAGTGAGCCGGGCCGCGAAGTATTGAAAACCGCGAATAGCGTCTTTCAACTTCCAGCAACCAGCGACCTGGCGGACAATCTGTCAGCTATGGAGAGTGGGATAGGACGCCTGTGGAAAACACAATTTCCAGACCTTTGGAACAGGGCGCCGGACAAAGGAGATATTGATGTCTATATTTCCCAAATTCGCGGTGCTTCTGTGCCATCCGAGATACTCGAAAACCGCTATTTGAGCCCGATACCGCGCTTTTATTTGGCGTCGCTGAAGGTCGGTGACCTGACATCTGCCACTACCTTGCTGGATACCTTTCCATCCCTGCTGCAATCCGATGCGGCGTACGAAAACCAGCTGATGTACAACACTCTGATTGGTTTGCATTTGGAAATTACCGAGACCCTTGTTCGCACAGAGGCCTTTACCAGGTTTTGGGAAAAGTTACCCCAAGCGCAGCCGGTGGTGCTGAGCAGCGCCAGTAAAATGCGACGGGGTGGACGGGCAATTCGCACGGTAAAAATCCTGGAAGAACAAGGATTCTCTGTTCACGTAGCGTACACAGATAGCTATGACGTTACCGCCAGACAAGACCTGTTGCAGCAGCTTGGGAATATCGGCAGTACTCTGGACGAAGACACCAGGGCACGTTTAAAGCAATGCGAACAGCAGCAAGCATGGTTTGATGCCCGCCGATTCAACCCGGAGAAACTGGCCCAATATCGCGACTCGCCTTTTATGGACAAAGTGAAAAACTCGCCTGAAATACGCTACTGCGCCGAGAAAATCTGGTCTTCTGATACCAGTCTGCCCTCGCAAATGAACGAGCTAATTGCGCCCCTGCGGGACGCCATGCAACAAACACCAGACTGGCAGCAATACCCCGTTGGCACACTGCTGGCTCAGGCGTCCTCAGAGGAAGACAGGTCATACATGGTGCTGCTCAGCAACACCTTTTTAGCACTCAACTTCAATATGCCCGGCCTGGAAGTCGCTCAGTGGTTAAAACAACAAGGTGCTCAGCCAGACCGCAAAACACTGCTGGCGATGCTGGGGCAGCTGGATTCAACCGCTTGGCTGTTCTGGGCCAATGATATGGCGTGGACAGACAAGGAAATCAAAGCCATTGCACTGGCAGCGGCTCAAATTGGTGAGCCGCGTGTCTATGAAAGTATCAGCGGCAGCCATCCAAATCTCGAATGGCAGGATGATGAACTCGATCCGCTCTACTTTGCCATCAAGTCTTTTTCTTCGGGTTCCTTCACCATGTTTGGTGTTGAAATCGACAGAGAAAGGGTGATGAATGCCCTCGAACAAAACCCCGGCGGACTCAAGGAACATCACCTGAGAGCCCTGTTTGAGTTGCAGCACAGAAAACCGACTGCTTATGAAGAATTGATTAACCTGTACCCCAGATTTACCTTAAGCACAGCGCCGGAATATTTCGCCGTCTCCTGCGATTCCGGGAAACGAGCGGAAGGCTAATACGGAACCACAAGTTAACCAAGGGTAAGCTTAATCAGTACAGGGCTGAAGCACCTCCTCAACTTTGAACAAGCCAGAGAGGGATAAAATGCAAGCGGGCTTAAGTACCGCCAAGGTGATTAACGAATATTTCGACATTGGCAGTGGCTTCGTGTGGCATGGCAACAAACAGACATTTTGTTCACAAAACAAGCAAAATACGACAGCCTATTTTTTTGATTATATGTAACATTGTATAAAACTTGCTATTGGAGTGACTCTGTTGATCTTCAGTGCTATGCCCTATTCGCTTTTTAACTCTGCTCTCGACATGGATGGTCAAAAACCCATGCTGCGCTTTATTCGGCTCATCCTTGCAGGGCTGACGGCACTGCTTCTAACGCTACCGGCTCTGGCGCAAGAGCGATACGGCATGACCCAGATCCAAGCAGAAAGGTTTGAGCTGGACAATATCCATTCTGAAAACAAGGACAGTTTAACCAGTCAAATAGATCTGCGCATAAAAGAGGCAAGCAATGATCCGGTACGGCACGCTGCCTTATTGATATTTAAAGCTGAAAACCTGCGGTCTTATGGGATAGATGCTATCGAAGAGAATTTATCTAAAGCGCTCAATTTAATTAATTTCGCACAACATCCTGAGCTCTATATCTATGCCATGACTATACGAAGTTATGGCATGTACACCTATCAAAATATGCCAGAGAAAGCGACTACTTTACTGGAAAGTCTGAAGCTTGAACCGGCACTAAAAAATGACCCTTATGTACACATAGTCTTTTTAAGGCATTTGCTGGAAATTTATTATAAACGCCAGCTCTTCGAGAAAATACCTCAACCCTTATTCCAGTTATCACAAGTGGTAAAAAAAGGAAGCGTAGCATCAAAACATCAAGACTACCTGTATTATTTAAGCGAAGAGCTCGCATATCACAGCAACCTAATTGGCGACACAAATCAAGCCATTGAGCTTTACAATCAATTAATTAGTCACTATCTGCAGACCAACGAACCAGATCACGTAGCAATTATTTACTGCAACATTGCCAATATGTATTTTCTGCCGTTCCAAGAAAAAGTTCGTTATGCCCAGGCTTCGCTTTCAGCCCACAATAATATCGCCTGTTCAGACGTCATGGAAAAAATTGTTTGGTTGGCAGAAATTCAGCAAGGCAACTTTTCCAATGTAAATCGATTAATGCAATTTAATCCCGTACAGCAAATACCGCACCTGAATGAGAGCTCTGCATATTATGCCGGGCTAGCATATCTATTGCTGGGGAATGTGTCAGCGGCGCAAGAAATGGCTGACAGAATTACAGAAGAAGATAACTGGGAGCGTCAGGATCTACTGCAACAAATTTATCAGAAGCAAGGTCATTATCAGGCCGCACTTGAAGCCTCTCAGCGTTATCATCAATTAAGAGCCGCAAAAGACGCTGAGGCGCGGTCGTTAATGCTAAGCAGCTTTCAAACCCGCCTGGCACTGGCTCAGGAAGAAACACAGGCCGCAGCGCAAGAAAAACAAGCAGCACGTATTGCCGCGGCAGAACAAAAAGCAAAAGCAAGGCTTCATATTACACTGATAGTGATTAGTGCAGGCGTAATGATCACCCTGATATTGTCGCTGTACCTACTTCGCAGCCGCCAGCACAGGATAAAACTGCAACAACTCTCGGATACGGATCCTTTAACGGGACTGCTTAACCGGCGTGCCTTTCTACATCAGGCCCGTCAGATGCAACGACTTGCCGAACGTCAGCAGTTCCCGTTATCCGTTGCCCTGTTGGATCTGGATTTCTTTAAAGCCATCAATGATAAACATGGGCATCACGTTGGCGACGCCGTCTTGCGGGCATTTGCTCAGGCGGCGAAAAAGACACTGAGGCAAACGGACATTATCGGCCGCTTTGGTGGTGAGGAGTTTATTCTGCTGGCGACGGAGAAAGACCCCATTGTATTTGCAGGCCTGCTACAGCGTGTGCAGCGCTCATTTATTCAGGCGTGTCAGGAGGAGCCGGCCATTGGTTTTAATGTTACCTTCTCAGCCGGTATAGCTGCTCTCGAGGGTACCGGTGCAACCGACATCCCGGACATTGAAGAGGCGATTCGTCAGGCTGATGAACTGCTTTACCGGGCAAAAGCCAACGGTCGCCAACAGGTTTGTGCAGACAGCTTCTGTCAGCGGTTCATGGACTCAGCCAGCGGGCTTATCGCACCGGACCATCCCGCAACCAATATCGCAGAGTAAACGCATCAATATTGAATGCCGCTAACCTCCTACAGGTACAAGCACGCCTTACATATCGCAATTCTTCAGCGGCTTACGCAGCTGTGCCCGGACGTTATCCATGCCGGAGTAAAACTCTTTCATCATTAAGAGGCCCATCAGGTTGCCATTGTCGGTAACCAGGAGTTCCTCGGGGTTGGCGGGGTCGTTTTTCAGGGCGCCAATCAGCTTCATGGCGGCCATTTCCTTAAACAACGCGGTATCGAGATTCACCCCAAAGGTGTCGCGGAAATACTGGCGCGACAGCCTGCCTGAGAAGAGCCCCAACAAAAAGCGGTACTGCATGATGGCCTTGGTGTCGTAGCGTTTTTGCTGCTCAACGCTCATCTTGCCCGCCTCGATGCGCTCCTGATATTTGCGCAGCGAGAAGGTGTTCACATACAGGGTGTCACCGAGGAAGCTGAACGAGCCCGAGCCTACGCCTAGGTATTCATCATAATCAATCACGTACTCGTCAAAGCCTTCGTCATTGGCCTTGCCGAATGCCCAGCTCGACAGCTGGTTGTACTGGCCACGCAAACTGGTGAGGATTTGGCTGTACTGACGAGCCAGATCTGCCTGTGGCGCCGCCAACTTGCCCTTCACGCTCTTGCGGGTCTGGTGGGTGATCATCAGCGGATAGGTGGTGATCTGCCGGGGGTCGAGGCGACGGGCCATGTCGAGATCCCGCTGGATCACTTCTTCCGTCTGGCCACGGAAACCAAAAATCAAATCCACGTTGATGATGGGGAACAGCTCCTTGGCCGCCTGAATACGGTCAAAGGTTTGCAGCCCCGAGCCAAACTTCTCGAAGCGGTCGGTCATCTTGAGAATGCCGTCATCGAAGCTCTGCACCCCAATGGACATGCGGTCCACCAGCCCCTTGAGCTGACGGAACTCGGGGCTTGCCAGGTGGCGTGGGTCAGACTCGCAGGAGACTTCCTTAATGGACGGGAACAGCAGCCGCGCATGCTCAATGGTGCGGGCCAGCTCGTCTTCCAGCACAGTGGTGGTGCCGCCGCCTATGTACATGGATTCGAAGTCATAGCCGAGCTCCTTGGCCATGGTCATCTCTTTGCGCAGTGAAATGAAATAGGCGCGCGCCTTATCCTCTTTAAAGGTAAAGCGGTGGAAGGTACAGTAAGAGCAGAGGGTATGGCAAAAGGGCACGTGGGCATACAGCATGTACTTTTTGCCGGGCACTGGTGCGGGCATGGTATCGACCGACAGGGTATCGAGCCGCAGGTTGCGATCAACATAGAAGTTCATCACCCGCTCAGCGGTGCCCAGCAGCCATGCCGGCAGAGTAATATCGACTTGCGCCTGATGGGCGGCGGGAATGGCTAAGGTTGAACTGCTGGTCATAGGGCTTCCTGTCAAAGATTATCTGAAATGGATCTTTTTGAAAAACAAAGAAAACATTTCGAGTTTGCTATCCATAGCCTACCCATTTAGACATAGGTAAAATGTGAACTTCCACCAATTTGGCCGTTCCAGCAAGTTTAGATTACCGTTTTTGTTAAGCAGCGCATATTTTAGCCATTGCGAATACACAGTTCGTTTATCACACGATTACAAGCCGGATACATAACCTTGGCCCGCGAGTCAGCCGCGCACACTGAGGCACAGGGACGACACCGATCATCAATTCTATGCCGCGCCCTGCCCGGACTTTTGCCCGCCCCGGTCGCATTTGCTATAGTGCCGCCAAACAAGTCATTGAAGATAAAAGCCATGCCCAGCCATCAACGCCTGCTTCTGGACAACCAGCTCTGTTTTGCCCTCTACTCCACCTCGCTGGCAATGACCTCTCTCTATAAACCGCTGCTGGAGCCACTGGGCCTGACGTACACCCAGTATCTCATTATGCTGATCCTCTGGGAGCAGGATGGAATGGGCCTCAAGGACATAGCAGAGCGTCTCGGGCAACAATCGGGTGCTCTGACCCCCGTCATCAAGCGCCTGGAGAGCCAAGGTCTGGTACACCGACGCCGCAGCGATGAGGATGAGCGCTCTCTGGTGATTTCCCTGACCGAAGCAGGCAAGGCCATGGAGCAACAGGCCCTTGAGGTCAACCAATGCATCATTAGCCACTGCGGAATGGAAATCCCCGAACTGCAAGCGCTCAAACAGCTGCTGGACGACCTGCGCTACAAACTCGGCAGCTAACCCTGCGATTTCCTAGCCCCTTACCAAGCTGCGACCGCTTCACAATGCTCAACTCCCATCTGTCGCCCCATACGTGATCCAGCTCACATTTCAGGCGTTCTTGCACGTTGCGCCGTCATTTATACTTGCGCACATTTAGTTATCGCGATAACTTTATCATCAAGACGCCGTAATGGCTTTTTATTTCACAGCATGGTTACCGCGATAACTATTATTGAAATAACAAAGCTAAACGAACGCAACCAGACACCTATTTAACGAGGAATACTTATGAACGCACTGTACAATACCAGCGCCACTTCTATCGGTGGACGTGAAGGAAAATCCGCATCCGACGATGGTCGCCTGAGTGTCAGCCTCAGCACACCCAAGGCCCTGGGTGGCAATGACGGTCCGGGCACCAATCCAGAGCAGCTGTTTGCCGCCGGTTATTCCGCCTGCTTTATCGGCGCACTCAAATTTGTCGCCGGCCAGGACAAACTGCGACTGCCAAACGAACCCGAGGTTACGGCTAAGGTCGGCATAGGTGCCAACCCCAAGGGCGTGGGCTTCGCCATCTCGGTGGAGCTGGGCGTCAAGCTTGCAGGTCTGGAGCAGACCCAGGCCCAAGCCCTGATTGAAAAGGCGCACCAGGTATGCCCCTACTCCAACGCCACCCGCGGTAACGTGGATGTGACCCTGACTCTTATCTGATCAAAATAAGGGACGGGTGCAACACTTCTCAGCCCGTCCCCTTATCACACACGGCGCCAGAAAAGAGCCCAGCGGCAATGAAACACCGCCCTTATAGTTCCAAAGCAAAGCCATGGGAAAGTACGATGTGCAGCCTCTCCCACCATTTTGCTCAAGAGTTCCTCTACCCACAATGCCGTGAAACATAATCTTGTTGCGTCATTTTAACCTCGGCACATTGCGGGCAATAATCTTCACTCCTAACTCTATCTCCCATATAAACCCTCCTGTTACGAGACACGACTTTTATGCCATCAATTAGCCCTTGCTCACCCATAACTTGGATTGCCAAATCTGGCTTACATAGCGATAAAATATGAATCAACATATCTACTTTTGATTTTTCAGCTCTGCTTCCAAATGTCACAGATTTGATATGAATGGGCAAAAACTTGTCATCCACATCAAGTAGACATCGGCTTTCCGCCTCATACTTCCAAGGCTTCTCTTTATAAATGAGAATTTCTTCCGCATTTTTTCTGGTGATATGCTTCTCAGTTATCAATGGCTTTTTGACGTATGAGACCTTATGTATTTGCTGATCATCAATTAACTGAAACTCTATAACACATCCCCTTGCCCCATCTGCATAATGAGACCACATCAGAGGGTGATCTTTCTCTCGACTAAAACAGACTATACGGAACGTTTTAATTAAATCATCCCACTCTTGTTCTTTATCCTTTGGGATCGTTCCGTCAATCTTAACCACACCTTCCATTGGGTCATTTAATTCGTAATGAAGAGCAGCATACAATCTTTCCCTGAGAATCAAATCCAGTAGAAACTCAAAATTATTTAGTGACTTATACTTGTAGAAGGTTTGTTGATTATTAGTCATACGATAATCCATCTAAAGGCTATTAGTTTTGCCGACACGGGCGAACTGCATAGCACAAGCCCAACCGTAGGCGACATACGCGGCCTTGTTATAGAGTAGTGAGCTGAAGATCTTGCCAAACGTCTTCGTACTCGTGAGCAACCAAAAATCTATAACCTGGTGGCAATGATAAATACTGCTCAATTTCAGGCAGATACTCCAATATGTGGCCAACATGCAGAGGCTTGAAAAAGTCTGCATCGTCAGACATTTCTTCGCCACACCAAATGTACCAACCACAGGTCCCATTTTCTGGATTGCGCCGCAATCCATTAATTGGAAGCTTCCCGATAGTTTCGATCGCAATCCCCAGCTTTTCCCTTTCTTTGGGAGGAAAAGGAATAGCATTGAACCTTTTATGTATTTCAATTTTGCTTGGCACAGCATCACCTATGACTTGCTATATTTGCTTCGTGCACATGCACACAAATGTCACAACATACTGTTTTTAAATTCGATTTTTAAAACTTATCAAAATCCATCTTGGGTGAAAAGCGCACTCGTTCAGGATTTTAAGTAAAAGCCAATCACAACCTCACTCAAAACATGGCAAGCCTTCGTAAAGCACCACTCCTCCCCCGAAGCGGCCGAAGGGGATTGGTTCAAATGCCTTGGGCGAGGCAAGGACGCCGAGCCAGCGCCAGTCGAATCAAGGATGAGCGTCTGGCGCGCCAGGCAATTTGAAGCAAATCACCGAGGGGCTTTCCGCTTCGTAGGGAGTCGCAGGGGGATTGGATAAGGGGGCCAGTCGAAACGGCCCCCTTTCCCCGGGTGTGGGCGGGACGCCCACGACCTTTTGCCAAGCGCAGCTTGGCTCAGTCAACTCAAAGCAGCCCCGTTGCTGCAAGCAACAAAAAGCCCCGCAATTGCGGGGCTTTTCAGTATTAAAGGTTAAGGAATTAGTCCTTATACTTCAGAGAACCATTAGCCTTGATCTCATCAAACCACAAATTGTGGTGCTGGGTGGCCCAGTTCTCATCACAGTAACCCGACACCATACACTCCATGCCGCCTTCAGACATCACAGTCGCCATAAAGATGTGCACTATGGAGAAGGCACAAATAATGATGGCGCTGATGCCGTGCAGGATCAGAGCGGTGAGGCTTAAGGTACGACTTGGCTCAAACAGGTTGGGGAACAACAGCAACATGCCGGAGGCCGAGATCACCAGTCCGAACAGGGCAAAGGTCCAGAACCACATTTTTTCACCGGCGTTGGCAAAGCCCGCGTCGGGGTGCTGGTTCTTGAAGGGGCCAAAGTTGATATAGCCACCCACCACCATAAACCACTTGATGTCGTACATTTTCGGCAGCTGATTTTTGGCCCACATCAGGGTCATCAGCGCCCAGCCAATCATAAAGGGAATGGCCATGACATCGTGCACCTGCTTGGCGGCATACACCAGACCGGCCCACACGCCCTCACCCAACCAGGGTTGGAAGAAGAATCGCCCTGCCAGCAGTACCAAACCCGTGAGGATAAGCAGCAGGCAGGGGATGGCCCCCAACCAGTGAATGCTCACGTCCAGCTTGGACCAGCGGTACACCATCTTGCCCGAAAAACCGTGGTGCAATTTGGAGATACCATTGACAATGATGAACAGGGCAAACACTACTATCATGCCAAACAACGCCGCCATCAGGCCCGGCGCCAGCCAGGTGCCGCGAGCCTCCAGCAGTCTGGGGTCGTAGGTATTGATGGGCTGACCATGAAACTCACTGGTCGAGGTGGTGTAACCCACGGCGCCCTCTTTCAGCTCGGCCCACATCTGGGCATCTCCCAACTGGGCATTGGCATCGGCAGCATGGCCGAGCCCCATACCCAGCATAAGAAGCACAGCCACGGCCAGGATTTTGAACCAATTGTTCATTGTTAACCTCCGTTGGGGGCGAACAGACCGCCCCCCTGGCTGTAATTACTTCCAGGCACCGTTGTCGGCACCACGATAGGCCACGCGCTCACGGAAGATGCTGGAAACCACTTCCGCATCACCGGCGAGCAGCGCCTTGGTGGCACACAACTCGGCACACATGGGCAGTTTGCCTTCGGCGAGACGGTTGCTGCCGTACTTCTGACGCTCGGCGTCGGAGAAGTTCTCTTCCGGGCCACCGGCACAGAAGGTGCACTTATCCATTTTGCCGCGGCTGCCGAAGGCACCCTTTTTAGGGAACTGGGGCGCGCCAAACGGACAGGCGTACAGGCAGTAGCCACAGCCGATACAGGTGTCCTTGTCGTGCAGCACTATGCCATCGTCGGTTTTGTAGAAGCAGTTGGCCGGACACACCGCCATACAGGGGGCGTCGGAGCAGTGCATGCACGCGACCGAAATGGAGCTTTCGCCGGGCTCACCATCACGGATGGTAACGACGCGGCGGCGCTGGATACCCCACTCGAGGGCGGAATCGTTTTCGTTTTTACAGGCGGTGACGCAGCCGTTGCACTCGATGCAGCGCTTGGTGTCACACAAAAATTTCATTGTAGCCATAATGACTTATCTCCTCGATTACCGCACTCAGGCCTTGACTATCTGACACAGGCTCGACTTGGTTTCCTGCATTTGGGTCACAGGGTCGTAGCCATAGGTCAGGGCCGTGTTGGCGGATTCACCGATGACGTAGGGCACGGTGCCTTCCGGATAGTTGGGGGCCAAACTCTCGCCATGCATCACACCGGCGAAGTGGTAAGGCATAAAGGTCACGCCGGGTTTCACCCTGGGTGTCACCAGTGCCTTGATGAGGATGCGGCCACCCTCTGGGCCTTCCAGCCAGACATTGTCATTGTTGCGAATACCCCGGTCGGCAGCGTCGCCCGGGTTGATTTCCACAAACATCTCCTGCTGCAGCTCGGCCAGCCAGGGGTTGGAGCGGGACTCTTCGCCGCCACCCTCGTACTCCACCAAACGACCGGAGGTGAGCACCAGCGGATAGCTGCCGCTGAAGTCTTTTTCCTGAATCGACTTGTACAGGGTAGGCAGACGGTGCACCTGCATGTCGTCGTAGGTGGGGTACTTGGCCACCAGATCGCGACGGGCGGTGTACAGCGGCTCACGGTGCACAGGCACGGCATCGGGGAAGGTCCACACCACACAGCGGGCACGGGCATTACCGAAAGGAATACAGCCGTGCTTGATGGCAACACGCACGATGCCGCCGGACAGATCCGTCTTCCAGTTTCTGCCTTCGGCCTCGGCTTTTTCTGCCGCTGTCAGGTCGTCCCACCAGCCCAGTTGCTTGAGCATGTCGGCGGTGAATTCGGGATAGCCGTCTTCAATCTCAGCCCCCTTGGAGAAAGAGCCCTCGGCCAGCAGGTTTTGACCCTGATACTCAACGCCATAACGGGCGCGGAAGTTACCGCCGCCGTCTTTCACATGTTTGCTTGTGTTATAGAGAATTTGGGTGCCTGGGTGTTTCATCTCGGGCGTACCCCAACATGGCCATGGCAGACCGTAGGTTTCGCCCTTGCATGGGCCGCCTTCGGCTTCGAGGCTCTTCTGCGAGAAGGTGCCCCAGTTCATGGTGTGGGCCTTGATACGCTCTGGACTCTGGCCTGTCATACCGATGGTCCACATGCCGCGGTTGATTTCGCGGGTGATGTCTTCAATCAGCGGCACGCCATTTTCTTTGCTGATGCGCTTGGTGTATTGCTCGGCAATACCCAGCTTTTCCGCCAGACGGTACATGATTTCGATGTCGGTCTTGGACTCGAACAGCGGCTCGATAACCTGTTCACGCCACTGGATGGAGCGGCCTGAGTTGGAGATGGAACCACGGGTCTCAAACTGGGTCGCGGCAGGCAGCAGATAGACGCCATCTTTACGGCGGTGCATAACACCGGCCATGGTTGGGAAGGGGTCAACCACAACCACTGTGTCCATCTTGTCCAGTGCATCACGCACTTCGCGCTGACGGGTTTCGGTGTTAACCGACTGCCCCCAGAAAAACGCCAGACGGATATTGTCTTTCTGAGCCAGCTTGGCCTTGTCTTCCAGCACACCGTCGTGCCAGCGGGAGCACGGAATACCGGGGGTGGTCATGGGCTCGCGACCCAGGTAAGTGCCATGGTCGAAACGACCCTTGACCCATTCCAGATCCAGATCCCACACATGGGTCCAGTGCTGCCAGGCGGCGCTGGTCAGGCCGTAGTAACCGGGCAGGTTGTCAAACAGCAGGCCCAGGTCGGTGGCGCCCTGTACGTTGTCGTGACCACGGAAGATGTTGGTACCACCACCGGAAACGCCCATGTTGCCCAGCGCCAGCTGCAGAATACTGTAGGCACGGGTGTTGGCGTTACCCACGTGGTGCTGGGTACCACCCATACACCAAACCACGGTGCCGGGGCGGTTATCGGCCATCAGCTTGGCGGCCTGATAGATGGCCTCTTCAGACACACCCGTGATATCAGCCACTTCTTTTGGCGGGAATTTTTTGGCTTCTTCGCGGATTTTGTCCATGCCAAATACGCGCTGGTCGATAAAGGTTTTGTCTTCCCAGCCGTTTTCAAAAATGTGCCACAACATGCCGTAAATAAAGGGAATGTCGGTGCCGGGGCGAATGCCCACGTGCAGGTCGGCGTGGGCCGCTGTGCGGGAGAAGCGCGGGTCGACCACGATGATCTTGGCGTTGTTGCGCTCTTTGGCAGTCAGAATGTGCTGCATGGACACAGGGTGCGCCTCAGCAGGGTTGGCGCCGATAAAGAAGATGGCGCGGGCATTCTGAATGTCGTTGAAAGAGTTGGTTTGCGCACCATAGCCCCAGGTGTTGGCCACACCGGCTACAGTGGTAGAGTGACAAATACGTGCCGAGTGGTCGACGTTGTTGGTGCCCCACATGGCCGCGAGTTTGCGGTACATATAGCAGCCTTCGTTGGAGAACTTGGCCGAGCCCATGAAGTACACAGAATCCGGGCCTGACTCCTGACGAATGCTGAGCATCTTGTCGCCCACTTCGTTAATCGCCTGCTCCCAGCTGATACGTTTCCACTTGCCGCCTTCGAGCTTCATCGGATACTTGAGGCGTTTTTCACCATGGCCGTGCTCACGCAACGCAGCACCCTTGGCACAGTGACCACCGGCGTTGAAGGGGTGATCGAATGCAGGCTCCTGACCGGTCCAGACGCCATTTTGCACTTCGGCATACAGGCCACAACCCACGGCGCAGGCACTGCAAATGGTGCGCTTAATTTCAATCGGCGCATTGTGGGGCACATCTTTGGCCTCGGCGCGGCGCATCATGCCGGTACCAAGCATGGAGGCAGCAGCGATGCCACCGGTGGCAATACCGGCCGTTTTCATAAATTGACGGCGGCTCATGCCCAGCGGCTTGGCCTCGACCTTGGCGGCCACGTCTGAGGTACGGGTAAGTTTCATTACAGACTCCTTTTACTCGCCGCGTAAGCTGGCGTAATAACGGCGGACATGCTCTGTCTCGCGATAGCCCTTGGACTGGGCAGACGCAGACTCGAGTGGCTGTGCCACGGCGCTGCCACAAGTGGCCACGGCTACACCGGCAACACTGCCCATGGCCATGGTCTTGAGAAACGCCCGGCGCTCTGCGCTGTTGGGGGTTGTTTTCATATTGACTCCTGAATTGATCAGCCGGGCTGACCCACCCTGTTAACAAAAAGCATGATTATTGTTGTAAAACTCACTTTTATTAGTGAGTTAGGTAATTTGCGCCGCCACTGTAGCCGCGCGCGTGAGACACAGACTTGATCTGGCGCAGTGTTGTGGCCTGGCGCAGCAGCCAGGAATCGCGTTCTGTTAACAGACGCAAGAAATCAACAAAAAAGCGAGCAGGTAACCCTTTGATACAAAAATGCAAAATAGTTAAATTTGTGAATTTTTTGTGGGGCTTGAGAACCACTAAAAGTCTGTATTGGCTGTGAGATGGATAAGATGGGAGAGCACAGCAGAAATGAGTGGTCAGCGGTTTGATTGGGTGTGAAGTAACACGCGCTCAGCAGGTGGGGTGATATCGGCGGAGGATACCGCCTTGCAGACACAAAAAGGCCCAGTCAACACTGGGCCTTTTTCAACATTGGACTATACATCAGTCCTTGTATTTCAAGCTGCCATTAGCTTTGATTTCGTCGTACCAAAGGTTGTGGTGTTGAATGGCCCAGTTTTCATCACAGTAACCGGACTTCATACACTCCATACCACCTTCACTGAGCACAGTCGCCATCCAGATGTGGACTATGGTGAAAGCGATAATGATGATGGCACTGATGGCGTGGATCAGCAGGGCCGCCATTGAGGCTTCCCGCGGCAGATCCAGGCCGGGCAACACCAGCATCACCCCGGTCACGCTGATAAACAGACCGAAGATGGTCAGGGTCCAGAACCACATCTTTTCACCGGCATTGGCAAAACCACTGTCGGGGTGCTTGCCCTTGAAGGGGCCGAAGTTGATGTAGCCACCCACCAGCAGGAACCATTTCAGGTCATACAGCTTGAAGGTTTGCAGCGGCATCCACTTCACCACACACACTACCCAGGCCAGCATAAATACAGGCCCGGCAAAGTCGTGCACTGTTTTACTGCCATAGATGAGCGATGCCCACAAACCCGAGCCCACATAAGGTTCGAGCACATGGCGCCCCAGCATGATGGTTAAACCGGTGAAGATCAGCAACAAACAGGCAATGGCCATCACCCAGTGGATAGTCAAATCCGCCTTGCTCCAACGGGCCACCAGCTTGCCCGAGAAGCCGTGATGCAGCTTCGAGGGGCCGTTGACCAGATAGAACAGCAGGAAGGCACCGAACACACCCACCACGGCAAAGCCCATGACGGGGGTCAGATACTGGTTGCGGACTTCCTTACCCTGATTACCGGCCACGTTGATCAGCACGCCTGCCTCAACGCCCTGGGCGGTGGTATAACCGGATTCACCGGCCTTTACCGCACGCCACAGATCGGCATCGCTGGTTTGCGCTGCCTGTTGTTGACTGGATTGCTCATCGGCGGCCCAGGCACCCGAAACGGATCCCAGCACCAGAGCCATCGCCAACAAGGCCACAGACCAGAGCTGCTGCAGTGACTTGTTAAACGTTTTGGATAACATTTTCACTCCTATAGCGGCAACAGTGCTCAATGATAACGCGCTGTTGCCACAGCTTGGCCTCAGTTAATCTCACCTGTCTGAGGGTTGTAGCCCCAGATCACGTTGGGATTGCCGCGGGCAGCCATACGCTCACGGTAGATGCTGGATACGACATCTGCATCACCGGCGAGCAGGGCCTTGGTGGCGCACAGCTCGGCGCACATAGGCAGCTTGCCTTCGGCGATACGGTTGGCACCGTACTTCTTACGCTCAGCGTCAGAGAAGTTCTCCTCTGGACCACCGGCGCAGAAGGTGCACTTGTCCATCTTGCCGCGACTGCCAAAGGCGGTCTTTTTCGGGAACTGCGGCGCACCGAACGGACAGGCGTAGAAGCAGTAGCCACAACCGATACAGGTATCTTTGTTGTGCAGCACTATGCCGTCGTCGGTTTTGTAGAAGCAGTTCGCCGGACACACCGCCATACAGGGCGCGTCGGTACAGTGCATACAGGCAACCGAGATTGAGGCCTCGCCGGGTTCACCATCACGGATGGTAACTACACGGCGACGCTGAATACCCCACTCGAGGGCGGAGTCGTTTTCGTTCTTACAAGCGGTGACACAACCGTTACACTCGATGCAGCGCTTGGTGTCACACAGAAATTTCATGACTGCCATAATGGCTTTCTCCTCATCAAGTTACGGTCAGGCTTTAGTGATTTGGCACAGACTGGACTTGGTTTCCTGCATCTGGGTCACAGGGTCATAACCATAGGTCAGTACAGTGTTGGCAGACTCACCCTGGATGTAAGGCACTGTGCCTTCAGGATAATTCTTAACCAAGCTCTCACCTTCAAAGATGCCCGCAAAGTGATATGGCATAAAGCATTCACCGGCAATCACCCTTGGGGTCACCATGGCTTTAACGGTGATCACGGCGCCTTCCGGGCCATGAACCTTCACGTCATCACCATCGCGGATACCACGGTCAGCGGCATCACCAGGGTTGATTTCGATAAACATCTCCTGCTGCAGCTCAGCCAGCCATGGGTTGGAGCGGGTCTCTTCACCACCACCTTCGTATTCCACCAAGCGACCAGAGGTCAATGCCAGTGGGAAGTCCTTGGAGAAGTCCTTCTCCTGGATTGACTTGTACAGGGTTGGCAGACGGTGAACCATGCGGTCGTCATAGGTTGGATACTTGGCAACCAAATCACGACGTGGGGTGTACAGTGGCTCACGGTGCAGCGGGATATCGTCCGGGAAGTTCCACACGATACAACGGGCCTTGGCGTTACCGTAAGGAATACAACCGTGCTTGATGGCAACGCGCTGGATACCGCCGGATACGTCGGTCTTCCAGTTCTTGCCTTCGGCGTATTTCTTCTCTTCTTCGGTCAGGTCATCCCACCAGCCGAGCTGCTTGAGCATGTCAGCGGTGAACTCGGGGTAACCGTCCTGAATTTCAGAGCCCTTGGAGTAGGTGCCTTCCGCCAGGATGTTATTGCCTTCGTGCTCCACACCGAAGCGGGCACGGAAGTTACCACCACCGAAGCGCACTTCACGGTCGGTACGGTAGAGAATTTGGGTACCGGGATGCTTCATCTCGGCTGTACCCCAACATGGCCATGGCAGACCATAGGTTTCACCCTTGGCAGGGCCGCCGGGTGCTTCGAGGCTGTTCACGTCGAAGGTACCCCAGTTTTGCTGGTGCATCTTCAGACGCTCAGGGCTCTGGCCTGTGTAACCAATGGTCCACATGCCGCGGTTGAATTCGCGGGTCACATCCTCCACCAGCGGCTCATCACCGTTGACCTGGATGTGCTTACAGAATTCTTTTTCCACGCCCCACTTCTTGGCCAGCTTGTACATGATCACGTGGTCAGGCAGTGATTCGAACAGCGGCTCAATGACCTTATCGCGCCATTGCAGTGAGCGGTTGGAGGCAGTCACAGAACCATAGGTCTCAAACTGGGTGGCGGCAGGCAACAGATACACACCGTCGGTGCGCTGGTGCATAACACCGGCCATGGTTGGGAATGGGTCAACCACTACCACAGTGTCCATCTTGTTCAGTGCTTCACGCACTTCACGGCCACGGGTTTCGGTGTTGACTGACTGGCCCCAGAAGAATGCCAGACGAATGTTGTCTTTCTGGGCAATCTTGGTCTTGTCTTCCAGGACACCATCGTGCCAGCGGGAACAGGGAATACCCGCCGTGGTTTGTGGCTGCTTGCCGAGGTACTCGCCCTGATCGAAGCGGCCGGATACCCAGGCAGGATCCAGATCCCACACATTGCTCCAGTGCGCCCAGGCACCGGAAGTCAGGCCATAGTAGCCAGGCAGGTTGTCGAACAGCAGACCAAAGTCAGTGGCGCCCTGTACGTTATCGTGGCCACGGAAAATATTGGTACCGCCACCGGACACGCCCATGTTGCCCAGTGCCAACTGCAGAATACAGTAAGCGCGGGTGTTGGCATTACCTACGTGGTGCTGTGTACCACCCATACACCAAACGATGGTGCCAGGCTTGTGTTCGGCCATCATCTTGGCCACGCGGTACATCTGTGCCTTGGAGACACCCACCACGTGTTCTACTTCTTCCGGCGTCCAGCGCTTCACTTCGTCCTGAATACGTTCCATGCCGTAAACACGTGACTTGATAAAGGCTTCATCGTGCCAGCCGTTTTCGAAGATATGCCACAGCAGACCGTAGATGAAGGGGATGTCAGTACCGGGACGGATATGCACGTACTCGTCAGACTTGGCTGCAGTACGGGTGAAACGTGGGTCAACCACAATGATCTTGGCGCCGCGCTCTTTACCGGTGAGCACGTGCTGCATGGCAACAGGGTGCGCTTCGGTTGGGTTGGAGCCGATAAACAGCATGCACTTGGAGTTGCGCATGTCGTTGAAGGAGTTGGTTTGCGCACCATAGCCCCAGGTGTTGGCCACACCGGCTACAGTGGTAGAGTGACAAATACGGGCCGAGTGGTCGACGTTGTTGGTGCCCCACATGGCCGCGAGTTTGCGGTACAGATAAGATTGTTCGTTGGAGAACTTGGCCGAACCCATGAAATACACGGAATCGGGACCGGATTGTTCGCGGATGCTGAGCATCTTGTCGCCAATCTCGTTGATGGCCTGATCCCAGCTGAGTTTCTTCCACTTGCCGCCTTCAAGTTTCATTGGGTACTTGAGGCGCTTTTCACCGTGGCCGTGTTCACGCAGAGAGGCACCCTTGGCACAGTGGCCGCCCTGGTTGAAGGGGTGGTCGAAAGCCGGTTCCTGACCCGTCCACACGCCATTTTGTACTTCGGCGTAGATACCGCAACCCACAGAGCAGTGAGAGCAGATGGTACGCTTCACTTCGGTAGGGGCATTGTGTGGCACGTCTTTGGCTTCGGCGCGGCGCATCATGCCGGTACCCAGCATGGAGGCGGCAGCGATACCACCGGTGGCAAAACCGGCTGACTTGAGGAACTGACGGCGATTCATGCCGAGGCTGGGCTTTTCTGCCTGACGGGCCTCGGTGGAGGTGCGTGTCAATCGCATCTTAATCTCCTTGGTTAAAGGTTACCTGGCTCAGTTGCGCAGGGTGGCGTAGTAATTGCGGATATGTTCAGTCTCGCGGTACTTGTCGCTTTGCGCTTCTGGTGCGGCTTCGGTTGGGGCTGCAGTAGCGCTGCCAGCAACTGTGGCCGCAGCCACGGCGCCACCGCCAATGGCCAGAGCCTTGAGCAGTTCGCGACGACTCATTTCGGAAGCTTGCTTCTTCATGTTGTCTCCTTGTTGTTATCGCACCCGGCCGAGGCCGGGCAGTTTTTTGTGGCGGCTCTCGCCGCCGGTTTCTTGTCCTGCCTGTCGGAATTAATGCACTTCAACCGCTTCCTGACTGGCGGGGGCAATCTCGGCCGAGCCCGGGCAATTTACCGGGATGTCCAGGCTCAGCTGTTCAAACTCATTGGCTTCCACGGCAAAAAATGCCTTGGCAAGTTGGGCTACCGTGGCGTAAAAGGCCGAACTCGGCGCTTTGGCCACGGCATCACAGAAGCGGTCTATCCAGCTGCCAATATGGCGCTGATAGAAGGCCAGTTGGCGATAGCCGGGGGCTTCGAGGATAAGCACGCCCATGACTTCACACAGGGCTGCCACGTGATCTTCCGGCTCCTTGACGTTGTCCTCACGCTCAAAGCCCATCTGGGCCAGATCCTGGCGCAGAAGCGCCAGGGGCGTATCCATCAGGGAGCCAGTCATGAACCAGCTGCCATAGGGCAGGATTTCACCGCAGCCCACGCCGAGAAACAGGGCGAAGTACTCGTCTTCCAGCTGCTCCGGAGTGAACTGACCGGCGGCCAACTTGATGGCTGCCCAGGCACGGGTCATGTCGTTATCCTGCTCATCCTCAACTTCCAGGCCCTGTAAAAAGGCCAGCAGTTCGGCTGAAGGGGCACGGCGCAGCAAGGCCGCCAACAACTGGTAAATGTCTGCCCGGAACTGATCGTTTTCTGATACTTGTCGAATAGCTTGGGTCATAGCGCGTCTCTTATCTCAGTTGCTTTTCCGGATCTTGAAGGATGTCTTCAAACATGTCTTTCACGCGGCAATCGCCACACATCTTGAGTCGTTCGATGTTGGCGGAAAATGCCGAGTGCATGCCGACCATATCCAGCATCCGGTGCACCATGGATTGGGTCGCAAAGGGCGCGCCGCAGCGCACACACTCAAAGGGTTTTTCTTCCTTGAGTACCCGCGCCGCCTGGCGGCTTGGGGCATCAAAATTCACCTGGGGCACCAGGCTGATGACCTTCTCTGGGCAGGCGGCTTCACAGAGGCCACACTGCACACAGTTTTGTTCAGTAAACAGCAGCTTGGGCTCATCACCACCGTCCTTGAGGGCAGCAGTGGGACAAATAGCCACACAGGACATACACAGGGTGCAGTTATCTGTGGCGACTGTGACCTTGCCGAAGGGGATGTTGCCCATGGGCATGATGCTGTTGATGTCGGCAGCCTGGCTGTTGAGGTGATCAATCGCGGCATACAGGGTGTCGCGCTTACTGCCACCGCCAAAGGCGGCTGGCACGGTCACAGGCCAATCCAGACTGATATCCAGAGCCGGCGTCAGCGCGGCCAGCTCAGCCTCGTCAATCAAACGCACCCGCGCTGGCTGACCCATTTCGGCCAAGATACGGCAGGCCAGTGCGATTTCGCCCTTGAGCATGGCAGTCAAGGTGGGCGCTGTGGCCTGGGTATTCAGCACCAGCACTTCGCGGGCACCCCATGCCAGAGCAGCCAGCCAATGGTCCATGGAGGCCACGGTAATTTCTTCCAGTGCTACCGGCAGTACCTCACCGGGCAAGGTGTCATTGATGAGTCCCGCGCCCTGATGCTGATCGTGGAACAGGATCACCGGGGCTTCGAGGGCCTCGTCTCGAAAACGTGAAACCAGTTTGTTGAGGAAACTGTGCAGGGCCTGGGGGTTGGGCAAATCGTAGCTGATGGCCCCCGTTGGACAGGCATTGGTACAGCTGCCGGCACCGTGACACAGGTAAGGGTCGATTTCGATTTTCTTTTCCACGCTTTGAATGGCATCAGCGGGGCAAAAATTGAGACAGCGGTTACAACCATTAAGCCCATTGCGATTGTGGGCGCACAGGTCGGCATTCACCTTCACATAACGGGGTTTGTCGAATTGGCCGACCAGTTCGGGGATTTGCGCCAACGCCTCAGCCAGTTTGGCTTCGTCCTGGCCAACATGAAAATAGCCCGGTGGCAGCAGTTCCAGCTGAATAGCGGGCTCAATGGACAGGTCGAGCACTATGTCGAAATGGGGGCGGCGAATCGCCACGGTGGACAGCTGTGCCTGGGTGCCATTTTGCTCGACCGTGGCCTGAAACTGCCCCAGAAAGCCCTTGATGGACACCAGCTTGTTGTAATAGCTCTCGACATCGGGGGCAGCATTCATCACCCGCTCGAGGTGTGCTTCGTCCTGACTGGAAATATCGTCGGTGGCCAGAATCACCAGGCTCGCCATGGCAGACAGCTTGTCTGCGGCAAGACGGGCCAAGTCCTCTGCGCCAAGAATAAGGACATGTCCCTCGGTGGAGTAACTCACCGTGGGTGGAATCAGGTTCCCGAGGATCCGGGTTTGGGCCAATACCTGACTGCGAATATCCGCGTGTCTGGCCCTGCGTGTTGTCTCTGTCATGCTCACGTTGCGTTCCTGAACAGTTCTTTGGCTGTTTCTGTACGTAAGGGTCGGTGTTTTTCTGTTTATTTTGCGCAACTTGCGCCACCTGACCGCCCTATTTACAGCAATTCACATACCAGTTTTATGGACATTAAACTCGGTTAAACTGACCCTGAGCGACAGGGTGCTCCGCCTCTGTAACTTCCTCCAGGTCATTTTGGGACAACTGCTCTGGCTCCTCAGGCAAATTGTCCGCCGTATCGGCCAGCACCTCTTCCCCGGGGGCCGACGTTGCGGCGACCTGAGGTTCTTCCTCTTCGGTGGTGGCTTCCATCACATGCCTGAACACCTTTTTCGCCAGCTCCATAGAGGCATCGGCGCTCAGCTTGGGCTGGTTGGAATAGTCGAGTGCATACTCAATCAGGCCATCGATATGGTTGTACTGGGGTTGCTTCCACAAAGCGCGCAGGGCAGCCGTGCGGGTAAGAGGATCCACATCGGTCGACATAAAGCGGGCAAAACTGCCGCCCACCTCGATGGAATCAGGATCCGGCAAGGGCTCAGCGGGGAGCTCGGCATCGGCTTCAGCCTCAGTACTTAAGTCCGCTTGGGTATCCGCCACTTTTGACTCATCGGTGAGCGCAGTGTCAGCCGTCGACACAGCCTCAGGAGCTGTGCTCTCAGCGTTGGTAAGCTCTTGAGTGTTCGCAAGCTCAACGGCTTCTTCGGCAGCTACCGCTTCACGCCGGGCTTGCCAGCGTCCCAGAAAACCGCGGGAAGTATCGCTCATCAGGACCTCCTGGCGTTTGCTTCGGCCAGTTCCTTGCGGCGGTTAACGTGTTTGCGGCGGTGGGCGCTGATCTCCACTTCACCGTGGCGGGTGATAAAGGCTTCAATCCAGCAAGCCACGGCTTCGGGCATGGCCATGTTCAGCACCGGGGTATCACCTTCCAGACACCCGGCAGCCACGTTTTGATCGGCACTGATGCTGGCCGGCACCCAGGTGCCATCTGCCAGCTCATCACACACGATGTAAAGCATGGGATTATCCATATCCAGATTCAGGCGATAACTCGCGCGTTCGTCCAAATACAGCTCGAGCAGTACCAACTGCCCTTCTCCTTCGCCTGCCTGACTGGCAGGAATAACTGAATCCAGCTCCCAGGTGGTGGAAGTCCATCGTCCCACCTGTTTTTCCACTTTTTTGAGCGACACATACATGGGCCAAACGCTTTGGGTGTGTTGCATCTTCTCATTCCTCAGGGTTGGGTGCGGCCAGGGAGCCCGCACCGGCTCTTCACCCCAGACTGCAAAAAGGGTGCCAGTCGATGGGCTGGAGAAGTTTGAAGTGGATCATCAAATCCTTGGTATTTATAGGACAATTTGTCCCAAGCCGATAATGAAGTGGGACATAACAACACGCTCAACGGAAAATCTGTCGGAAAAACTGCGGTGGCGGATCACAAAATCCGGACGGGTACGATACTTGCTAAGCATCAGGGCAAGTTCTCCCTTTGAGGTTCGCCATGACGGCTGCAAAACCCCACACCCGCTTTATCAAAACCAGTGCTGAGGCCCCCTTAACCATTGCCGTGACTGCAGTGGACGAGACAGGCGCCGTGCTCGACAAGCAGATTGCCTGCGAGCGCCCCCTGACCCTGTATCTTAACTGGCGTCCCATAGTCACCCTGATGACCCTGGGCGCCCGCCCCGAAGCGCTGGCACTGGGATACATGAAAAATCAGGGATTTATTAAAGACCTGGCACAATTGGAGTCTGTGATTGTGGATTGGGCGGTCAGCTCGGCAGCCATCATCACCCGTGAGCAAACCGAAGACCTTGATAAAAAGTTATCGGAAAAAACCGTGACCACCGGCTGCGGTCAGGGCACGGTTTATGGCGATCTGATGGCTGGTCTCGACGACATCACACTGCCGGTGCCCAGCCTCAAACAAAGCACCCTTTACGGGCTGCTGCGTAACATCAACGACTACAACGACACTTATAAAAACGCCGGTGCGGTGCACGGCTGCGGCCTGTGTGAAGGTGAGCAGATACGCTCCTTTGTGGAGGACGTGGGTCGTCACAACGCGGTAGACACGCTGGCCGGTGAGATGTGGCTCAAGGGCGAAGTCGGCAGCGACAAGATTTTCTATACCACAGGTCGCCTGACCTCAGAGATGGTGATCAAGGTGGCCAAAATGGGCATTCCCGTGCTGCTGTCACGCAGTGGCGTGACCCAAATGGGGCTGGAACTCGCCCAACAACTCGGAATAACCCTTATCGCCAGAGCGAAAGGTCGGCACTTTTTGGTGTATCACGGCGCCGAGACCATAGATTTTGATGCAACCCCAGGGAAGACAGGACAAGGATAATGACCGACGAAGTGCAGCTGGTGTACATGAGCGCCAAACAGGTGGCTGAGTATTTGGACCTCAATGAAAAAAAGGTCTATGCCATGGCCAATGACCGCATCTTGCCCGCCACCAAGGTAACGGGCAAATGGTTGTTTCCAAAGGTGCTTATTGACAGATGGGTAATGGACTCGTGCCACAGTGGCATGCTCACCGATCGCCTGATTATCACCGGCAGTGACGATCCTCTGTTGTCGATGCTGGTTGCAAGACTCATGGGCAAGGTAGGCAGTCGCGAACTGGTGAGTTACAGCGCCACAGGTTCACGTTTGGGGCTGGAGCTGCTCGCCAAGGGTTACGCCGACGTCTGCACCCTGCACTGGGGCAGCTTTGATGAGCGCAACATCCGCCATACCGGGCTGCTCAAAGGCTATCAAAACCACCAGCAATGGATACTGGTTCACGGCTACAAGCGTGCACAGGGGCTGATAGTGCGGCCGGAAATGCATCACAGGGTGCAGGATCAGACAGAACTCTTTACCCAGCCCCTGCGTTGGGTAAGACGTCAGAATGGTGCCGGCAGCCAGCAGCATCTGGAACATTGGTTGATGACAAGGGGCATAGCCGCCACCGAACTGGATGTGCGTTTTACGGCATTGAGTGAGCGGGAGCTGGCGGGCTACATCGCCCGGGAAGACGCCGATATTGGCTTTGGCTGCCAGGCGGTAGCCAGAGAGAGCGGCCTGGCCTTCGTGCCACTGCTGACCGAGTCCTTTGACTTTGTGATGTCGCAGGGCATCTATTTCCGCCGCCAGTTACAACAACTGCTGGGCATGCTTACCGCACCCGACACCCGCCAGGTCGCTGCCATGCTGGGTGGCTACGACTTAAGTGGCGCCGGGCAACTGCTCTGGTCTCAGGGACAATAATCAGGCAACAGACTCAAAGCGCCAGGCCAGTATCCGGGTGATTTTTTGCCCCTGCTGCATTTCTATCACCTTGATTTCACTGGCGCCGCGCTGCTCCAAACGCCGCTTGCAGGGACGCAGATTTTCGCTTTTGGACACCAGTGTCGTAAACCACAGACACAGGCCCGGCAGGCGGGCGCTTTCGTCTATCAGACGCAGCAGAAAGCTGCGCTCACCCCCATCGCACCATAGCTCGGCATCCTGCCCACCAAAATTGAGTGTCTGCGGCTTGCCTTGCCCACTGACGTGGCGCTGACCACGGCTCCTGGCCAACCCTTCGAGTTTACGGTTAGTACCCGAGGCCGCTTCGGCGGCACTGGCATGAAACGGCGGGTTACAGACGCAAGCGGCAAAACGCTCGTTGGTCTGGGTTACGCCGGTCAGAATATGCCTGGCATTACTTTGAAAACGCAGACTAATGAGTTTCTCAAGCTCGGGATTGGCTTTGAGTATGGTCGCCACATGGGTGAGCGAGGCCCTGGCGATGTCCGTTGCCACCACGGCACGGCCGAAACGGCTTGCCGCCAGCAGCGCATAAATACCATTGGCCCCCGTGCCTATATCCAGCAGTGGCAATCCATCGGCGCCCGGCGTTTGCCTGAGCAGGTCTTCAAGATGATGCAGGTAATCTACCCGGCCCGGGATTGGAGGGCACAAGAAGCCCTTGGGAATATCCCAGTGGCTGATGCCATAGTGATGTTTCAATAAGGCACAGTTGAGCGCCTTCACCGCCTCAGGTCGGGCAAAGTCGATGGACAAATTGCCATAGGCATTGGGGCGCACAAAGGGTTTCAGCGGAGGATGACTCGCCACCAGCGCGGGAAAGTCATAGCCATCGCGATGGGCATTGGCAGGATGCAGCCCCTTAGGCAGCCCTTTTGATTGGGTCGTTTTTGTGGTCATAACAGAGAAAAACGGCGCCATCCGGCGCCGCCTTTAGCCTTTAATCGTACAGGTAGCGGGTAAAAAGCAGGTTGACTATCAGAGCCTTGCCCGTTTCACCTTCAATGAGTCGGTTAACGGCGGCGTAGCATTCACGGCGAATTTCTTCACGGCCTGTGAGTGACTTTATTTTCTCTTCTGGCTGGTTACCGAGAATTTCGATAATGGCCGCCCTGAGCAGTGGGTCGTGGCGCTCAATTTGAATGAGGTCATCGGGATTTTTCACCATCAGCTCCACGCTGATGCGCACAAAGCCCAGTTTTTTGCGGTTGGAAATATAGTTGGTGACTATTTCCGGCTCAAAGCCGTAATAGGCATATTCTTCCAGTTTTTTTTCCTCTTCTGCCCAGGAGGGCATTCCAAGAGACATCACCAGCAATACCAGCGTGAGTAAGTACTTCATCAAAACCAGAACTCCTTATGGACGAATAAGCCTCAGGTCAGCAACTATCGACCGCCACATCAACATGATAGACTTGGCCCGTTGTAATTTTCTATTGTAGCGAGCAACCCATGAGTGTGACCAGTCTCAGTTTTCCTTACGGTGAATCCATTTGTTGGTATTCGCCGGATGAGCTGGACAGGTTGCCCGACAGTGCCCTTGCCGATTGGCTACTTGCCAGTGGCAGCCTGACGGCCAGATTAAGAGCCCATTGCAGCCAGTTTGAAGTCCGGGTCCTGGGTGAAGCCATGCTGCCAGGCCTGCCCGGTGAACCCCTATTACCCCATACCTGGGTGCGGGAAGTGTTGCTTATCCTCGACGGTACTCCCTGGGTGTTCGCACGAACAATTGTGCCAGAAGCCCTGCTGACCCGCTGCGGAGATGAGTTAACCGCACTGGGAGACAGGCCCCTTGGCGAACTCCTGTTTTCCAGCGACCTCTTCACACCGGGCCGAATCGAAATCGCCGGTTTTCATTCCTGCGGCACCCTGGCTCGCCTCGCCGAGAGCCTGGGACAAAATGTCCATGGTCGTCTTTGGGGCCGTCGTCGCTACTTCGAGCGGGAGGGGGACGAGCTGATTGTCAGCGAAATATTTCTCCCGGCTGCCATGGATTATATCCTCGGACCTCAATAAAAAACGCCCCAAACGGGGCGTTTTTTACTTCAGGCTTGTCTGCGTCTTACCATACCGGCAACAACCAGTGCCAGCGTGGCTAACCAGCCCAGGCTGCCACCACCACCAGAACCACCGTCTGATGGCGTCACCGCCGGTGCGCTAACGGTTACGCTGGCGCTGCGGGTAGCAGAAACCCCCTTGCCATCGGTCACAGTTAGGGTCACCGTGTAGCTGCCCGCGGCGGCATAGGTGTGGCTTGGGGAGGCAGCGGTGCTGCTTTGGCCATCACCGAAGCTCCAGGCGTAGCTGAGGTTTCCATCACCACCACTGCTGTTGTTGGTAAAACTGACGGTCAACTGGCTCACGCTCTGAGTGAAACTCGCAGTGAGGGGTACAGTTACCGACAATTGCTGAGTCACAATCACCCCAACACCTTTGCCATCGGTCACCGTCAGGCTCAGCTCATAGGTTCCTGTATTGCCATAGGTGTAACTTGGGTTGGCCTGGGTAGAGCTGGCACCATTGCCAAAGTCCCAGAAGTAGCTGTAGTTACCGTCGCCACCTGTGACAGTGCTGGTAAAGTTCGCAGTCGCACCGGAGAAGGTTACGCCGATGCTGACCTTGAGATCAGTTGGCTCAGGCACGCTGCCGTCGTGTTTCTTCAGTCGTACAGTCGCTGTGCTGTTATTGGCGGCCAGTTGGATAACTTCCATGGTCAGGCCGAGCTCAGGCAAAATCATCCCCGCCTGGGGCTTGAGCGGCGCACTGTAATCCAGTGAATCATCGAACAAACTCACCGGACTTAGGTTGGTATCACCGGCATAGGCAGTTTGCTGACGGGTACTGAAGGCCGCATCGCGAATTTGCACATCTGTGCCACGGGTACCAATCAAGTTCTGATCCGCATCCACCACCCCAATCAGCCCATAGCCGGGGTGCTCTGTGGTGTTGTTGTCGCTGTAATCGAAATTTTCAAACCATAACACGACACCCGGACTGTACCCGTGGCTTGCCAGCCCCTTGTCGATACCGTTTTGGCTGCGCAGTTGGATCAGGTAGCGGCGGTCATTGCCCGGACGGGTATCCGTGGTGCGAACAAAGCCTGCCAACATCATCTTGTCGCTGGTTTCGGCATCGTCGCTGTACAGGGTTTCGCTGCTGGACACGATAGACAGATTGTCGATGGCAATACCGTATCCCCCTTCAAACTCATCGGTTTTGTACACTATGCTGATCTGCTTGCTCATGCCCTTGTAAGCGCTGAGATCGTAAGTCAGTTCAACCCAGTGGTTCGGGCCTTCGTTTCCGGCAATATTGGCGGAGCTACCGGTAATAACATTGCGTCCTGCCTCGTAATAACTGGTGGCCTTGGTGTGGTTGCCCGGAATGGGCGTACCATCCACCTGCACCTGCATATAGTCGAAGTCGAACTCGATATCCCAGTGGGCGCGCATTTTCAACGTGAGGGAATCCACCACCGGCAGAGTTACGTTGAAGGACATGGCATTGTTCAGCTTATGCCCCTGATTGGAGTAGTACTGATAGTCGCCGGCATAGGGCGCTTTGAACGGCAGTGGCTCGCTGGGCACCTTAAGTGACAGCTGGTTAACCCCGTTGGCATTGACCCCTTCCACCAGATTGAAATCGGTACCGGCAGAGTTGAGGCTATCAAGGCTGATTTCCTGTTCCTTAACCCATTTCCCCTTGTATTCGCGCTGCAGGAACGAGCGCGCATAAGGACTGAAGCCCACCGGCTCAGACCCGGCCACCACACCTGTCCAGCTGCCGCCTGACATCAGTGACCAGCTGCCCACAGGTGAACCCTCCCCGTCCGGGTCGTAGTCGTATTCATCGGGAAGACCAAGATCATGGCCAAACTCGTGAGTGCACACCCCTGCAGCGGCATCTATTGGCTGCACTGTGTAGCCATAGGCTCTCAGGTTGGTGCCAGGAATAGCCTTGCCGTATGCAGAGGGATCGCTCTTGAGGAAGAAACGGTGAGACCAAATGGCATCGGCGCCAAGTACGCCACCACCGGCCTCTTCACCGATGCTGGAATGGAACAGCATGATGTGGTCGATAATGCCGTCTGGCTCGTTGAGGTTGCCGTTACCGTTGATATCGTATGGGTCTTCCACGTCATAGCTGGCGAGCTCAGAGGCGCTCATCCCTACAACGGCCTTGGTTACAGCCTCCAGTACCAACTCAGGCACGGCCTTGTCGTTGTCTTCGTTGCTGGGGTCGTTACCGCCATAGTAAGCGGCGTTGTTGTCTGCCCGCACCCAGTCTCGCACGGTACCGGTAAAGAAAAATGTGTTGCCGGAGGCCTGCTGGAAATATTGAAACCCGGAAATCAACGTCTGATTGGACGGTCCGGTAAAACCCGAAGCAGAAAACAGCAGCTGGGAATAATGAATCGCCGGATAGCTGGTGTAATACATGTCGGTATCACCGGCTGTCAGACGGTTATCGTTGTAGGGCAGATCCGGAAAATCCACCAACACACCAAGTACCTTAACGGTTTTGGTGACATCGGCATCATCCACCTGCAGGTATTGGCTGCGCAGCTTTTGAGCATAGCGAGCCTTACTGGCAAGGCTTTGCTCCTGAGCTTTGATTTGCTCCATCGCGGGTGTGGACGATTTGGCCCGGGCCACGAAGGCGGCCACGGCAGCGGCTTTGGCTTCGTCACTGGCATCTTCGGCAATTTCACCACGCTTGATAAGCCAGTAAAGCACGCGCTCTTTATTGATAACGCCACTGTCTGCCGGTGAGCCCATGGCGGGCGCCGCCAGCGCCTGACCACCGGCCAGCGCCAGCAGAATCCCCAAGGCACAGAGCTTGGGCGTATTAAATCGTTTGACCATTGATAACCTTCCTTTCCGGCCGGGCTGTGACGACCTTTTACTTCGACCCCGAAACATCAGGGAATGTTCCAATTGTAGTAGCTGCCCCCCGGCATGTCCGGGTGCGGTACAGACCCAGGGGCACAACCAACAAAGCAACAGCTTGGGAACAGAACATTAACAGCACCCCCAATTTGTCTCAATCCTCGCAGGCCGATATCTGCAAGCCATTCAGGGAAGATTCAGCAATTTCGGCTCACTTCTTCGTGGATTGTACTTGAGATGGCGTTGGTTGCCCGGCCGCTTCAACCAGCCATTGTTGATGCGCCAGTAAAATAACCGATGCCGACCAGCTGAAATTGGTGGCATGGAGACCCTCACCCGTCAGCGGATGGTAATTTTCCCGTATCGGTGACTGGTCCAATATTCCCTGTCCCCGGATGAAGAGCCGCTTCGCCAGGGCTTTGACCAGATCTTCTGCACCGTATCTTTCCAGTCCTGCCAGCGCAAAATACAGCTGATCCAGCCATACAGGGCCGCGCCAGTATTTGCTGGGCGCAAAAGCCTGGTTGTCTGCACTCACGGTGGGAAAGGGGATCAGGGTACCAAAGGTGTCTACCGACAATTGGCGCTCTATCATCACATTGGCCTGCTGCTGGGTCGCGACACCGGCCCACAGCGGGATCCAGCCTTCAACCCCTTTACCGCTGCCGAGCAGTGGCTTACCCGTCAGGCTATCGAGGTCATAAAAGAACCCGGTGGATTCATCCCACATCTGCTCCCGAATCAGTTTGCCCAATGTATCGGCTTCAGAGCGCCAACGAGTGGCCACTACATCATCCCCAAGGGCATCGGCAAGCTTGGCCAAAAAGTGCTTTTCCGCAAAAAGATAGGCATTGAGATCCACGCTTTCCTGGCTCAGGGAATACCCCAGCAGCTGGCCATCGGCGGCGCGATTTTCGAGTACTTTGAGATTGTCGCGCTCATCAAATCGGGGCGCATTGTCCATCCCCGACTCCCATGCCGCAGCCTCAAGGATGGCTTTGGAGTTGGCCTTGCCATGATGGATATGAGCGGAATGGGCATTGGCGCCGTATTCGGCCAGGCCGTTGCCATTATGATCCCGGTTGCGATACCACCAGTTGTGATACGCCACCAGTTTGGGATACATGCGCCTGATAAAATCCAGATTGGGCGCCCGAGCGTATATCTCCCAGACGGCCCAGGCAGCGAGTGGCGGTTTGCCATTACGCTCGTTCCAGTTGCCGCCATCACCACCGCGTTCAGGCCCCAGATTATAGAAAATGGCATCGGGAAGATTACCGGCATCCTGGGGTCTGACAGGATCATCCGCGTTGAATTGATAGTCGAACATGGCCTCAACATTCGACTTTGCCAGTGCCGTATCGAATCTTGCCAGCGCCACCGCCTGCTTCCAGCTGTCCCAGGCCCACACACCATTGAACCACTTGTAGGTGATGGAAGGCGTAACTGCATCCCGCTGCAATGCACCTGCCGCAGAGCGCCAATTGTGGGCGAGGGTCATGACGGCCTTGGCGGCAGCCCTGTCGAGTGCCGGGTCACCGGACGGTACCAGCTGGTCGAAGCGATGCTGCCAGCGCGCACGATTATCGCTCACTGCAGGCTCGACATCTGCCCATACCAAGTTGCCGGCAACGGCTTCCTCTGCTGTATGGAAGTAACTGTGGGCGGTACGGTAATCGTGACTTTCACCTGGCGGCAGATGAACTTCAGTTTTTACGCGATAGCCCTTGTCAGCTTCCAGCGAGGCCTCCCGGGCTCCCTCAAAATCCAGCCGATACGAGGCCCCATCGATAAGGCGATTCCAGGTATCCCTTGCCGGTAGCAGTGACCAGCTTAGTCTGGGCCCGGATGCCGTTTGCTGTAACTGCGACGATCGGGTAAGCGGCTGTGAATTGTGAGTATCAAAGGGGGCACCGTGCCACTCAAGCGTCAGGGTTTGTGGCTCAGTGCCAATATTGCTCACCTTGGTGGTGACTATGGCGGTACGGCTATTAACGTATTCGAGGGACATTTCAAGTTCAGTCCCCGGCCAGCGCAGCCGCTGAAATAACCCCCATGGCAGGCTCTGGGTCTGAAGCTGGGCCTGCTCTCCAGGCAGAGGCGTTCCGTCCCGGGTAATGCTGACCGCTTCAAAGGCGGAAGCCAGATGCAGGCTGTACTCCTGGGCAATGATAAGCGGGCCGGGAAAACTGCCTGCATGGCGCTCGTCCGGCAGATGGAAGCCATGCCAGGCGCCCCTGTCGGTATACACAGCCGGAATACTCAGATTACCGCGGGCATCCCGGGACTCTGCAGAGTCAGGCACACCTTGATAAGGCAGAAGATCCACCCCGGGTAACCCCAGGGCACAAAGTAACAGGCAGGAATACATAGGTTTTATTTATTTGGATACAATATCCAGATAATCGCATTCCCACCTGCCACTGGCAAGGAGGGGTTTTAGCTGACCGATTTATTGAGGTAGTTGGCCACGCCATCGAGGAACATCTGCACCGAAATCATCACCAGCACCATGCCCATCAAACGCTCAACGGCGGTAAGACCCTTTTCACCGAGAATTCGGGTAAAGCCTTTATAAAACATCAAAATAAAAGCACTCACGCCCCAGGCAGACACCAGAGCTATGGTCCAGTCCAACATACGGCTGCTGTCGGTGTGGGCCAGCAGGATCAATGCCGCCAGAATCGAGGGGCCGGCCATCAGCGGTATTGCCATGGGCACAATAAAGGGCTCTTCGCCCGCAGGCAGGCCAGTCACACCACCGGGGCTTGGGAAAATCATCTTAATGGCAATCAGGAACAGGATAATGCCCCCGGCGATACTCACAGACTCGGAACGCAGATTGAGGAAGTTGAGTATGGCCTCACCGGCAAACAGGAACATCAGCATGATGACGAGCGCAAACAGGAGTTCACGGATCAACACCTTACGACGTTTTTTCGGATCGATATGCCGCAAAATAGAGGCAAATATGGGCAGATTGCCCAGAGGATCCATAATCAAAAACAACATTACGGCGGCGGAAAAAATATCCATGACTGAAAGATTCGCTGCTGGCCCAAAAACTTTGCTTAGTGTACTGCGTTTTAGCGAATACCACTTGGAAATTTAACATTTGTGGCAAGGCTCGCCGACCATTGTGAAGCAGATGGTAAATTACTGACAGAACACTGCTCATTTACGGCACAACTGGTATACTACAGCGTTTTTCACACCGCACCGGAAACCCATGTTCTATCTGCTTGCCAGCTGCATCGCCCTTCTCCTGGGCCCTCTGTGTTATCGCCTGATTGCCAACGGCAATGGGCTGCAGAAGGGGCTGGACGGCTTTATCTTTGTTTCTCTCGGCGGCCTGGTGCTTATCCACATTTTGCCCGAGCTGCTGGCACACGGTGGCGTGTTGTCACTGCTGTTTGTGGTACTGGGCCTTTGGGGGCCCACAGCCAGTGAAAAATTATTTCATCGCTATTCCGAATTGACCCATAACCTGACCCTGGTGCTGGGCATCGGTGGCCTGATGCTGCACACCATCACAGATGGCGGCGCCATGGTGTTGGCAAGTCAGGGGAATGGCACAGCGTTGCTGGCCCTGGGCGTGGTATTGCACCGGCTACCTGTGGGACTGGCAATCTGGTGGCTGCTCAAGCCGCAAATAGGCGCCCGCTGGACCCTGGCCATACTGCTTTGCATGATGCTGCTGACCGCGCTGGGATACTTTGGCGGCGCCCATATCATCGAGCAACTGAGTCTCGAAAACACCGTTTATCTGCAAGCCTTTGTTACCGGCTCCATATTGCACGTGGTGTTACATCAACCCCATGGTGAGTCATCAAACGATGACAATCGCCACGAATACCAGGCCGGTATTGGCAGCCTGCTGGGCATGGCACTGCTGTTTGTACTGCTGGCGGTAGCCGATGGCGGCCACGACCACGAGCATCATGGCAGTGACCAACTACTGCATTGGTTGATGCAGCTTTCACCGGCAATTTTATTGGCGTACGCCGTTGCCGCACTCAGGTTTCGATTCGGCATACAGCCGGGCACATCAAATACCGCCATGGCCTGGCTGCAACGCCTCGCTGGGCCCGAAGCCCTGGTGGTGACAGCCTGGATGCTTGGCACTGTGTATGCACTGGCCCAGGCAGTGGGGTTATTGCTGCTCGGCACTGTGTTCAGCATGGCAGAAGTTAAGCCTGTCGATCCCCACGGGAAAACCCCTAATAAGGCGTTGGCGTTTGGATTCAGCCATCTGGTCGACCGCAGTGCCCCCTGGGTGCTGCTGAGCCTGGTGCTCGCCAATCTTATCGGTCACCCATCTGTTCCTCTTGCCAATCCCTGGCTGCAGGCAGCTGTGCTGGTGGTGGTGCTCTTGCCCATGCGTTTTTGCAATTTGGGAGGCGCTGTCCTTGCCATGTCGCTGGCATTCAGTGGCTGGTCAGCACCGGCTGTATTACTCGCCTTGCTTGCAGCGCCTTGGCTAAGCCTGCGACAACTGTCTGTGATGTCGCTTCCCATTAAGGTGGGTGCGCTGGCACTGCTTGGCGCTCTTCTGGTTGTCGGCGCAACATTGGCACCAGAGGCATCGCCGCTCTTCCATCTGCCACACGATGTGGAATGGGTCGCCATGGCACTGCTGGCACTGCTGTTTGCCGCCAGCCTGATGCGCCTTGGCCCGCGTAAATTTTTGCGTCGTTTGTGGCATGGACGCGAGGCCAAAGCCCATCATCATCCACACGGGCATCACCATCACTGACACTGAAAAGACTGTTCAAAGAGGGCAATGCTGGGTAGGCTGACTGAAATCATCGACTAACCATCATTGCCTATGTGCATTCTTTTTATGGCCCTTGGGGTAAACCCCGATTACCCGTTGATCCTCTGCGCCAACCGGGATGAATTTCACCACAGACCCACGGCACCGGCACACTTTTGGGCTTCCGATAATCAGATTCTGGCCGGTCAGGACTTATTGGCTGGCGGTACCTGGCTTGGTAGCCACAGGCAAGGAAGGATGGCCGCACTAACCAATATTCGCAGCCCTCAGCACCACAGCGACAACCGTGCCAGTCGGGGCGAACTCATCCCCAGATACCTGCAAGACCCCAACAATTTTGCCCCCTGGCTGATGGCCCATTCGGCCAATTACAATCCGTTCAACCTGGTCTTTGGCCAAGGTCAGCGTTTCTATTGTTTCAACAGTCTGAAGCAGGAACTGACCGAGTTGGCGCCCGGCTGTCACGCCATCAGCAATGGCGCCATGGACGATATCTGGCCCAAGATGTCCAGCGGACAGCGGGCGCTGGAAACCCTGTCCGCCAAACCGGGGAAACCGGATGAAGCTCTGCTGCTGGAGATGATGAGGGACGAATCCAAACCCGACGACAGCAACCTGCCACAGACCGGAGTCAGCCTCGAATGGGAGCGGCGCCTGTCATCCATCTACATCCGCCATGAGGAATACGGCACCCGCTCAACCAGCCTGCTGCTCGTCGATAATGCAGGTAAGCAGGAATTCACCGAGGTGAGGTACGATGGCAAAGGGCGAATTCTGGGCACAGATCGCTTTACCATAGGCAGCGAACGCTGATTAACGCTAAAATCTTTGAAAACCAACAACAAGAACTCACATCATGTTTAATGCTTTTTGCCGCTTGCTGATGAAACTCACCGGCTGGCGCTTCGAGGGTGAGCTACCCGCCCTGCCCAGTTACATCATCACCGTTGCGCCACACACCAGTAACTGGGACTTTATCGTGGGCGTAATGGCCCGCGGTGCCCTGGGCGAGCGCATTCACTTTTTGGGTAAACATCAGCTGTTCATTCCACCCTGGGGCTGGTTTTTCCGCGCCATCGGCGGCAGTCCGGTGGACAGACGCAAAAACAACAACCTGGTGGATGCGGTAAGCGCCCTGTTTGAAGAAGACAAGAACTTTAAACTGGCACTGGCACCTGAGGGTACCCGCAGTAAGGTGAGCCGCTGGAAGACCGGTTTTTACCATATTGCCGTCAAGGCCAAGGTGCCTATCGTCACCGTGGGGCTGGATTTTGCCGAGCGTACGGTCGTGCTGGGGCCGGCCAGAGCTACCACAGGCGATATGCAGGCCGATATGGATGCCATCATCGCATTTTATCGTGGCATCAAGGGCCGCTTTCCCAAACAGATTCCGGATTATGTGCCCTCAGAAAAGGACCAGGGCGGTAAATAGCCTTTGCCTGCGGTGGCCGAACTGGCTATAGTTCGGCCAACCGCTTTTTTGTATACAATCCCATGAGTCTGGATACCTTTCTACTCTACCTTGCCGCCATTGTGCTGATTGCCATTTCCCCGGGTCCCATGGCTATGCTGTCCATGTCCCACGGCATGCACTTTGGTAAAAGGCGCGCTCTCGCCACAGCACTGGGCAGTGTATTGGCCGCCCTGTGTCTGATGTTGGCATCTGCGGCGGGGCTGGGCGCACTGCTGGCCGCGACCGAATACGGTTTTGTGCTGCTCAAATGGTGCGGTGCCACTTACCTCTTGTATCTGGGAATAAGACTGCTGCTGACCAAGCCGCAACCAAGCGATTTCAGGCTTGAGTCTCCAAAAGGAAAGGGGCGGGGAAGGGATCTGTTTCGACAGGCGTTTCTGGTGGGAATAAGCAATCCCAAAGACCTGCTGTTTTTCGCTGCGCTGTTTCCGCAGTTTATCGATGTTGGTGCCCCTCAGGGGCCACAGCTGGCGATACTGGCGGGAAGCTGGGCGATAGTGGACTTCAGTTTTGTGATGATTTACGCCAGTCTTGCCAGCTTGCTGGCACCCAAACTGAGTGCCAGCCATCGTCTGCATTGGTTCGACAGAACCAGTGGCGGCGTCTTTGTCAGCCTCGCCGCCCTGCTGGCTATCAAGAATTAACCGGCCGCAAACTGCGAATATCTTCCCCGGTGGGATTTTGGAATGCCGTCAAACCAAACTCCGGCAGAATCGCAAAGATATGGTCAAAAATGTCTGCCTGGATGCCCTCATAAACCACCCAGCGGGTGTCGTTGGTGAAGATATAAAGCTCCAATGGCAGACCTTCTGTGGTGGGCGCCAGCTGGCGTACCATCAAAGTCATATCCTTGTGCACCTTGTCGTGATGACGCAAATATTCAGTTAAATAAGCCCGGAAGGTGCCCACATTGGTCAGGCGTCTGCCGTTTACAGGCACGTCGATATCGGCAATCCCCGCGTTGGCTTCTGTGACTTCAATTATCTTACGGGGCAAATAATCTTTCAGATAATTGATGCGTGACAGTCGTACCCTGTCTTCCTCGGTCAGAAAACGTATGCTGTTGATGTCGATATTCAGCGCCCGCTTGATACGACGCCCCCCTGACTCAGACATACCTCGCCAGTTACGGAAGGCGTCTGAGACCAGAGCATAGGCAGGGATCATGGTCAGGGTATTGTCCCAGTTACGCACCTTCACCGTAGTGAGTGATACTTCTTCCACCGCACCGTCTGCGCCGTACTTGTCCATCTGGATCCAGTCACCCTTGCTCACCATACGGTTGGCGGCAAGCTGTATACCCGCCACAAAGCCCAGGATGGTGTCCTTGAACACCAACATCACCAAACCGGTTGCCACACCCAAACCAGAAAGGAAGATGACCGGAGATTGATCGGCCAGCACCGAGATGCCGATAATCACCCCAACAAAGAACAGGAACAGCTTTATCAGCTGCACCACACTTTTTACCGGTAAACGACGGCTCACATCCCGGATTTCTGCGATTTCATTCACTGCGTCCAGCGCCGAGTAAATGGCCCTGATAAGCAGTATTACCAGGGCGACATTGATAAGCCGATCGGCCAGATTTGCCGCCAGTTTGTGCTCAGCCAACACTATGGGCAGCAATAAATCCAGCACCATGGCAGGTACCAGCATGGACAGCTTTTCCAGTACCTTGTACTTCATGAACACATCATCCCAGGTCACACTGGAACGCTGGATGACCAGGTTCATGGCCTTCACTACGCCACGACGAATTATCAGATAAGCAATTGCAGCAATAATGAGGGAGACACCCAACATGGCAATCATAGAGATCCCCTGCGAGTCCTCTGGCCGCAGTCCCATCGAAGTCAGCCAATTCACCAGTTCGTTTCTGTATTCCTGATCCACTGTCTTATCCCGGCAAATATTCAATAAAACCCGAGTGTAACATTCAAACCGCGCACGACGGATGACGGAACACAAAATCAGACAAACAGAGGTGTCGAAGGACTGGAAGGGGCTATACGGGAAAAATCAGAAAGACGTAAGTCAGAAAGGCGCCATAACGAAAAAAGCCTCTGCATTGCTGCAGAGGCTTTCGTCTTAAGTTGGCGGAGCGGACGGGACTCGAACCCGCGACCCCCGGCGTGACAGGCCGGTATTCTAACCAACTGAACTACCGCTCCTTTGGGCTAGGCCCAAATTAGGCGTCTGGCAATGACCTACTCTCACATGGGGAGACCCCACACTACCATCGGCGCTGCTCCGTTTCACTACTGAGTTCGGAATGGGATCAGGTGGGACCAGAGCGCTATTGTCACCAGACAAATTCGTTATGTCCCCGCTTCTCAGCAAGAACATGCAATTTAGAAAGCTGTTTGAGTTATCACTTCAATCAAGTCTGGTCTCTTCAAGACTATCTACACCATCTGAAACCCATCTGGGTTGTATGGTTAAGCCGCACGAGTCATTAGTACAGGTTAGCTCAACGCCTCACAACGCTTACACACCCTGCCTATCAACGTCCTGGTCTCGGACGGCTCTTCAGTGGACTCAAGGTCCAAGGGAAGACTCATCTTGGGGCTCGCTTCCCGCTTAGATGCTTTCAGCGGTTATCGATTCCGAACGTAGCTACCGGGCAATGCCATTGGCATGACAACCCGAACACCAGCGGTTCGTTCACTCCGGTCCTCTCGTACTAGGAGCAACCCCCCTCAATCTTCCAACGCCCACGGCAGATAGGGACCGAACTGTCTCACGACGTTCTGAACCCAGCTCGCGTACCACTTTAAATGGCGAACAGCCATACCCTTGGGACCGACTTCAGCCCCAGGATGTGATGAGCCGACATCGAGGTGCCAAACACCGCCGTCGATATGAACTCTTGGGCGGTATCAGCCTGTTATCCCCGGAGTACCTTTTATCCGTTGAGCGATGGCCCTTCCATGCAGAACCACCGGATCACTATGACCTACTTTCGTACCTGCTCGACGTGTCTGTCTCGCAGTTAAGCTGGCTTGTGCCATTACACTAACCACACGATGTCCGACCGTGTTTAGCCAACCTTCGTGCTCCTCCGTTACTCTTTGGGAGGAGACCGCCCCAGTCAAACTACCCACCAGGCACTGTCCCTAGTCCAGATTCATGGACCGAGGTTAGAACACCAACACTACAAGGGTGGTATTTCAAGGTTGACTCCACGAGAACTGGCGTTCCCGCTTCAAAGTCTCCCACCTATCCTACACATGTAGGGTCAATGTTCAGTGCCAAGCTATAGTAAAGGTTCACGGGGTCTTTCCGTCTAGCCGCGGGTATACGGCATCTTCACCGCAATTTCAACTTCACTGAGTCTCGGCTGGAGACAGCGTGGCCATCATTACGCCATTCGTGCAGGTCGGAACTTACCCGACAAGGAATTTCGCTACCTTAGGACCGTTATAGTTACGGCCGCCGTTTACCGGGGCTTCGATCATGAGCTTCTCTTGCGATAACCCAATCAATTAACCT
>NZ_CP080414.1:4477500-4513856 GCF_019457615.1 Shewanella zhangzhouensis
TGCGGTAAGGAAAGATATCAGCAGCCAGGCACCGTGCTTGGCTGTTTTGCGCCAGACCTTGTCAAAGTCCCATGGCATTTGATCCATCTTGATTCGCTTATTGCGGGGGCCTTCGAGTTTTTCTTCAAACCAGATAAAGATAAAGGTCCAGACGGTTTGTGGGCAGGTATAGCCACACCAAACGCGCCCAAGATAAGTGGTCACAAAAAACAGGGCAAAGGCCGCAATCATAAAGAGTGCAGCCAGCAGGGTCAGATCCTGAGGCCAAATTGTCAGGCCAAAGACATGAAACTTTTGCTCCGCCAGGTTAAACCACACAGCTTGCCTATCACCCCATGGGAGCCATGGCAATAACAGGAAGAACAACATGGCCACCCAGCCCATGCGGCGACGCACTTTACTCCATAAACCATCAACGGCACGGACATAAATTCGGTTACGGGGGTTAAATCTGTCTGCCTTGCTGGCATCTGGTTGGTGGATTTTAATCCGCTCGGCTTTCGAGTAGTCCTTTTTATTCGAATCTGCGTTCATCTGACAACCTTTTACCGCTTTAATGTTGCTCGAAAAGTGGCTTATTATAGCCTTATTACTAAAGTACATTCACTCGATTGGACCAAAAGATGAGAGGCTGGATAATCTTGGCATTGATCGCCGGCGGTTTGTATTACCTCTATACCGAAACCGACAAACTGGACGAACCTATCGCTGAAACTCAGATGGTGCTGAAGAAAATTGAGCGAAAGCTCGATTCTTTGACCGGCACACAAATCATTCGTGTTGACGGTAGGTTGCAGAAACTCAAGGCAGAAATAGGCGAACGACTCACGGCGGCGGAGCTTTCAGAATTTGATGCTGTGCTGACCGATAAAAACAGTGTGATGGATTTTAAAGATAACTACTGTGAAAAAAGTGGCGTGAGCCATCCGGTTTTCGACAAAGAAAACCTGCAGTTTATTTGCGACAATCTTTAATGCTTTTGTCGGCCAGCCCATGGCTTTTACCTTAAAGCATTGACCCTAAACCAACTTGAGCCTAGCCTGTGGCAACTAATCTGAACATAGGCAGGCTCAGTCATGACCAAAAAAGTTTCTGATAATTTTGATCCAGATCTCTGGACAGAAGTACCAGGTTTTGCATTCGACGACATCACCTACCACAGGGCCAAGGATCAGGGCACGGTACGCATCGCTTTTAACCGTCCTGACTGCCTCAACGCCTTTCGCCCCAAAACCGTTGATGAACTCTATACCGCCCTGGACCACGCCCGCCAATGGCCCGACGTTGGCTGTGTACTGCTGACCGGCAACGGCCCCTCTGCCAAAGGACAATATTCATTTTCCTCCGGTGGCGACCAGCGCATTCGCGGTAAAGACGGCTACAAATACGAAGGCGAAGAAACAGGCAAGGCCGATGTGGCCCGCATGGGCAGGTTACATATTCTGGAAGTGCAGCGACTCATCCGCTTTATGCCCAAGGTAGTAATAGCCGTGGTCCCCGGTTGGGCCGTGGGTGGTGGTCACAGTCTGCATGTGGTGTGCGACCTGACTTTGGCCTCAAAGGAACACGCGGTATTTAAACAAACCGACCCGGATGTGGCCAGTTTCGACTCCGGCTACGGCAGTGCCTATCTCGCCAAGATGGTAGGACAAAAGCGGGCGCGGGAAATCTTCTTCCTCGGCTTTAACTATAGTGCCGATGAAGCAGCCGCTATGGGCATGGTCAATCGCAGTATTCCCCATGCCGAGCTGGAAACCGAAGCCTTACGCTGGGCCAAAGAGATCAATTCCAAATCCCCCACCGCCATGCGTATGCTTAAATACGGCTTTAACCTGCCGGACGATGGCCTGGTTGGCCAGCAACTGTTTGCCGGTGAAGCCACCCGCCTTGCCTATGGCACGGATGAAGCACGTGAAGGCCGCGATGCCTTTTTGGAAAAGCGCGATCAAGATTACAGCAAGTTCCCCTGGCACTACTGACCTAAGCTTGCATTCCACCAGCAAAAGACGCAGCCAGGTGCTGCGTCTTTTTGGTTAATCGATTGTCTCGTTTGCCGCTATTGATCAAATTAACTTTACTTGCAACTGATAACTATTATCATCTTGGTTAATTAATCAATGGGGGACACCACCATGCTCAAGACCATGACCTTTGCCATGCTGCACTTTGGTGTGGCCTTCAGCATCACGTATTTGCTCACCGGCAGCCTGCTTATCGGTGGCGCCGTGGCCCTGATTGAGCCAACCATAAATACCGTGGTGTTTTACTTCCACGAAAAAGTCTGGAAACGGATAGAGGCAAAAAAGCAGTTGCCTCAGCTACTCGCCTGATCCCTTAAGGTGAGTAGCGTTTAGCACAATGTCTAATAGCCCATCCCCATATTGATGACCGGCGGCTCAGTCTGACTACCTGGGCGGGTTCCCGTCAGGCGAAAGCCATTGGCCAGATTGCCATCATGGCAATCCAATCCCTCACCAATACATAGGTCCAGCACGGTTTGCAGTACCTCCGGGTGCCAGCCATTCATCCAGTCCGCATGCAGCGACATGCCACCGGGCGAGTCCTGCGTTACTTCATACATGTCAGAAGCCAAACGCCATCCACGGCTACTTTTGGATTGAGGCTCATACACATCCGGCGTCACCCCGAATGCATAGTGAAAACTCACTCTGATAATGGGCACAGGATGCGTTGCCGGACAAATAATCCCCTGAGTACCACTGCCCCGCTGTGGGTAGGCCAAGTGGCTTTGATGATCGGCAGAATCCAAATCTGTACCGTTCCAACAGCTGGGGAAAAACACGTCCATCCGCAGTCTGTCTGGGGCAACACATTCAGGAATTGTGCTGCTCCAACGGGGGTTATTGGCATCAGATGACGCCCATGATTGGCAGTGCCAGCGCACAATGGCGGTATCCTGCTCAGCGCCGGGACCAGCCTTGGCATTGCCGGCTATGACTTTCATCCCCACAGGAATGGACTGAATCGCCGCTAAATCGTCTACCCCAGCAGAGTAGTAAAAGATTTCATGGGCTTGCTCATCATTTCCCACCACAGCAGGCACAACACGCCAGCGCAGCTCACCCTGTTCATCATAAAGGGCTTCTCCAGTCGCTGGATCATATTCGGGTGCCAATAAGGCAGGCACCCAATAGGCAGATCGGTTTAACGTATTGCCCTGGCAGCTGGATTCACCTTCGGTAAACAAGGAGTCGATATCAGTTGTTTCATCAACCAGAGTATTGCCATAAAAACGGTGTAAATGCGCCGCATTGGCCTGCCCGGGGTAAACGATGGGGTCATGGTAACTGGAATGGGCAAAATCACAGTTAATCCTGAAGATGCCACGCCAGCTTGCCGGATCAGCCTTCGAGGGCATAACGCTGGTTTTGATAAGATCACTATGGACGCTGCCTTGCGCCCCAAAGGTGCTGGCAACCTGCCACGCAAGCTCTGCCGGATCACTGCGGGCACCATTGTCCGCCACCGCCCAAACTCTGAAGCGATGCTGGTCTGCCGCCAGCGGCAACAGCACCATAGGGCTGGAACAATCGGTAATATCACCACTCTTGTCACCGCTATCGAGTTGGCATTCATAGGACGAGCCCAAATCGGCACTGAATTCTATGTGGGTGTATGGTTCGTAAATGATTGCGTCGGGTTTAACACTGAAGCTGGGTATGGCTGGTTTAAGTGCCAACACAGGTTGCTCAGGCTCCCCTCCACTACCGTCGCTGCCACCGCAGCCAGCCACAATAATCATCCATGCCAGCGCCACACACTTGTTCGGTTTCATCATCATTACCTCGCACAATATCATTACCTCGCACAATGCCAGTGATTGCCATGCTGACGGCAAAGCGCTTTTGGATTAGGGCGGGCATTCACAATCAGGATTTGTGCCGAATGGTGCTCAGCGTCTGTACCGTGAATTTGCAGCGCGCCTTGACGCCCTCCTTTCGAGGGGCCCCCATGATGATGGGTACAGCCAGCAAGCATGATAATTGGCACTATCGCCAACGCAATTAATCCCATGCGATTCATCGTCTCTACCTCCGCATAAGCCACATGGTAGTCAGTGTATGAACGCCGATGTAAAGCAACGTCAGCAGAGTGCAAAGGTTAAGTAAAAGTTAAATTCCTCATCTGCGCCTGGACAGCGCATCTTCACCACACAAGAACGCCCGTCTGACGCAACGATTAATCACATGGTAATAAGGGGGGAGGGCTTTCAGCATCTATCAACTGGTGGCGAGCGGTGGTCATGGCAGACCTCGACAGGCAAGAAGAGCGGCTTCAAAGACTAGTCGAGGGTATGCGAAACATCAAAAAGATCTGGCTGTCCGCTATTTTTATTGAACCTGTTGCGAAAAAATAATTAGTGGTAGTGTGTTGGGATTGGTTACCGCATCATTGGCAAAGTTCAACCCATATGGCGGCGTATACGGCATAGCAGGTGCGGCCTTTGGTGCATGGATGAATTATAAGGAATGAAAGCGTGAGGCAGGAATTTAAGAAAGTTTTCACGTACACACTGCTGATTCTTGCACTTATTGGAACGTGCTCATTCAGTGTAGTTTTGCTTGCGAATAGCCATTTCCAAACTGGAATAAGTATTGGGCTTTTAATAGGATTATCTTTCATTTTAATCGGAATTATTTCAACTTTGTATTTAATGACAAAGCTTTACCTAAAATACCGATTTCGTGAAAAATTTCAAAACATATACAGACTTAATGCATTTGGACCAATAATCTATCTAATTGCAAGCTGCGCATTATTAATTGTAAGCAGCGGACTAATAGTTTACGCTTTTATTATGTTGTATTTTGTAGTGTAGGATCGAGATATATTTAACTCGATAGATATATTTAACCTAAAAGAACGACCGCACTTAACCGACAGCTTTTGCGGCCATTTAATATAAACTACATCTGTAGTTACTGTGCAAAGTAGGTAATAAATATGTTTAAAAGACTTGTTAAAGAGTCAATCTTTCCGATACTAACACTTTCCTTACTTTTTTATGCTCACATCATGACAAACAGTATAATTTATGAAAGTTTACCATGTGATTCACATTCAAAAAGTTTGTTAAGTTTGCTTTCTTTGGGGTTATGGATTTCTTTCGGTTTAACTCTTTGCTTTGCTTATGGCTTGGTGTCTCTAGCAAAAGAAGTATTTTCACACAATGAGCTTAATGATATTAAGGCTCTTAGCTCATCCACAGAAATATTACTAATATTGATAAGTTCATTAATGATCTGTATTGGAGTGATTATTGTTGGACTACATGTTTTGCCCTAAGGAAAGGTGTGGATAAGTCCGAAGTGTGAGATCTTCGTATAGCGACCTGAAACATGGAGTTGCACAATTTGGAAAAAAAAGCCGACATGCTGTCGGCTTTTCGATTTACGCATCAGTATGCAACTTTATTACATAGTATGAATCTTTATTGCTCAGTATGAAACTTTATTCCTCTCCCACAGAGGCTTTCAGGCTAAACCGCAGTTTATTCCACCGTTACAGACTTGGCCAGGTTACGTGGCTGGTCCACATCCGTGCCTTTAATCAAGGCCACGTGGTACGACAGTAGCTGCAGCGGAATGGTGTAAATGAGCGGCGCCATAAACTCATCACAGTGAGGCACCGGGATCACCTTCATGGTGTCGTCCGAGGCAAACTCGGCATCCTTGTCGGCAAACACATACATCAGGCCGCCACGGGCACGGACTTCTTCCACGTTGGATTTCAGCTTTTCGAGCAGCTCGTTATTGGGCGCGACCACAATCACCGGCATATCGGCGTCGATCAGTGCTAGAGGGCCGTGTTTGAGTTCACCAGACGCATAAGCCTCGGCGTGGATGTAAGAGATTTCCTTGAGCTTGAGTGCCCCTTCCATGGCGATGGGGTACTGATCGCCACGTCCGAGGAACAGCGCATGATGCTTGTCGGCAAAGTCTTCGGCCAATGAAGCAATAGCATCGTCCAGGCCCAGTGCCTGCTCAACCTTGGCGGGCAGTGATTGCAGGCTTTGGGTTAAAGATGATTGCAGCTCGGCAGACATGCCGTTGTTGCGACCAATCACTGCGGTCAGCATCAGGAGGCCAGCCAGTTGCACGGTAAAGGCCTTGGTGGAGGCCACACCGATTTCAGCGCCCGCTTTCATCATGTAAGCCATGTCAGATTCGCGTACCAGGGATGAACCGGGGGCATTACAGATGGTCAGGGTGGCCTGATAGCCCATTTCTTTGGCCAGACGCAGCGCCGCCAGGGTATCGGCGGTCTCGCCGGACTGAGAAATGGTCACCAGCAGGCTGTTGGGGAACAGGTGCGACTTGCGATAACGGAATTCGGAAGCGATTTCCACGTTACAGGACACCCCGGCCCATTGCTCCAGCCAGTAACGGGCGGCCATGCCCGCGTGGTAGCTGGTACCACAGGCGATGATCTGCACGTGTTTGATGTCTTTCAAGAGGTCGGCTGCTTTGTCACCAAATGCACTGTCCAGCACCTGCATGTTGGCGATGCGGCCTTCCAGGGTACGGGCCAGAGCACGTGGCTGTTCATAGATTTCCTTGAGCATATAGTGGCGGTATTCGCCCTTGTCGCCGGCATCGTGGGTGACTTCAGACTCTTTGGCTTCACGCTCTACCTCATTGCCATCCACATCGAAGATGCGCACGTTACGGCGGGTCACTTCGGCCACATCACCTTCTTCAAGGAAAGCGAAGGTGCGGGTTACAGGCAGCAATGCCAACTGATCAGAGGCGACAAAGTTTTCACCCAGACCGAAACCAATCACCAGCGGGCTGCCACTGCGGGCCACAACCAGACGCTCAGGGTCACGGCGGTCAATCACTACGGTACCGTAAGCGCCTTCGAGCTGCTTCACCGTGGCCTGAACTGCGGTCAGCAGCGACTCGGCGTTTTTCAGCTCATGATGCACCAGGTGACAAATCACTTCGGTGTCGGTATCTGAGTTGAACTGATACCCCAGCCCCTTCAAGCGCTCACGCAGCTTGGCGTGGTTTTCGATAATGCCGTTGTGCACCACCGCGATATCGCCCTCGGACTGGTGCGGGTGCGCGTTACGCTCACTCGGCTCACCATGGGTGGCCCAGCGGGTATGGGCTATGCCTGTACCACCGGTAAGCGGTGCTTCGGCCAGTGCGTCGGCCAGCTCCTGTACCTTACCCACCCGGCGGGTACGGTTCATTTCGGCATTCTGGATCACCGCCATACCGGCAGAGTCATAACCACGATATTCCAGACGACGCAGGCCCTCGAGCAAAATTTCGGCCACGTCCCTTTGCGCCACGGCGCCAACGATTCCACACATGCTTGTATTTCCGTAAGGTCTATAAAAACTAATTACTGAACATCCGCCAGATACACCTTCACCCCATGGGCCTCTATGGTGGCCACTGCCTCTTTGGGCAATCTGTTGTCTGTGACCACTGCACTGACCTGACTCCAGGGCAGCTCGAGATTGGGAATGCGTCGGCCTATCTTGTCGGACTCCAGCATGACAATCACCTCCCGCGACACCTCGGCCATCACACGTGACAGGCCAACGAGTTCGTTGAAGGTGGTGGTGCCGCGGCTGAGGTCTATACCATCGGCACCGATAAAGAGTTGATCGAAGTCGTAAGAGCGCAGCACCTGTTCGGCCACCAGCCCCTGAAAGCTTTCGGAATGCGGATCCCAGGTGCCACCGGTCATCAGAAGTGTTGGTTCCTGCTCCAGTTCATGGATGGCATTGGCCAGCTGCAGCGAATTGGTCATCACCACCAGCCCACGGCGATGGGCAAGTTCGGGGATAAGCCCCAGGGTGGTGCTGCCATAATCGATGATGATGCGGTTGTGGTCGCGGATGAGTTTGGCGGCCTCTTTGGCTATGGCGAGCTTTACCGGGGAGATGGCCACTGCCTGGGCATTCAGCTCCTGGGGCAAGGGCACGGCGCCACCATAACGGCGAAACAGCAGGCCCGCTTTCTCAAGCTCGGCCAAATCCTTGCGAATGGTCACCTCGGAGGTGGCAAACTCGCTCGCCAATTGGTCCACATTCACCTCACCCTGAGCATTCAGAAGTTCGATAATGCTGCGACGGCGCTGCTGAGTATTGCGTTTGGTCATCCGTTACTTTCAACTTAACTTTCGAATCGAAAGATAGATTATATTAAAACGAAACAAAATAACCAAGAGCGAAATTTAGACCGTGAAAACAAAAGGCAGCCTTGTGGCTGCCTTGGATGTTTGGGTGGAATGCCCGGGAAAGATTAGAACTTGGCGTTCAAAGCCAGGCTGAAGTGGCGTCCCTGTCCCAGGGTGACCATCTGGTAGTTACCGCCGTCCAGGTACTCGGTATCAAACAGGTTGCGCACGTTGGCACGAATGCCGATTTCACTGCCGCCGATATCGAAGGTATAAGCGGCGCCCATATCGAAACGCACATAACCATCTTTGCTGATGCTGTTTGGGGTATCGGCAAAACGTTCACCCACATAAACAGCGCCCAGGTTAACCGCAAAGTTATCCGTTACTTCGTAGCGGCTCCAGATATTCGCCGACCACTCCGGGGCATCGATAGGTGTCTTGCCATTCAGGCTGTCGGCGGTTTTGTACTCGGCATCCAAATACATCATGGAGGCGGTTAAAAACAGGCTGTCACTGACCTGCCCCTGGGCACCCAGCTCCATCCCTTTATGATGCTGAATCCCATCCTGACGGGTGACCCTGGTGATATCGCCCACGGGCACATCCAGGGTATGCACCACAATACGGTTATCGATTTCGATATCGAACAGGGCGCCGGTCAGCAGCAGACCGCCATTCATCAGTTCCCACTTGGCACCCAGTTCATATTGGGTACCAAATTCAGGATCCAGCTCCATGTCATTGCTCAGGTCATTCTCATCATTGACCTTACCCTGGGGGACAAAACTCCTGGAGTAGTTGGCGTACAGGCTCAAGTCCTGCTGCGGCTGCCAGATCAGGCCAAATTTGGGTGATACGGCATTATCGTTGCCTGAGTCTTCCTTTTGCTCATCGAAACGTACACCGGCCAATACCTTCCACTGGTCGTTGATACTGATAAGGTCTTGCAGATAGACACCGTAGAACTCATAACCGCTGGTGGACCAACTGGTGTCATCCTTATAGGAAATGTCGGGACGGGGCACAGCCACACCGGGCATGACATTTTGCCGCGCACCGGATGATCTCAATTGGGCGTAGCCGTAATCGAGCTTGTTTGCGCCAAGCAGTAGCTTGTGCTCCATCCCCGCCAGCTCAAACTCACCATTTAGGTCCACATAGGCCGTCTTGTGGCTCCAGTCGTCGAAACGGTCGAATGGGCTTATCTGGTACCCGGTGCTCATGGCGTCGGTATTGTAACGTGGGGCCGAGTCAAAGCGCTGCCGATTGAACTGCTGGTCGTTGTAGCCAACCTTAAGCTTCCAGTTATCACTTAACTGCCAAGCCAAATCGGCGCCCAGATTGGTAATGCTGTTGTCGGTAAATGCCCAGGGCATATCCCAGATTTGCTCCCGGCTGCCGATAAGATTTCCGTCTGCATCAAGCCAACCACCAATATCGATACCGGCCTTGTCTTCGGTACGATCGTAACGCAGCGACAGCAACAGGTTGTCGGTAATGTCATAGTCCAGGGCGATAAAGCCCAGCCAGCGGTCCCGCTCCTGCTGCCCGGCCGACTCCCCGGCCAGAGGTGAATAGCTGCGCCAGTACTCCGTGTCCTGTTTCACGGCCACAGCACGGTAACGCAGAGAATCAGTCAGCGCACCACCTGCATCCAGCTGGAAACGGGTCGAGCCTTCTTCGTCGGTATCAAAGCCCAGTTCGAACAGGCGATCAAAAGTAGGCTTCTTGGTCACCATGTTGACCAGACCACCGGGGCCAGACTGGCCATAGAGCATGGACGAGGGGCCTTTTAATACTTCCACCTGGCTTAAGATTTCTATCGGCAGCACATAGTGGGCAAACAATTGATGACCATTGGCGAGGTAGCCAGAGCCCGAGTCCAGCTCAAACCCGCGCAGTGAAAACACCTGACGGTTCCAGCGCTGAGTTCCCGCTGTAATGGAAGAGTCGTTCACCAGCACTTCAGCAAGGTTGGTGGCCAGCTGCTCGTCTGTTACGAAGTCCGGGATCACACTCACTGACTGTGGCGTCTCCAGCAATGACATATCGCCGCGCATCGCGCCATTGGCAGCACCGACCTTGTATTCGTTAAAGCTGCGGCCTTTAACTTCGATACGCTCCATGTCGCCATGGGATGCGTCATCGGCAAGTGCCAGCGGGGATTGCAGCGCAGCCACGACGGCCAGGCTCAGGGTGGAGAATTTGAGTGACATGCCTACCTCTTTACCAACTCTGTCAAAAAGTATTACGAAACTGGCAGCACTATAATTGAGAATGGTTCTTATTTGATTTTCTTTACGGTAATTTACAATTGCAGGTGAAGGCGCTCACAAAAGCATTGGTGTGAAAACAAAAAAGCGGCGCAAATGCGCCGCTTTTCAATGAGAAGTGGATTACTTTGGCTTTTTCACCGGACGCTGCCAGCCCTGAATATGGCGCTGCTTTACCCGGGTGATAACCAGCTCGTTTTCGCCCACTTCGTGGGTCACGGTAGAACCGGCGCCCAGGGTAGCACCTTTACGGATGACTACTGGCGCCACCAGCTGGGTATCGCTGCCAACAAAGACATCGTCTTCAATCACGGTGAGGTGTTTGTTGGCGCCATCGTAGTTACAGGTGATGGTACCGGCGCCTATGTTTACGCCTTTGCCAATTTCGGCATCACCGAGGTACGCCAGGTGCCCGGCTTTGGAGCCTTCACCGAGTACGGCTTTCTTCATTTCGACAAAGTTGCCAATGTGGGCGTCTTTGTGCAGCTCAGCGCCGGGGCGCAGACGGGCGAACGGGCCCGCACTGGCGCTATCGCCCAGTTTGGCACCTTCGATGATAGTGTAGGGTTTGATGTCGGCGTTGTCGGCAATCTCACAGTCAATCAAGATAGCACCGGCACCAATGGTGACATTATTACCAAGCTTAACCTTGCCTTCAAAAATCACGTTTACATCAATCATCACGTCCATGCCCACAGTCACGTCACCGCGAATATCGATACGGGCCGGGTCACGCAGGTTGGCACCATTAAGCATCAGCTCTTCGGCGCGGCGGGCCTGATAGGCACGCTCCAATGCCGCCAGCTGCACCCGGTTATTGGCGCCTTCGGTTTCAATGGGATTGGTGGGGTGAGCGGTATCAATGGCCACACCATCGGCGTGGGCCATGGCGATAACGTCAGTGAGGTAGAACTCGCCCTGGGCGTTGTTGTTCTCGAGGCGACCAAGCCAACTTTTTAACCGCTTGCCCGGCAGCGCCATGATGCCGCTGTTGATTTCATTTATCTTGAGCTGCTCTGGGCTGGCATCCTTTTGCTCGATGATACCGACGACTTTGCCGCCTTCCCGCACTATGCGGCCATAGCCGGTGGGGTTATCCAGATGTACGGTCAGCACGGCCACGCCGTCGGGTTGACGGGCAGCCAGCAGGGCTTCGAGGGTTTCCTTGCGGGTGAGCGGCACATCGCCGTAAAGCACCAGCACTGTATCCTCGTCATTAATGTGGTCAATCGCCTGCGCCACCGCGTGGCCAGTACCCAGCTGCTCGGCCTGCAGCACGAAATTCAGCGGCTGCTCACCCAGTTTGTTCTTCAGCAGGTCGCCGCCGTAACCATACACCAGATTAATCTTATCGGCATTGAGTTCGTGGGCCGTGTCTATCACGTGCTGAACCATGGGCTTGTGGGCGACGCTGTGCAGCACTTTGGGCAGGTCTGAGCGCATGCGGGTGCCTTTTCCGGCGGCAAGAATGACAACATTGAGTGACATAGGAGGTCCCTTATTTTTAATCTCGCGCAAGTGTACCCGAATGCCGACTAAAATTCAGCGCAGCGCTGAACTGAGCGCCTTATTTTTGCCAATAAAAAAGGCGCCCTGGGGCGCCTTTTTTGGGACACATTCACCTTATCTGGCAATGTTCTTCTTGATGGTTTCAACCACACGCAGCTGAGCTACGGCCTTGGCCAGCTCGATGGCTGCCGCGGCATAGTTGAAATCGGCACCGGCTTCGGCCATATGGGCCTCGGCGCGACGTTTGGCTTCCAGAGCCGCCTGCTCATCAATGTCTTTGGCACGCAAAGCCACATCAGCCAGCACAGACACAGAATTGGCTTGTACTTCCAGCAAACCGCCGGACAGGTAGAAGACCTCTTCTTTACCGTGCTGCTTAACGATGCGCACCATGCCAGGTTTGATAAAAGTCAGCAGAGGGGCGTGACCAGGCATGATGCCCAGCTCACCCTCGCCACCGGTCACTTGCAGGTGTTCTACCAGACCGGAAAAAATGCGAGTTTCTGCACTTACGATATCAAGATGTACTGTCATGGCCATAGCGTTCTCCATTTAAGACTCAGGCAGGGCCCGAATTACTTCTTGTTGGCTTTCTCAACGGCTTCGTCGACAGAGCCAACCATGTAGAACGCTTGCTCTGGAACGTGGTCGAACTCACCTTCCAGAATGCCCTTGAAGCCACGGATAGTGTCTTTCAGAGGCACGTACTTACCAGGAGAACCGGTAAATACTTCCGCTACGTGGAAAGGCTGAGACAGGAAACGCTCAATCTTACGGGCGCGGGATACTGTCATCTTATCGTCGTCTGACAGTTCGTCCATACCCAGGATGGCGATGATGTCTTTCAGCTCTTTGTAGCGCTGCAGAACGTTTTGAACGCCGTTAGCCACGTCATAGTGCTCTTGGCCAACTACCAGAGGATCCAACTGACGAGAGGTGGAATCCAGTGGGTCAACCGCTGGGTAGATACCCAGAGAAGCGATTTGACGAGACAGTACCACGGTCGCATCCAAGTGGGCGAAGGTGGTGGCTGGGCTTGGGTCGGTCAAGTCGTCCGCTGGTACGTATACCGCCTGTACGGAGGTAATAGAACCAGTCTTGGTAGAAGTAATACGCTCCTGGAGTACACCCATCTCCTCAGCCAGAGTAGGCTGATAACCTACGGCTGATGGCATACGGCCCAGCAGTGCTGATACTTCGGTACCAGCCAGGGTATAACGGTAGATGTTGTCTACGAACAACAGTACGTCTTTACCCTCGTCACGGAACTTCTCGGCCATGGTCAGACCGGTCAGGGCCACACGCAGACGGTTTCCTGGTGGCTCGTTCATCTGACCGTACACCATGGCTACCTTGTCCAGTACGCCTGATTCCATCATTTCGTAGTAGAAGTCGTTACCTTCACGGGTACGCTCACCTACACCAGCGAATACTGACAGACCAGAGTGGGCCTTGGCGATGTTGTTGATCAGTTCCATCATGTTAACTGTCTTACCAACGCCCGCACCACCGAACAGACCTACTTTACCACCCTTAGCGAATGGACATACCAGGTCGATTACCTTGATACCGGTTTCCAGCAGTTCAGTCGTGTTTGACTGCTCTTCATAGGAAGGAGCGGCACGGTGAATAACATAACGATCTTCTTCACCGATAGGACCCGCTTCATCCACAGGCTCGCCCAGCACGTTCATGATACGACCGAGAGTGGCCTTACCAACAGGAACGGCAATAGCGGAACCAGTGTTTTCAACCTCGATACCACGACGCAGACCGTCGGAAGAACCCATGGCGATGGTACGAACCACACCGCCACCGAGCTGCTGCTGAACTTCCAGCACCAGGCCGTTACAGGTACCTTCACCTGTGATCTTCAGAGCGTCATATACCTGAGGTACGGCATGCTGTGGAAACTCTACGTCCACAACCGCGCCAATTACTTGGACAACAGTACCTGTGCTCATGATTAATCCTCTAAAACTTGTATTCGTTACCTAAGCCTTAAACCGCTGCTGCACCGGAAACAATTTCCGACAGTTCCTGCGTAATCGCAGCCTGACGGGCCTTGTTGTAAACCAGTTGCAGGTCATCGATCAGCGTACCGGCGTTGTCAGTCGCAGCCTTCATCGCCACCATACGGGCAGCCTGTTCAGACGCGATGTTTTCCACAACACCCTGGTACACCTGAGACTCCACATAACGCACCAGCAGAGTATCCAGAAGGTCTTTCGGATCCTGCTCGTAGATGTAGTCCCAGTGATGAGCAATCTCATCATCTTCGGATTTAGGCAAAGGCAGCAGCTGCTCGATCACGGGGGTCTGGGTCATGGTGTTCACAAACTTGTTGAATACCACGTACAGACGATCCAGTTTGCCTTCGTTGTAAGCTTGCAGCATAACGCGCACAGTACCGATCAGGTCGGCGAGCTTGGGAGCATCACCGAGGCCTGAAGCATGGGCCTGTACCTTTCCGCCAAAAGCTTTGAAGAACTGCACACTGCGGGCACCGATGGGGCAGAACTCTACCTCAACACCCTGGGCTTTCCAGTTCTTCACGTCTGACACAACCTTTTTGAACAGGTTGACGTTCAAACCACCACAAAGACCGCGGTCGGATGCTACAACAATGTAGCCGACGCGCTTGGCCTCTCTCACCTCTAAATAGGGGTGTTTGTACTCGAGAGAACCCTGGGCAACGTGACCGATCACCTTACGCATGCTTTCCGCGTATGGACGGCTGGCAGTCATGCGGTCCTGCGCTCTGCGCATTTTGCTGGCTGCCACCATTTCCATGGCGGAAGTGATCTTCTGAGTGTTCTTCACACTCGCGATCTTGGTTTTAATCTCTTTTGCGCCGGCCATCTCTACTCTCCAATCTGGACCTGAGGTGCCTTATGACACCTCGACGATTTTTACCAGGTTTGGGTTGCCACGAACTTGTCGAGACCAGCCTTCAGCTCAGCTTCGATTTCGGCGTTATAGTCGCCGGTATCGTTGATAAGCTTCATCAGGTTGGCATGCTCGGCGTTCATGAATGCGAGCAGAGCGGCTTCGAAATCACCAACTTTCTTCAGAGCAATACCCTTCAGGAAGCCTTTTTCTGCGGCGAAGATCACCACAGCCTGTTCGGCTACGCTCATTGGGGCATATTGCTTCTGCTTCATCAGTTCGGTAACACGCTCACCGTGCTCCAACTGGGCACGAGTTGCATCGTCAAGGTCAGATGCAAACTGAGAGAACGCAGCAAGCTCACGATACTGTGCCAGCGCGGTACGGATACCACCGGACAGTTTCTTGATGATCTTGGTCTGGGCGGCACCACCTACACGGGATACCGAAATACCTGGGTTAACCGCTGGACGCAGGCCAGAGTTAAACAGGTTGGTTTCCAGGAAGATCTGACCATCGGTAATAGAAATTACGTTGGTCGGTACGAACGCAGATACGTCACCGGCTTGGGTTTCGATGATAGGCAGAGCGGTCAAAGAACCGGTCTGGCCAGTCACGGCGCCCTTGGTGAACTTCTCAACGTACTCTTCGTTCACGCGGGAAGCACGTTCCAGCAGACGAGAGTGCAAATAGAATACGTCACCTGGGTAAGCTTCACGTCCTGGTGGACGACGCAGCAGCAGGGAGATCTGACGGTAAGCAACGGCCTGCTTAGACAGGTCATCGTATACGATCAGGGCATCTTCACCGCGGTCACGGAAGTATTCACCCATGGTACAACCAGAGTATGGCGCCAGGAACTGCAGAGCAGCCGCTTCTGAAGCAGAAGCAACAACCACAACAGTGTTAGCCAAAGCACCGTGCTCTTCCAGCTTGCGTACTACGTTGGCGATGGTAGAAGCCTTCTGGCCTACAGCCACGTACACACACTTGATGCCAGAATCGCGCTGGTTGATGATGGCGTCGATAGCCATCGCAGTTTTACCAGTCTGACGGTCACCGATGATCAGCTCACGCTGGCCACGACCGATTGGGATCATGGAGTCAACGGCTTTGTAACCAGTCTGAACTGGCTGAGAAACTGATTTACGGTCAATTACACCTGGAGCAATCACTTCAACAGGAGCAAAACCATCGTTGTCGATGGGGCCCTTGCCGTCGATTGGCTCACCCAGAGTGTTTACCACACGGCCAAGCAGGCCGCGGCCAACTGGAACTTCCAGAATACGGCCAGTGGTTTTAACTTTTACGCCCTCAGCCAGATCGGCATAAGGACCCATTACTACAGCACCGACAGAGTCGCGCTCAAGGTTCAACGCGATTGCATAACGGTTGCCAGGCAGTTCGATCATCTCACCCTGCATTACATCGGCCAGGCCGTGTACGCGGATGATGCCATCGCTTACCGCAACGATAGTACCTTCGTTACGGGCTTCGCTGACTACGTCGAACTGCTCGATCCGCTGCTTAATCAGATCGCTGATTTCAGTGGAATTCAGTTGCATGCTCAAACTCCCAATTACGATTGCAGCTTATCAGACAGGCGGGCCAGTTTGCCGCTCACAGAACCATCGATAACGAGGTCCCCTGCCTTGATAATTACACCGGCGATCAGGCCGGCATCTACGCTGCAATTCAGCTTAACTTTGCGTGCGAGACGTTTCTCTAGGGAAACACCAATCTGCTGTTGTTGTGCGTCGGAAAGCTCGGTGGCAGAAACCACATCGGCTTCTACTTCCTTGGCCCATTCCAAACGGTACTCAGCAAACAGCTGAGCCACAGCAGGCAGTACTTCCAAACGACCGTTTTCAGCCATCACCTTGATCAGGTTTTGACCGTGCTCGTTGAGCTGCTCACCACAAACATCAATAAAGAGTTTGGCGAGCGCGCTACTGGCCATAGAGCCAGCGAGCAGTGGGCGCATGGTTTCGTTTTCACTTACCAGCGCAGCAAAACCGAGCATTTCGGCCCAGCTGTCCACGGCTTGTTTTTCAACGGCAAAATCAAAAGCTGCCTTTGCATAAGGGCGAGCAATGGTGGTTAACTCAGCCATACCCCTTCTCCCTTATCAAATTTCAGCGACAAGCTTTTCAACTATGTCACTGTGTGCGGCTGCATCAATCGAACGTTCGAGGATCTTCTCAGCACCGGCAAGGGCCAGAGTAGCAACCTGCTTACGCAGTTCCTCTTTCACGCGATTGCGTTCAGCTTCAATTTCAGCTTTGCCCTGAGCGATGATACGTGCACGCTCAGCGTCAGCCTCGGCTTTTGCTTCTTCAACGATCTGAGCCTTGCGCTTGTTGGCAGACTCGATGATTTCATTGGCTGTAGCTTTGGCTTCTTTGAGCTGCTCGGTGGCCTTGGCCTGAGCGAGCTCCAGGTCTTTTGCGGCGCGGTCAGCGTTTGCGAGACCGTCAGCAATCCTCTTTTGGCGTTCTTCGATGGCATTCATCAAAGGAGGCCAAACATACTTCATGCAGAACCACACGAAGATAATAAAGGCGACCGTCTGACCGATTAGGGTAGCGTTGATATTCACAACAGCCTCCTATTTTGAGTTAAGACAGAAGCGGTTTTTTTACAGCATTGCGCCCAGTGGGTTGGTGAACAGCATGTACAGAGCGATACCCACACCGATCATGGTTACGGCGTCGAGCAGACCAGCCACGATGAACATCTTAACCTGCAGCATAGGAGCCATTTCTGGTTGACGAGCAGCGCCTTCCAGGAACTTGCCACCCAGAAGACCGAAACCGATAGCGGTACCCAGTGCACCCATACCAATCAGCAGAGCAACAGCGATTGCAGTAAAGCCCAGAATAGTTTCCATCTGTATCTCCAGTATCTAAATCTAAATTAGTTGATGATTTAGTTTAAAAAAATTTCTTCAGCAATCCTTAATGATCTTCATGTGCCATGCTGAGGTAAACAATCGTCAGCATCATGAAGATAAACGCTTGCAGTGTGATAACCAGAATGTGGAAGATCAACCAACCCAGTTGCAGGGTTACACCCAGAGAGGCGATCAGCCAGTTGGCACCATACATCAGCGCAATAAGGATGAAGATCAACTCACCCGCATACAGGTTACCGAATAGACGCAGAGCCAATGAGATTGGCTTGGCGATCAGGGTAACTGATTCCAGCAGGAGGTTGACGGGTATCATTGCCCAGTGGTTAAAGGGCTGCAGTGTCAGTTCTTTCACGAAGCCAGACACTCCCTTGACCTTGATGCTGTAATAGATAATCAGCAAAAACACACCCAGCGCGAGGCTGAAGGTGATGTTCAGGTCAGTCGTCGGAACCACTTTCAGGTAAGGCACACCCAGCATAGCGGCGGTGTGTGGCAGCCAGTCAACTGGCACCATGTCCATGAAGTTCATCATGAAAACCCAAACGAAGATGGTCAGAGCGAGAGGAGCGATCAGGGCATTGCGGCCGTGGAAGGTTTCTTTCACGCTGTTGTCAACGAACTCGACGATCATCTCGACAAAGCACTGAAGCTTGCCGGGAACGCCAGTAGTCGCTTTCTTGCCAACGCTACGGAAAATCCACAGGAACAGAACACCAAGACCAACCGAAAAGAGCAACGAATCAATATGCCATGTCCAGAATCCTTCACCAACGGAAAGGTTGGTCAGGTGATGCTGGATATAGCCCTGCGGTGTTAACGCTTCACCAGTTGCAGCCATGATTCATCCCACTTTACTTTTGCTTGAAGTATAAAGGCGCTGTCCAATGCACCAGGAGTGCCAGTGAGTAGCAAACGAAAAGCGGCATAAAGACGATTTTCAAATTGATAAACACCAACGAAAACAGGGCAATGGTTAACAGCAACTTTACCGCTTCCCCCCAGTAGAAGGTTTTCAGTACCTTCCCTGCTGCACTTGCTCCCGAATGGGAAAAAGCGAGGGTTGCGAATACAAAATTAGGGAGCACAGCTATCGCAGCACCGGCTAAAGCCGATACCCCGTATTGCGCTCCCCAGACGACGAAGAAGAGAACTGACGCACCCCCGGCTATCGCCGCCTGCATCAACACCAATTTATAGGCAGACCACCGGCCACGACGCGCCAAAACCTTGCTCAATTCTCATTCTCCGCATTCGGACTTTTTGTTTCTGTGACCGGACAACAAAATGCCGTAAAAAGTCACAGTACAAAAAGCTTGCGAAAGTATACCTTTTCGGGCCTTCAATGCAACTTTGAGATGCGTAAAATCGCCACTTTTCAATGGTTCTACGACCAAAGATTCAAAAAGCAAAGATTAACATTCGTCACAAATTTACATGAAACTCTGTTAACTGCCCGGAATCAGCGGATTTTACTGAGAATACCGTCTAATTCAGCGAGATTTTGGTAGTTAATTACAATTTTTCCCTTGCCCTTACTGCCGTGAGCAATGGAAACCTTGGCGCCCAGCTTTTCAATCAACTGCTGCTCCAGACGGCTTACATCGTGATCTTTTACCGGTTTTTCTGCTTCTTTAGCGGGATTTAAGGTTCTATTAATTAATCGTTCAGTTTCCCGAACGGTGAGCTCTTTGGCGGCAACTAAACGTGCCAGATTTGTCTGTTCTTCACCCTCTACGGCAAGCAGTGCACGGGCGTGGCCCATGTCGATATCGCCATATTCAAGCAAACGCTTAACGGGTTCATTCAGACTGTTGAGACGCAGCAGATTAGTGACTGTAGTGCGGGATTTACCCACGGCATCGGCCACCTGCTGGTGGGTGAGTTCAAATTCTTCCAGCAGACGATGCAAGGCGATGGCTTCTTCCATGGCATTGAGATCTTCACGCTGAATGTTTTCAATCAGGGCAATGGCCACCGCTGACTCGTCAGGCACCTGTTTGATGATACAGGGGACCTTTTCAAGCTTGGCCAGCTGTGAGGCACGCCAGCGACGTTCACCGGCAATGATTTCGTACTTTTGTTCGGCGACCTTGCGCACCACTATGGGCTGAATAATGCCCTGAGCCCGAATAGACTCGGCCAGTTCTTCCAACGCCTCTGGTGACATATCCTTACGGGGCTGGTACTTGCCGGGTTGCAGCAAATCCACATCCAGGTGTACCAGGTCGTCCTGTTTGTCGGCCCGGGCAGCTTCCTGTTCCAGTTTTCTACTGGCGGCATGGCTGGTGCTCAGCAGTGCATCCAGTCCCTTACCCAAGCCCCGTTTTTTCAAAGTCATTGCTAATCCTTACGCCTGCTTTTTAGCCTGGGTTTGCTCACCCCGGCGAATAATCTCTCCGGCCAGGGCCAGGTAGGCCTTGGCGCCGGCACTGGATTTATCGTAATACATGGCAGGCGCGCCAAAACTCGGGGCCTCGGCCAGACGGATATTACGGGGGATCACAGTCCGGTAAACTTTCTCGCCAAAATGCTGCTTGAGCTGATCGGACACATCATTGGCCAATCGATTGCGAGGATCGTACATGGTACGCAAAATTCCTTCGATGCCAAGTCCCGGATTCACCATGGAGGCCAGCTTGCCTATGGTATCGATAAGGGCAGTGAGACCTTCCAGCGCAAAATACTCACATTGCATGGGCACCAACACTGAGTCGGCAGCGGACATGGCGTTCACGGTCAACATGTTCAGAGAAGGCGGGCAGTCGATAAAGATAAAATCATACTGATCGCGGATAGGGGCCAATGCGTTGCGCAGACGCACTTCACGGGCGAAGAATTCCATCAGCTTAATTTCGGCGGCCGTCACATCACCATTGGCGGCAATGAGATCGTATTTGCCCTGGGTATCTTTCACCACCACATCGGCAAACGGCTTTTCCTCCACGAGAAGCTCATACGCGGTATTTTCTACCTCGTACTTATCGACACCACTGCCCATGGTGGCATTACCCTGGGGATCCAGGTCTATCAGCAGCACCTTGCGCCGGGTTGCTGCAAGCGAAGCCGCCAGGTTAATGCAAGTAGTTGTTTTTCCTACGCCACCTTTCTGGTTGGCTACAGCAATGACTTTCCCCACAATTTCACCCTGTTGTTATTCTGTCGTTCAACCAAGACATAACGCCTTGGACAAGTTGCTTGATGTTGCTGCCAATTGCAAGGCAGAGGGTCACGCTTTGACCAATTTCAGCAGATGCCTTTGCTCATCCAGCCCGGGGACTGTGAGCCTGATGGTTTCAATCAACTTAAAGCCTTCGGGGATCCCGGCCATCTCTTCATCACCAAGCTGGCCCTTGAGGGCATAAAAACTGCCATTTTCGGCTGGCAAATGATGGCACCAACTGAGCATGTCCCCCACAGAGGCAAAAGCGCGGCTCAGCACTCCATCGAATCCCTGCTCGGGTTGATACAGCTCGACCCGGCTTTCCACCGAGCTGATGTTTTTCAGCCCAAGCTCCACTGCCACCTGCTTTTGGAAGCGAATGCGTTTACCCAGGCTATCGAGCAAAACAAACTCTTTGTCGGGATTGATGATGGCCAGCGGAATCCCCGGCAAACCGGGGCCAGTCCCCACATCGATAAACCGCTTACCCACCAGATGAGGTGATACCACCAGGCTATCGAGAATATGGCGGGTCAGCATTTGCGCCGGTTCCCGCACCGACGTCAGGTTGTAGGCCTTGTTCCACTTGTCGAGCAGCTCCACAAAGGCAAGTAATTGCTGTTGCTGCTGGGCATCGACTTGCAGGCCCGCTTTGGCGAGATCCTGACTGAGTTTTTCGGCTAACACTTGCTATCTCCGTCGGTACAACTGTCTTGGAGGGCTATTATGAGGCCCAGAAAAAGTGAAGGGAAGCCCGGAGGCCTCCCTTGCACGCGAGTGGTGCGAGCTTAAGCGCTCTTTCTCAGCAATCCACGTTTTTTAAGGTGAACCAGCAGAATGGATACGGCTGCAGGGGTCACACCTGAGATGCGCGAGGCCTGACCTATGGTCTCTGGTTTGTGGGCGTTGAGCTTGGCCGTTACTTCGTTGGACAGACCCGGCACTTCGCTGTAGTCCAGATCCAGCGGTAAGCGGGTGTTTTCGTTCCGCTCCGCCTTGGCGATTTCATCCTGCTGACGCTGGATGTAACCTGCGTATTTAACCTGAATCTGCACCTGTTCCGCAGCCAAAGGATCGGCAAGCCCAGGGCCGAATCCGTCAACCTTCATCAGGGTGTCGTATTCAATCTCAGGTCGGCGCAGCAGATCTTCCAGCGACGCTTCGCGGGTCAGTGGGGCACTGAGCACTTCATTGAGCTGGGCCACCTGAGGTGAATTCACATGTACCCACTGGCTGCGCAAACGCTGTTGCTCAAGCTCGATGGACTCGCGTTTTTCACTGAATTTTTGCCAGCGGAAGTCATCAACCAGGCCCAGTTCACGACCTTTTTCGGTGAGACGCAAATCGGCATTGTCTTCACGCAGCAGCAAACGGTATTCGGCGCGGCTGGTGAACATACGGTAGGGCTCTTTGGTACCCAAAGTGGAAAGATCGTCCACCAGCACACCCAGATAAGCCTGATCGCGGCGTGGTGCCCAGGCTTCTTTGCCCTGTACCTGCAGTGCGGCGTTGAGACCGGCCAAGAGCCCCTGAGCTCCGGCTTCTTCGTAACCTGTGGTGCCGTTGATCTGTCCGGCAAAGAACAAACCGTCGATAACTTTGGTTTCCAATGAGTTTTTCAGATCTCTTGGATCGAAGTAGTCATATTCAATGGCATAACCAGGGCGAACAATTTCAGCCTGTTCCATGCCTCGAATAGAGCGAACCAATTGAATTTGCACGTCAAATGGCAAGCTGGTCGATATACCGTTCGGGTAAATTTCGGTGGTCGTCAGGCCTTCGGGCTCGATAAAGATCTGATGCGAGCTTTTATCGGCAAAACGATGAATTTTGTCTTCAATGGACGGGCAATAACGGGGGCCAATACCCTCAATCACCCCTGAATACATGGGACTGCGGTCCAATCCACCACGAATGATGTCGTGGGTGCGTTCGTTGGTGTGCGTGATATAGCAAGAGATCTGCTCTGGATGCTGGCTCAGCTCACCGATAAAAGACATCACAGGCAAGGGCGAATCGCCTTTTTGCTCAGTCATCACTGAAAAATCAATGGTTCTGGCATCAATACGGGGAGGCGTGCCGGTTTTCAGACGTCCTACGCGCAGTGGCAGATCCCGTAATCGATGGGCGAGGGCAATGGCTGGTTGATCACCGGCGCGGCCGCCGCTGTAATTTTCCAGACCTATGTGGATTTTGCCTCCCAGGAAGGTACCGGCAGTCAGCACCACGGCAGGGGCTTCAAAGGCCAGTCCCATTTGGGTAACAGCGCCGATAACCCGGCCATTCTCCACCACCAAATCATCTACGGCTTGCTGGAAAATCCGCAGGTTAGGCTGCTCCTGCAGAATACTCAGGATTTTGGCTTTGTAGAGGGCTCTGTCTGCCTGAGCGCGGGTCGCTCTGACCGCTGGGCCTTTACTGGAATTCAGGGTACGGAATTGGATCCCCGAGAAATCAGTGGCGATCGCCATTGCACCACCCAGAGCATCTATCTCTTTTACCAGATGCCCTTTACCAATACCGCCAATGGCAGGGTTGCAGGACATCTGACCCAGGGTATCGACATTGTGGGTGAGCAGCAGTGTCTTGCATCCCATACGGGCTGCAGCCAAGGCGGCTTCGGTACCGGCATGGCCGCCACCTACAACTATCACATCAAACCGTTCATGAAATTGCATGACACTACCTTAAAGCGAGAAAACAAAGATCGCACAACGAGCCGGGTATTTTAGCATTGCCAGAGACAGAGTTGAACGATCTGTTTGCATGTAAAGATCCAAAGGGGATCGGCTTATAGATCTTAAGATCTTTATATAGATCTCTTTATTGTTATCTCTTATTAGGATCGCACTTTTCTGTGGGTAAGGGTAAAAATCCTTTTAAAACATGGGATAAGTGAAATCTGATCCTGTGATCTCAAGGCGATCTACCCTGAGAAAAGGTGGGGATAGATCGGCATTTTATCCACAGGGTGGATCTTTGACCTGGTAGAGGTTTGAGTAATGCAACGGTAGATCAGATCTAAATCATATCTTATCCACAAATTTATTATTAAATAACAGGTTTTGTGGATAAGAATGATCTAAGTTGTGGGTGACTGAGGATAACCTTGGGTATGCGATCTCAGAGTTTACCAATCCATTGTTGCAACCATTGAATGGCTGGCTCTTCGGGCACGGGATCGGCTTGTACATCGATCCGGATCTTATCCACAAAAGGTTTTGCACCGGCGTCGCTCAATAATTGAACAAGCTGTTCCGGACCCTCACAAAAGGTATCGTAGCTGGAGTCGCCAATGGCGCAGAGTGCGAACTGTACCGTGCTCAAATCCGGCATCGTCAGCATCAAAGATTTGGCAAATGGCTGCAGATTATCGGGCAGATCGCCTGCACCATGAGTCGCAGATACCAATAACCACAGAGCCGAGGTATCCAGCGAATCCAGCGATGGATCCAAATGGGAGCAACATTCGTGCCCTGCGTCACCGAGTACCGCTGCCAACTCATCTGCCACGTATTCACTGCCACCCAGGGTAGTGCCAATCAGGATTTCAATTTTTGCCATCGCTACATCCGTTGAAGAGAAAAATGCTTGAAGATTGGCGTCATGGTAGCCCAAAGCCAGGGGCGGTGGAACGGATCTCAAGTCTGTAGCTGCTGTGCTAGCATGGTGCAGTCACTGGATTACGGCCAAGGGGCAAACACATCGCTATGACCAACAAGCAGAAAGTAGTCATCTGGTTGAGTGCCGCCCTCATTGCCCTGTTAATCGGTTTGCTGATGACAGTGCTGGTGACGATCCCGGAAGTACCTCGGGTGGTTCTGGGCAATAGCGCTACGGTGCTCTCCCACCAGGGGCGCTGTTTTCACCTTGATGATTCAGCAACGGCGTTGGATGACAACGTCATTGACGAGCACGGCGTTATTGCCTTGCTGGTTTGGAATATTCACAAACAAAGCGATGGTGAGTGGCCTAAAGCGCTGTGGACACAGGGAGAACAATGGCAGCTGCTGTTACTGCAGGAGGTCGAACTCAGTACGGATTTCAGCGCTGCACTTGAAAATCATCAGTTCAGTTGGAGTATGATGCCCGCTTTTCGCTTTCAGGGGCTGGATTATGGTGTGATGCTGGCCGCGCGCCGCCCTCCGCTCGAGGGTTGCGGCCTGTTAAAGGTAGAGCCCTGGATCCGACTTCCCAAAGCGGCGCTTTACGGTTTTTATGCCCTGAGTAATGGTGAGACCTTGCTGGCGGTTAATCTCCACGGGATCAACTTCGATCCCAATTTGCAGGAGTGGGAAGACCAATTGGCGCCGCTTTTACGCTTGGTGAAGCAACATCAAGGGCCCGTGATCCTGGCGGGCGACTTTAACAGTTGGGGAGAGCGCAGAAGCAAAAAGCTCGAAAAACTCATCGAACCACTGGGGCTTAAGGTAGTGCGCTTTGAGCCTGATGAGCGGATCAGAGTTTTTGGTACGCCGCTTGATTGGGTATTTTACCGAGGCTTACATCTGAAAAAGGCGCAATCACCCACAACAAATGTGTCGGATCATGCGCCCCTGATGGTGCAGTTCGAACTTAGCCCCGGGTCAACCAGTGATGGTGAAACTCCAGGTGTTCATCAATAAAGCTCGCGATAAAGTAATAGCTGTGATCGTAGCCAGGCTGCATCCGCAGATTCAGTGGAAAGTCGGCACTGTCAGCGGCACGTTGCAGCCGTTGTGGCATGAGTTCAGTTTCTAAAAAGCTGTCGGCATCGCCCTGATCCACCAGCATGGGGATAGGTTCGGCGCCACGGCCAATCAATTCACAGCTGTCGTATTCGCGCCAGCTTTCCCGGTCTTTGCCCAGGTAATTGCCAAAGGCCTTTTGCCCCCAGGGGCTTTGGCTGGGATTACAAATAGGGCTGAACGCAGACACGCTGGCATAGCGACCCGGGTTTTTCAGCGCTATGGTCAGGGCGCCGTGGCCGCCCATGGAGTGGCCGGCAATGCTGCGTTTGCTGCTGACCGGAAAATTGGTTTCAATCAGCTTCGGCAGCTCTTTCACCACATAATCGTACATGCGGTAGTGCTTACTCCATGGCGCTTCGGTGGCATTGAGATAAAAACCTGCCCCCAGGCCAAAGTCCCAGGCGCCATCGGGATCGTCGGCCACACCTTCGCCCCGAGGGCTGGTGTCCATGGCAACAATAGCAAGCCCGAGCGTCGCGGCCAGCCGCTGTGCGCCTGCCTTCTGCATAAAGTTTTCATCGCTGCAGGTGAGGCCTGATAGCCAATAAAGCACAGGTACGCTTTGGGTTTCGGCCTGGGGAGGCAGAAAAATCGCAAAGCGCATCTTGCAATCCAGGCTGCTGGATTGATGACTGTATTGCTTGTGCCAGCCATCAAAACTGCGATTGGCACTGATTAGTTCCAGTGTCATGGCGGCTCCTTATTTGCGATCGTAATGGATCACGCTGCGGATACTTTTGCCTTCGTGCATCAGATCGAACGCTTCGTTAATCGCATCCAGTCCCATGGTGTGGGTGATAAAGTCACTCAGGGCAAATTCACCGCGCAGATACTGTTCAACAATGCCCGGCAGTTCGGAGCGTCCTTTCACGCCGCCAAAGGCACTGCCGCGCCACACCCGGCCGGTGACCAGCTGGAATGGACGGGTGGAAATTTCCTGCCCTGCTCCGGCCACGCCAATGATCACTGACTCGCCCCAGCCCTTATGGCAGCACTCCAGCGCGCTTCGCATTACATTCACATTGCCGATGCACTCAAATGAAAAATCCACGCCGCCGTCGGTCATCTCAACAATCACGTCCTGAATCGGCTTGTCGTAGTCTTTGGGGTTGATGCAGTCGGTGGCGCCAAGCTTTTTGGCCAGCTCAAACTTACTGTCGTTGATATCGATACCAATGATGCGGCTGGCTCCGGCCATGGTCGCGCCAATCACCGCCGACAAACCAATGCCGCCGAGGCCGAAAATAGCCACTGTGTCACCTTTCTTCACCTTGGCGGTTTTGAGCACAGCGCCCATGCCGGTGGTGACACCGCAGCCCAGCAGACACACTTCTTCAAGCGGCGCTTCGGGGTTGACCTTGGCGAGGGATATTTCCGGCAGCACTGTGTATTCACTGAAAGTGGAGCAGCCCATGTAGTGATAAATCGGCTCGCCATCTTTATAGAAGCGGGTGGTGCCGTCCGGCATCAGGCCTTTGCCCTGGGTGGCGCGCACCGCTGAGCACAAGTTGGTCTTGCCCGAGGTACAGAACTTACATTTACCGCATTCGGCGGTGTAAAGCGGGATCACATGGTCGCCCACTGCCACGCTGGTTACGCCTTCGCCGACCATTTCCACAATGCCGCCGCCTTCGTGGCCCAAAATAGCCGGAAACACGCCTTCCGGGTCATCGCCCGACAGGGTAAAGGCATCGGTGTGGCACACGCCCGTGGCGACAATGCGCACCAGCACTTCTCCGGCCTTGGGCAACATCACATCCACTTCTTCAACGGATAAGGGCTGGCCCGGGCCCCAGGCAATGGCGGCGCGGGATTTAATAAAGGATGCAGACATAGGATTTCCTTCCTCAGTAAATGCGGCCTTGCAGATGACCGGATTCATTATTGATAGTCCAAAGCCGATGCCTGGGCACGGCCCAGACGCTTTGTGTGTGAATGTGATTGTATTTATTTACTGTGAATTGATAATTGGCTCTATTGGTAAATAACTTTTACTGGATAGAAATAATCATGCGCTGGGAAGGGATTTGTGAATTTGTGGCCGTGGCCGAGGCGCAAAGCTTTACCACGGCTGCCGGTCGGCTTGGGATCAGTACCGCGCAGGTGAGCCGCCAGGTGCGCGAGCTTGAAGAGCGCCTTGGCAGCAAGCTTTTGTACCGCACTACGCGCAAGGTGTCGCTTACCGAAGACGGGCAACTGTTTTACCGCCACTGCCGCCAGGTGCTCGATGGTCTGGATGAAGCCGAGCGGGCGGTGTCGTCCCTTAAAAATGAGCCGCGCGGGCTTATCCGCATGACGGCGCCTGTGACCTACGGCGAGCAATATGTGATGCCCATAGTACTGGAATACATGCAGCAGTTTCCCCAGGTGGAAGTGCAATGCGAGCTGACCAATCAACAGCTCGATTTGGTGCAGGGTGGCTTTGATTTGGCGATTCGCCTCGGGGTGCTACCGGATTCCTCTATGATGGCGCGAAAGCTGGCCGAGCGGGTGCAGTATCTGGTGGCGTCGCCGGACTATATCGGCCGCCATGGTGCCCCCCATTCGCTGTCGGAGCTCGGTCGTCATCAATGTTTGCTCGGTAGCCTGCCATTCTGGCGTTTTCAGGAAGAGGGCAAGCTTCGCAGCCTGAAGGTGAAAGGGCGCCTCAGTTGCAGCAGCGGCAACACCCTGCTGGCGGCGGCATTGGCGGGCATGGGGATAGCCCAGCTGCCCGGCTATTACGTGGATGAAGCGATTCGTGACGGCCGCTTGCTGGTGCTGCTCAAGCCATTTCAGGAACCCAAAGAGGGAATTTGGGGCTTGTATCCCCATAATCGGCAGTTGTCGCCCAAGATTGGCCATCTGATGAATATGCTGGCCGACAGGTTGCCCAAAGCCTGATGTGTGAGCTGGTGCCAGTATCCACCTCGTTTAAACTTGTTGAAAATGGTGGAACAACCTAATGTGATTCAGGCGAGTCGTTTCGCTGGAATGGCTCGCTTCAGTACGACTTCACTAAAGGGAATTGCGATGAAGAATTTTACAGCCGGTTTGAATAATTTCTGGGTTGGGTTGGTTACCGGCATGCTGATGCCTGTGATTGTGGTGGCCGCGCTTTTGTACCTGACAGTGGATAAGCTGACCGGCGTGGTGCAGGACTCGGCCATTTCGCCCTTCCTTGAGCGCAGCGAACAGACCCTGGATAAGGTTGATAACCTGCTGGTGACCCTGGATGACAAGGTGGACAGCGCCAGCCTGAAGGATCTTGAGCTGCTGGCACCACTGAAAAATGCCAGGATTTTGCCCGAACTGCAGGAGATTGCCGGCGCCGCCGCTGAGCTTAAAACCAAGGTGGACGATATAGACAAAGAAGCAGTGCTTGCCGCCCTGCGTCAGAAGTTGGAAACCTCTCTGGCGGGCAAGTTCCCCGAAGAAAAGGCCAAAGCCCTTGCTGCCAATTTGGAAAACCTAGTGCGGGTGTTGGCGCAAAGAAGTGATGATCTGCAAAAAATGACCGATCTGCAAAAAATGACCGACCTGCAAAACATATCTGAGCTTCCCAAACTGGATGAGGCTCTGGTAAATGGTCCGCAAGCTCCGGGCAATTGATAAGTTCCAGTCCACTCAGGCTGCGTCGAACGCCGCGCGGGCAGCCATCTCGGCTATCACAAAGTCGATAAAGTGAGTCACCAGCGCCGATTCGGCCCGGCGCTGGGTGTAAAGCGCATAGAAGCTTGCGCCCTTGGGGCGAAAGTCGGGCAAGACTTCGACCACAGTACCGGCCTGCAGCTCATCGGCCACCAGATAGCGGGGCAGGATGGCGATGCCAAAGCCCTGCTGCATGGCGGCATAAATTGCCTGCTTGTGGCTGAAGGCAAGTTCACCCGCCACGTCCATATGCAGTTCCTTTCCCTTATCCATCAAGGTCCAGCGTTCGTGGCGTGAGTAATCGGTGCAGCGGCTGATAAGGCTGTGCTGATGTAATTCTTCCGGCCTGCAAAGGGCTGATTTGTCACTCATATAAGCCTTGCTGGCGCAAAGCACCATCTCATCCCTGGCAATAAAGCGGGCGAGATAGGGCTCGCGGTTAAGCTCGGTGCTGCGAAACGCCACATGAATATTGTCCCGCAGCAAATCTGAGGTGCGATTACTGAAGTCGGTGACCAGCCGCACCGATGGGTGCTGTTGCCTGAATTTAAGCAGCAGAGGTGTGAGCATCACTTCACCCCACAGCATGGGGGCGGTGATCCTCAGTTCACCACTCAGGCTCTCGCGGCGGTTTTGTAGCCCGTCCAGCAGTTGTTCGTGCAGGGCAAGCATCTGGTCTGCCTGGCGGTAGGTGAGCTCCCCGGCATCGGTCAGTTGTAGCCGGCGGGTGGTGCGGTTAAGCAGCACAGTGCCGAGGCTTTGTTCTAAATAGCGTAAATCTTTCGAGGCCTTACTCGGGGTAATGCCCAAATGCTCTGCCGCCCTGGCAAAGGAGCCAAAGCGCACAATGCAGACCAGCAGTCGCATTAAATACAAGGTATCCAGCTTGTGTTGGCCCATGCTTCTATCCTCGAGATTGACTGCCGATTGTGTCTTGTTGGGCATTAATATCTTTCCTGAAGGATAGATTATATCTTTTCTGTCGTGAGTTATCGTGTCGCCATTGTGATTGATGAGTTGGAGAGACAAATGCGTCAGGCATTAAACAGCGGGTTTGAGTTTGCCCGGGCGGGTGTGCGGCTTAAGAATCGTGCCGTGCTGGCACCGCTGACCCATAACATGAGCGATGCCGATGGCAATCCGAGTCAGGCAGAACTCGACTGGCTCGAGCATTGTGCCAAAGGTGGTTTTGGGCTGCTGATTGCGGCGGCTACCCAAGTGTGGCCGGGCGGTCGCTGCTGGGCAGGGCAGCCAGCCTTGATGACAGACCATCAGCAGCAAGCCTTCAGCCGGTTTGCCAGGGCGGCAAAGGCCAACGACGCGCTGGCGTTGGTGCAACTTCATCATGGCGGGGTGCGCGCGGCGCCTGCGCTGAATGGCACTGCACCTGTTGGTCCAGGCGCCGAGGCGCCCGGTGGCCGTTATCCGCTTGGGGTGACTGAGCTTGATGAAGCCGGAATTCAGCAGCTGATAGCTGCCTTTATTGCTTCTGCCGAGCGCGCCTATCAGGCCGGATTGGATGGGGTTGAGCTGCACGCTGCCCATCACTTTTTGCTGTGTAACTTTTTAAATCCCATGCTTAACCGGCGCAGCGACCGCTGGGGAGGCAGCCTTGAGAATCGTGCCCGGCTGCTGATTGAAATCATCCATGGCATACGTCAGCGACTGCCCCGCAGCTTCCTGTTAGGGGTGAGGTTGTCGCCGGAAAGCTATGCCAGTGTCGAAGGAATAGAACTTGATCATCAGCTGGAAGTAGCCGATTTACTGGCGACAGCGGATATCGATTATGTGCATTTTTCCATGGGCGATAGCTTCAAGCAGGCCTGCGGCAAAGAGACAGCGCTGCTTGGCGAAGTGACCAATGCCCTTATTGGCAAAACAGTACTGATGTTTGCAGGCAATATCCGTGATGGCGCGGCGGCGCAGCAGGTGCTGGACGCAGGCGGCGACCTGGTCGCCATTGGCACTGCTGCCATAGGGAATCCGGATTGGGTGCATAGGGTTAGCAGTGACACGCCGCTGTTAACGCCGCCTTTTGCCGCCACCCTGCTGCATGGCTATGGATTTACCGAGGCGGGCCTTGCTTACCTTGGCGCTATCCCCGGACTGGTTGCGCGACCAGAGTCACAAGGGTGAGGGCGGGCAGATGTCTGAGTGGATGTTGCTGCTGATGTTTATCCCAACCTTCTTTGTGATTTCGGTATCGCCGGGGCTTTGCATGATGTTGGCGCTGAGTTTTGGTGCCAGTTTGGGAGTCCGGCGCTCGCTGTGGGTAATTGCCGGCGAAGTGGTGGGCGTTTCCTTGATAGCCCTTACCGCACTTCTTGGGTACACCCAGGTGTTGGTTGAACAGCCGCTGTTGATGCAGCTGTTTAAATACCTTGGCGCGCTTTATCTGCTGTGGATGGGGATTGATGGCTGGCGTAATGCATCCACCAGTTTGGCGGCGGTGCAGGCGGATAGCTGCAGTGGTGAACTGATGCTGCGGGGCTTTTCGGTGGCCATTTCCAACCCCAAGTCGTGGCTGTTTATGATGACGCTGCTGCCACCTTTTATCAGCCCAAGCTTGCCGCTTGGGATCCAGACCCTGCTGTTTGTGAGTCTGGTGGCACTGATTGAATGCCTGAATCTGCTGATTTACGCCTACGGCGGCCACAGGGTGAATCAACTGCTGCTGGCCAAGGGCCGCGGTGCCTGGCTTGGACGTGTGTCATCGCTGATGATGGTGAGTATTGCGCTGTTTTGGCTGCTTAGTTGAGCCAATAAAAAACGCGACTGCCGCTGGGCGACAATCGCGTTTTATGCCGCTGAAAGCGGTTTATTTGCCGATACAGAAGGAGCTGAAAATCTTGCCCAGCAAATCGTCTGAGGTAAATTCGCCGGTGATTTCAGACAGTGCCTGCTGCGCCATCCGCAGCTCCTCGGCCAGCAGTTCGCCCGCCAGATACACCTCCAGCTGCACCTTGCCCAGTTGCAGATGCTCTGAGGCTTGCTCAAGCGCTTCCAGGTGACGACGACGGGCGATAAAGCCGCCTTCGAGGTTACTTTGATAACCCATCAGCGATTTCAGGTGCTGCTTGAGCGCATCCACACCCAGGCCGGTCTTGGCCGAAATCCGGTAGACGCTGTAGCCTTGCTCTTCGGTGGCCTCCAGTGGCTCGCCGGTCAGGTCGGCTTTGTTGCGCACCACGGTAACTCCCAGTGCCTGGGGCAGACGGTCGATAAAATCGGGCCAGATCTCGTGTGGGTCAACCGCCGCCGTGTCTGTGCCATCCACCATAAACAGCACCCGATCGGCGCTTGCTATTTCGCTCCAGGCGCGCTCAATACCAATACGCTCCACTTCGTCTGTGGTGTCCCGCAGACCAGCGGTATCGATAATGTGCAGTGGCATACCGTCGAGGTGAATGTGCTCCCGCAGAACGTCGCGGGTGGTGCCGGCAATGTCGGTCACAATCGCTGATTCTTTACCTGCCAGGGCATTGAGCAGGCTGGACTTACCGGCGTTGGGGCGACCGGCAATCACCACTTTCATGCCTTCACGGATAATGCTGCCTTGCTTGGCGCTGGCCTGCACTTCATCAAGCTGGTCGATAATGGCGTAAAGCGCGGCGGCAATTTTGCCGTCACTCAAAAAATCCACTTCTTCGTCGGGAAAGTCGATGGCGGCTTCCACATACAGACGCAGGTTGGTGATTTTGTCCACCAGGGTATGCACCTGAGTCGAGAACTCACCTTGCAGCGAGTGCAGGGCGCTCTTGGCGGCCTGTTCGCTGGTGGCATCAATCAGGTCGGCAATGGCTTCGGCCTGGGTCAAATCCAGCTTGTCGTTCATAAACGCCTGCTCGCTGAACTCGCCGGGGCGGGCAATACGTACCCCTTTAACCTTGAGCACGGCGCGAATGAGCATGTCCATCACCACCTGGCCGCCGTGGCCCTGCAATTCCAGTACATCTTCGCCGGTAAAGGAGTTGGGGCCCTTGAAGAACAAGGCTATGCCCTGATCAATCACGCTGCCATCGGCCGCTTTGAAGTCGCAGAAATCGGCGTAGCGGGGTTTGGGCAGGCGTCCCAGCAGGGCATGGGCCACATCGCTGGCCAGCTTGCCGGAAACCCGGATAATGCCTACGCCGCCCCGACCGGGCGCGGTGGCCTGTGCCACTATGGTGTCTGTCGTCACGTGTCTTTCCGCTTAATGGTGTACTTCAAAAAAGAAACAAAAAGGCGACCTCAGGTCGCCTTTTTAGTGTGTAGCCTGAAAAATGGGCTTATTTTAAGCCTTTTTTCTCCAGCTGGGCATAAATAATCTTCTGCTGGGTGATGGCAACCAGGTTACCCACCAGCCAGTAGAGTACCAGACCTGCTGGGAACCACAGGAAGAATACGGTGAAGATCATCGGCATCCACTGCAGCATCTTCTGTTGCATTGGGTCCATGTTGGGGGCCATTGGCTGCATCTTCTGCATCATCCACATGGAAGCGCCCATCAGCAGTGGCAGTACGTAGTAAGGGTCCTGCACCGACAAATCCTGGATCCACAGCATGAACGGCGCGTGGCGCAGTTCAACGCTTTCCAGCAGCACCCAGTACAGGGCGATGAAGATTGGCATCTGCAGCAGGATGGGCAGACAGCCGCCCATTGGGTTTACCTTTTCCTTCTTGTACAGCTCCATCATGGCCTGACCCATCTTCTGACGGTCATCACCGAAGCGATCTTTCAGGTCCTGCAACTTGGGCTGCAGGTTACGCATCTTGGCCATGGACACATACTGTGCCTTGGTCAGCGGATACAGGAGACCACGTACAGTCAGGGTCACCAGAATGATGGCCACACCCCAGTTGTGCACCAGACTCTGGAAGAACATCAGGATCCAGTGGATAGGCACAGCCAACCACCAGAGGAAGCCGTAATCCACTACCAGGTTCAGGGTGTCAGACAGAGCAGACAGCGCCGCCTGGTCTTTTGGACCTACGTAGAAGGTGGCAGAAATGGTTTCAGTGGCACCGGGGGCTACGTCATGAACTGAGCCTTTAAAGCCGATATTGGCAAGGCCACCGGCACTGACAGAGGTGAACAGGGTGTTCTTGTCAGATGCGGCAGGTACCCAGGCCGACACGAAGTAGTGTTGCAGCATGGCAACCCAACCACCCAGAGTAGGCTCTTCGAGGTCTTTCTTACCCATGTCATCGAAGCTGTACTTCTCATAACGCACATCGGCGGTTGAGAAGGCGGCGCCACGATAGGTGGGCATCATCATGCTGCTTTCACTGGCAGTGATGGTTTGCTTGATTTGGCCATACATCTGCACCTGCACAGGGGCTGCTGAGTTGTTGGCAACGCGGTAATCCACGCCCACATCAAACTGGCCACGCTTGAACACAAACACCTTGGTGAAGTTCACACCGGTATCTGTGGTCAGTGTCAGAGGCACTTCCAGGGTGTCCTGGCCGTCAGCAAGGGTGTAGGCGTCGGCGGCGGCAGCGAACTTGGCGCGGCCACTGGCGGCGCTGTCGATACCATCACGACCAATCAGACCACTCTGGGCGATGTAGGTGAAATTGTTTTTCTGCTCCAGCAGAACAAAAGGTGCTTCTTCGTTTTGTTCCAGCTTATGGGTGAGCAGGGCGGCATGCACTATGTCACCCCCCACAGGATTAATCTGGATTTCCAGTTGATCTGTGGTAACGCGGATCAGGTTTTGGGTTGCTGCCACTGTGGCAGGTACACCGGCATCGGCTGTTGGAACGTCACTGTTGATAGCCTGGTCGTGGATTTGGGCCGCCGCAGTTACTTCTGTGGCTGGCTTGGGCGCCTTGTCGGATTCCCACTGTTGCCAAAGCAAAAAGCTGACAAACAGCAGGCCGATGAGCAATAGATTGCGTTGTGATTCCATAGCCTTATTTATTACACCTGTCTTTTTTCGGAGGGACGGGATCGTTGCCGCCCGGATGTAAAGGGTGACATTTTAATATGCGTTTGGCTGCAAACCAACTGCCTTTTATAACACCGTGAAGCTGGATGGCTTCAATGGCGTAATGTGAGCAAGTTGGCTGAAAACGACACTTAGGCCCAAGGATTGGGCTGATAAATATTTGGTAGCCGCGAATAAGCTTGGTGGCTAGCCATTGAAACGGCGACTGAGTTTGCGCCATAGCTTATCTACCAGCTTGTGAAGTTCGGGATTCTCCAAATCCATAACCCCTTTGCGAACCAGCACAACTATGTCCAATGAAGGCAGGTCGTGTTGATGCATTCTGAAGCTTTCCCTAATCACCCGTTTAACCCGGTTGCGGTCATGGGCGCGTTTAACCTGTTTTTTTGGCACAGTTAAACCCACTCGAGGATGTTCCTGAGTGTTGGGAGTAGCAAGCAAAGTGATTTCAGCAGAAGATGCTTTGATAGGATTGGTGAAAACAGCTTGAAATTGCGCGGGAGTTAACAAACGTAACTCCCGCGTAAAGGTGTAGCTAGTCACCTAGATGTCGACCTGATTAGGCAGACAGACGAGCGCGGCCCTTGGCACGGCGACGAGCCAGTACCTTGCGGCCGTTAGCTGTAGCCATGCGAGCGCGGAAGCCGTGAGAACGCTTGCGCTTCAGGTTGCTAGGTTGAAAAGTACGTTTACTCATGGTGGCAATCCGTCTTTACTGGTTAACATTCCTTGACGCTGAAACCAAAAATCAGAAATCAGAGACAAGGGCATAAAAAAGAGGCCGAATTGTAATCACCTAAACGCCTCCCGTCAAGAAGCGCGACTCTACAGCGACACATTACAGCCAGATTTTTTCTTCATTAGCCTTGTTAAGAACCCTACAGAATGTGGATAACTCTGTGCATCTACACAATATCTGGTAGATCCAAGGGTAACTAACAAGATCAGAAGTCGCGCATTATAGATCAATATGGATCCCTTAATAAAGCAGGATTTCCGCCATTGGGCCTTGAAATAGATCCTTTTCGATCTTGACTGATCAGAGTTATTCAGATCTTGAGATCTCCCTGTTGATAATTCTATTTTAAGGATAGCGATCCCGTTAGAGTCCCGATAGAATACTCCTCCTTTGGATAGTTATTTTTTGGGGATGGAACA